>NZ_CP076853.1:3537500-3837500 GCF_018987265.1 Rhizobium sp. WYJ-E13 | reverse complement strand
ATCGGGCGCCTGAGTTTCCGCCGCAAGATCAAGGGCCTGTCCGCCGGCCATGCCGCCGAGGCCAGCGGCGCGGGCGATCGCCAGAACAAGTTCCGTCTTGCTGCGGTCCGGCAGGTCGGTTTCCGGCGCGGCGATGATGTCGAACGCGTAGGTCAGCAGGCTGTCGCCGGCCAGAATGGCGGTCGCTTCGTCGAATTTGATGTGTACGGTCGGCTTGCCGCGGCGTAGGTCGTCGTCGTCCATAGCCGGCAGATCGTCGTGAACGAGTGAATAGCAATGGATGCATTCGAGTGCCGCGCCGACGCGAAGCGCGGCCTGTCTGTTGCCGCCGAGAAGTGCTGCGCTTTCCACGACAAGGAAGGGGCGCAGGCGTTTGCCGCCATTCAGGACGGCGTAGTGCATGGCGCTACGCAAGAGGTCGGGGCGGGCGATCTCGTCGGACAGCACGGTAGGAGAGAGCAGGAGATCGAGCAGCGCCTCGATCTCGGCGGCACTGCTTTTCAACCGTGTCTCGAATGTTTCCCGCTTTGCGTCCATGCGCGCTCTTTGGCACGGCAGAATGGCTGCTGGCAACGGAATTGTCGATCACCGCGTCAAGATTTCCGCTGCACTCTGGCAATGCGGGTTTTCAGGCGGTATGACAGCGACGAGGGCGAAATCGGACTGGGACATTGGATATAGCGCCGCAGACAGAGGAAAGCGTCGAGGCGCCGGTTCACCGGCGTTGGCTTGGAGACCGCCAGGTGCTGAAACGCATTGTTCTTGCCGTTCTGGCGGTGCTGCTTTTTCCCTATTTGCTGATCCTTCTCTATCTGCTGCCCTTCATCCATCCGGTTTCGACGCTGATGCTGCGCGATCTCATGCTCCTGCGCGGTTACGACCGGCAGTGGGTGTCGATCGACGAGGTTGCGCCTGTGCTCGTGCAGTCGGTGATGATGTCGGAAGACGGACAGTATTGCTTCCACGGGGGCGTCGACTGGGCCGAGATGCGCATGCTGGTCGAAGACACGCTGAAGGGCCAGGAGACGCGCGGCGGCAGCACGATCCCCATGCAGACAGCGAAGAACCTCTTCCTCTGGAACAGCCGCTCCTTCATCCGCAAGGGATTGGAACTGCCACTGGCGGTTGGTTCCGACTTCGTCTGGTCGAAGCGGCGGCTGATGGAGATCTATCTCAATATCGCCGAATGGGGGCCAGGCATTTACGGTATCGAGGCGGCTGCGCAATATCACTTCAAGGTGCCTGCCTCGAAGCTTACACGCCGGCAGGCATCGTTGCTTGCGGTTTCCCTGCCGAACCCGATCGACCGCAATGCCGGAAAACCCGGGCGAGGCCTGCGCAGGCTTGCAGCGCTCATCGAACGGCGGGCGCAGGGCTCGGGCGATTACATCAAGTGTATCTATGATTGATATCAGAACTTGTCGTTGGTAGCGGCAAGTGTCATCTGACATTCTTGATCTTGCCATATGGGCGAATGCATCAGCAATCAAAGCCCCGAGTCCGCCCATGACCACCACGACACTTTCGCCCGAGCTGCTTCAGTATTCGAAGACCCATAATCCGGCTCCGCCGCGGCATCTGGGCTCCCGCTATCACAAGCTCGACGGCTTCTTGCCTGAGCAGGGTAACACGATCGTCTGCCATCCCCCGAGGGGCTCAAAAACGCAGCAGGTGCTGATCGAAGCGCGTGAGAGATATCTGGCGATGCCCGAGGCACCACAATTCATCTTCACGCCAATCACCAGCCTCCATATGACGCTCTTTGAAGGTGTGATCGAGACCGGCCGCAAGGAGAACCATTGGCCTGATAATATTCCGCTCGAGACGCCGATCGACGATATGACGGAGCTCATGGCGGCACGGCTCGAAGGTTTCACGATGTTCGATCCCTTCAACGTGGCAATCGTCGAAGCCCGTCCGTCCGGCCTGCTTCTCGAGGGCGCGACAGACGGTGACCGCAGGGTGATGCGCGCCTGGCGCGATGCATTCGCAGATCTCCTGGGTTATCGTCAGCCCAACCATGAGAACTACAAGTTCCACATGACCTTTGCCTACCCGATTGAGCGGTTAGAAGACGAGGCGCTGCCGCGCTGGCAGGCAATGCTTGACGAGGTGACAGAGTATATCCGCACCAAGGCGCCTGTGCTGGAACTCAATCCGCCGGCCTTCTGCGTGTTCGAGGATATGAACCACTTCCACGAAGTGCTGATTTTCGATTTCGAACCCTGACAGGAGAACACCATGGACAAGCTGAGGCTTTACATCGCCAATAAGAACTATTCTTCCTGGTCGTTCCGGCCGTGGATGGCGCTGATGGGCGTCGGCATCGATTTCGAGGAGGTGTTGATCCCCTTCGACTATCCGGGTGGTAACCCCAACATCAAGGCGGTCTCGCCGAGCGGCCATGTGCCCCTGCTGCAGCATGGTGCGCTGAAGATCTGGGAATCCTTCGCGATTATCGAATATGTGGCCGAGCTTTTTCCCGAATCAGGATTGCTGCCTGGGGATCGTGCCGAGCGGGCGCTTGCCCGTTCGGTTTCCATGGAGATGCTTTCGAGTTTCCGGGCATTGCGCAGCGCCTGCCCGATGAATATCCGCCGGCCGAAAGGCAAGATCGCACTTCCCGACGGGGTTTCCGCCGATATCAGCCGTATCGAGACGATCTGGCGCGATCTTCTGCAAAAATCCGGTGGCCCGTTCCTCTTCGGTGAATTCAGCGGGGTAGACGCGATGTTTGCGCCCGTCGTTAATCGCTTCGAGATCTATGATCTCGTCAGCGACAAGGATACACTGGCCTACATGGGTGCGATGAAGGCGCACCCGGCCTGGCGGCGGTGGGAAGAGGCGGCCCGCGTCGAGCCGTGGATCGTGGCGGAAGACGAGGTCTAATGAGAGAATCAGCCGCATCGCAAAAAATCCATATGGGGACTGGTCAAGGCCGCCCCTTGCATGTATAAGCGCGCAAAATTTCCGAAATCGCGACATGTCCGTTTCGGCCGCCAGTCTGGCCGTGGGAGTGTTTTGCCCGCAAGTGGAGTATGAGAAATGGCTGTACCGAAGAGAAAAACGAGCCCGTCCAAGCGCGGCATGCGCCGTTCGGCTGATGCGCTGAAGGCTCCGACCTACGTTGAAGACAAGAACTCCGGCGAACTGCGCCGCCCGCACCATATCGATCTGAAGACCGGTATGTACCGTGGCCGTCAGGTTCTGACGCCGAAGGAAAACGCATAATTTCTACGCGGCATGTCCGATGAAAGTTTTGAAGGCCGGCTCGACGCCGGCCTTTTTCTTTTCAAGATATTATAATCTTCGATGCCTTGAAGTGAGACGGTGATGTCAGGCAGTATTCCCTAGAGGTCAGGGAGATTTTTCTGCATGATTACCGCAATGCCGCTGATGGTTATTCCATTTATTCTTTACAATCTGGCGATGCTGGGCCTGATGGGTGGTGGCGGAATTCCCTCGCTCCAGCACGACGTGATCGTGCTGTCGATGCTCTCAGGCGCGATGTGGAGCATGGCGCTCGGCGATCTCTTCATCGTCGTGGCGCTCGTCGTGCTCTTCTTGGAGATCCTGAAGGCGACCCGGAACGGTTCCGGCAACCTGATCAATCATATGCTGTCGATGCTGGTCTTCATCGCCTTCCTGGTCGAGTTTCTTCTCGTCCAGGACGCGGCGACCCAGGTCTTCTTCATTCTGATGACCATTGCGCTGATCGACGTTATCGGCGGCTTTGCAGTGTCGATCCGCAGCGCCGGCCGGGACGTCTCGATCGGTCTATAGGCTGTCGAGCTTGTTCTGCAGCGCGCGAAGCTGTTCCTTCAGCTCGTCGATGTCCTTGGCCTCCGCCTTGCGGGTTTCCTTGGGCGGCGGCGTCATGAAGGGCGAGAACATCTGCATAGCCTGCTGGAACATCTCGGTGTTCCGGCGGACCTGATCCTCGACCATCTGCATGGGAAGCTGAAGGTTTTTGCCGAGCGGCGTTTCGCCGAAAGCGCGGTTCACCTGCTCGCGGATCTGCGACTGCTGTTCCGTGAAAGCGCGCATGGAATGCTCCAGGAAGCTCGGAACGACCATCTGCATCTGGTCACCATAGTAGGTGATGAGCTGACGCAGGAAGGAGATCGGAAGCAGTGTGTTGCCGGTCTTCGATTCCTGCTCGAAAATAATCTGGGTCAATACCGAATGCGTGATGTCGTCACCGCTTTTGGCGTCCTGGACGACAAAGTCCTCCCCCTTCTTCACCATCTCCGCCAGGTCTTCCAGCGTCACATAGGTGCTGGTGCCCGTATTGTATAAGCGGCGATTGGCATATTTCTTGATTACGATCTGACCCTCGGTCTTTGCCATATCAGTCTCCGAACCCCATCTGATTGTATGTATACTCCTCCACCAGAGACTGTAGACGCAAAAGAAGGGCGGTGACAATCTCTTTGTGCGATGCGGCAAGCCCTTTCCCCGTACGGATAAATCCATTCGAGGGCGCTGCAGCAGATGCCGGGGCAGTCTTGGCATTTGACTTGCGCCTGCAGCTTTGTCAGTTTCCACTTATATGTGTGACGAGAAATGAGGAAACATCCCATGAGCAGTTCATCCGTCGTCATCGCCAGCGCAGCGCGCACCGCTGTCGGTTCCTTCAACGGTGCTTTCGGCACAATTCCCGCTCACGAACTCGGTGCGGCGGCCGTCAAGGGCGCGCTGGAGCGGGCAGGTGTTTCTCCTGAAGACGTGGACGAGGTCATCCTTGGCCAGGTCCTGCAGGCTGGCGAAGGCCAGAACCCGGCCCGTCAGGCCGCAATGAAGGCCGGCGTTCCCAAGGAAGCGACAGCCTGGAGCGTCAACCAGCTCTGTGGTTCCGGCCTGCGTGCCGTTGCACTCGGGATGCAGCAGATCGCGCTTGGCGATGCGAAGATCATCGTCGCCGGCGGGCAGGAATCCATGTCGATGGCGCCGCATGCAGCGCATTTGCGCGGGGGCGTGAAGATGGGCGACATGAAGATGATCGACACCATGATCAAGGATGGCCTGACCGACGCCTTCTATGGCTACCACATGGGCATTACCGCGGAAAATATCGCGCGCCAGTGGCAGCTTTCGCGCGACGACCAGGACCAGTTCGCCGTCAGTTCGCAGAACAAGGCCGAGGCCGCGCAGAAGGGCGGCCGGTTCAAGGACGAAATCGTTCCTTTCGTCATTCAAGGTCGCAAGGGCGATGTGACCGTCGATGCCGACGAATATATCCGTCATGGTGCCACGATGGAGGCGATGGCCAAGCTGCGGCCCGCCTTCGACAAGGACGGCACGGTGACGGCGGCAAATGCTTCCGGTCTCAATGACGGCGCTGCCGCGACCGTGCTGATGAGCGAAGCGGAAGCGTCGCGACGCGGTATCCAGCCGCTTGCCCGCATCGTTTCCTGGGCAACGGCCGGTGTCGATCCGCAGGTCATGGGCACAGGCCCGATCCCCGCCTCCCGCAAGGCGCTGGAAAAGGCCGGCTGGTCCGTCGGCGATCTCGACCTCGTCGAGGCCAATGAGGCCTTCGCGGCCCAGGCCTGCGCCGTCAACAAGGATCTCGGCTGGGATCCTGCTATCGTCAACGTCAATGGCGGCGCGATTGCGATCGGTCATCCGATCGGCGCTTCAGGTGCGCGTGTCCTCAATACGCTGCTCTTCGAGATGAAGCGTCGGGGCGCCAAAAAAGGACTGGCTACATTGTGCATCGGTGGCGGCATGGGTGTCGCGATGTGTTTTGAGGCAATATAAATAGCGTACGATGCATGTTTCTTGAGGCCTGCCTGAGAGCAGGCTGACAACAACAGGGGAGCGGAACATGAGCAGGGTGGCTCTGGTCACTGGTGGTACGCGCGGTATTGGCGCGGCAATTTCGATGGCGCTGAAGAATGCCGGCTATAAGGTTGCCGCCAACTATGCCGGCAATGATGAAAAGGCCAGGGCATTTCACGATGTTACCGGCATTCCGGCCTTCAAGTGGGACGTGTCCGACTATGTCGCCTGCGGCGAGGGTATCACGAGGGTTCAGGCCGAGCTCGGCCCGGTCGAAATCCTCGTCAACAATGCCGGCATCACGCGTGATGCGATGTTCCACAAGATGACGCCGCAGCAGTGGCACGAGGTGATCAATACCAACCTCACCGGCCTCTTCAACATGACGCATCATGTCTGGAGCGGCATGCGCGACCGCAGCTTCGGGCGCATCGTCAATATCTCCTCCATCAACGGCCAGAAGGGCCAGATGGGACAAGCGAATTATTCCGCCGCCAAGGCCGGTGACCTCGGCTTCACCAAGGCGCTCGCTCAGGAGGGCGCTGTCAAGAACATTACCGTCAACGCCATCTGCCCCGGTTACATCGGTACGGAGATGGTGCTGGCCGTGCCGGAAAAGGTGCTGAATGAGAAGATCATTCCGCAAATCCCGGTCGGGCGCCTCGGTGAACCCGAGGAGATCGCGCGTTGCGTGACTTTTCTCGTTTCGGACGACGCCGGTTTCATCACCGGCTCGACGCTGACGGCCAATGGCGGTCAGTTCTTCGTCTGAGCCTATTTTTTCTGATTGTGGGCATAGTTGCTCGGGAAGCTGCCGGTGCCGTCATAGGGGGCCGGCGGATGCGCCATAGCCCGCGAAGGCAATGGTGATGAGGGCGGGGATCACGATGATCCTGTTGATGGCCGTGTCTCCCGCGGACGGCGCTCAAATATTTACCGTCACGCGGTTTTCGGTTTCTTTGATGGTGTCAGCGTTTGGATGATACCGTCTGTTGGCCTTGACGGGCACCTTCTGGAAAGCGCGGTCTTGGCTGCGGAGAGCGGCAATTGCTGTCGTAAGAAAGGCCGTGGCGATCAGGACGGCGACGGCGGAATTGAGCAGGATGTGGGCCATGATGGCGTTTCCACTCGCAGGCGGCAGGTGCTCTGCCCTTGCGATCTTGAAACTAATATGCGCCTGGCGTCGGCGGCGCGGTAGATTTGACTTCAGCGACCAATCGTCAACGCCATGTTGACGATAAACGCGCGCAAGAAAAACGGACGCCGAAGCGCCCGTTCAAAATTTCCGATGGGGCGATGCTGGTTAGCGGCAGCGAGCTTCGTAGCGGCGACCGTAGCGGTCGCGATAGATGCAGTAGCCGCGGCGTTCAACCGACTGGCCGATCAGTGCGCCTGTCAGACCGCCGGCGACTGCGCCAACTGCCGCGCCACCCCAGCTGTTGCTGACGGCGCCGCCGATGATGGCGCCCGTGCCCGCACCAATCGCCGTGCCCTGCTCCGTTGGGGTGCAGGAGGCGAGAGCGCCAATGAGAGCGCAGCTAAGAACAATCTTTTTCATGTCTAACTCCCCAGGTTACCGGCCTTTAAATTCGGCCCATCAGTACAAGAATGATAATGATGACGAGAACTAACCCCAAACCACCCGAAGGTCCATAGCCCCAGCCGCGGCTATAACCCCAATTCGGCAAGGCGCCGACCAATAATAGAATAAGGATAATAAGAAGTATCGTGCCAAGCATGGTGTTTGTCCTGCCTCATTCTCATTTCGACTGGACTAGAAACCCGCATCCGCGATTTTTGTTCCCGGCTAAACTCTCAGAATATCACGGCGGCGTTATCCCTCATTGCGACAGAAGCCAAATTTAGCCGGTTCTTTCGAAAGCAAGTCGGCGAAATGTTATGGGGTATTTTCCGGGTATGGTTAAAATTCTCTTTAAATACAATATGTTGCGGTGAACAAAGCGGGAAAATGAAGATGTCTCCGATTCGTCGGCGATTCGTTCCGGCTTTGATCAGCCATGACTTTCATCGGCCTACCGGCGCCGGCCTGTTTAAGGCTCTGTAAATTCGGCATGCAAATGATTAATGCGATCCAACGGCTCGGGATGGCTGCGGCAAACCCGGAACCCGTATCTGGGGATCGGTGGCGAAAACGCCACAAGATCTCGCAGTGAACGAAAAGGGAAAACCTCGATATCGGCGATTCGTCTCCGCTTCGTTCCGGCTTTGATCGAAGCGTTAATTTCGGCCTTGACCTTTGCGCCTTTACGATGCGGCAAGAAGCGTTAATCGCGGTTGCCAGCATTTGTTCTCAGGCGAGTCTACAGATTCAGCATCTAGTGTAAAAAACCGATTCAAAATCAATACTTAGCCGTGAACAAAAGCTGAATCAGCCGGAGTCAGCGATTCGTCTCCGATTCGTTCTCAAGCTGTTCCGAATCTTAAATCAAGGACTTAGCGGACTGTGACTTCCATGCTCAATCCAGAGTCTATTTCAAATCTGCCCTTGCGTTTGGAGCTTCGGCTGTCCATGTGTTCTCTGCCTTACCCGCAGGAGCCGACTTGACCCGGGGCGTCCCCGCCTCACTTGCATGGACCATGACCCTGACTTCGCAGCCGATGATACTGAGCGGGCGCGGCGTGACCGCGGTGCTTGGGCCGACCAATACCGGCAAGACCCATTATGCGATCGAACGCATGGTGGCGCATGGCACAGGTGTTATCGGCCTGCCGCTCCGCTTGCTCGCGCGCGAAGTCTATACGCGGGTGGTGGAAAAAGTCGGCGCCCAGAATGTTGCGCTGGTAACCGGGGAAGAAAAGATCTCGCCGCCGAATGCGCGCTTCTCCGTCTGCACGGTCGAGGCGATGCCGCGGGAAACCAAAGCCGCCTTTGTTGCTATCGATGAGGTGCAACTCGCGGGAGACCTCGAGCGCGGCCATATCTTCACAGACCGTATCCTGCATCTGCGCGGCCGTGACGAGACGCTGCTGCTTGGCGCCGGTACCATGCGGCCGATCCTGCAGCAGCTTCTGCCGGGGATAACCGTCACGGAGCGGCCGCGGCTTTCTCACCTTCTCTATGCGGGACAGAAGAAGATCACCCGGCTGCCGCAGCGTTCGGCTATCGTCGCCTTCTCGGCGGACGAGGTTTACGCAATCGCCGAACTGATCCGTCGTCAGCGTGGTGGAGCTGCCGTGGTGCTCGGGGCGCTGAGCCCGCGCACCCGCAATGCGCAAGTGGCGCTCTATCAGGCGGGCGATGTCGAATATCTGGTTGCGACCGATGCGATCGGCATGGGTCTCAATCTCGATGTCGATCATGTGGCCTTCGCGCAGGATCGGAAGTTCGACGGCTATCAGTTCCGCAATCTCAATCCTGGTGAGCTCGGCCAGATTGCCGGGCGCGCGGGACGTCATGTGCGCGACGGGACATTTGGTGTAACCGGCCAGGTCTCGCCGTTCGACGAGGAGCTGGTGCAGCGCATCGAGGGCCACGAATTTGATAATATCAAGGTTCTGCAGTGGCGGACCAAGGATCTTGATTTCTCCTCGATACAATCCCTGCGGGCAAGCCTTGAGACCGGACCCCGCGTGCCGGGTCTGACGCGGGCGCTGCCGGCGGTCGACCAGCAGGCGCTCGAACATTTATCGCGCTATCCGGAAATTACCGACCTCGCTAACACGCCGGCGCGCGTCGAAAAGCTCTGGGAGGCTTGCGCTCTACCGGACTATCGGCGCATAACGCCTGCGCAACATGCCGATCTTATTTCTACCCTCTTTTCCGATCTGGTGCGCTATGGCACGGTAAACGAGCAGTTTCTCGCGGAACAGGTTCATCGCTCGGATCGGACAGATGGAGAAATTGACACGCTTTCGGCGCGAATCGCGCAGATAAGAACCTGGACTTATGTTTCGAATCGGCCCGGCTGGCTTGCCGATCCGACACACTGGCAGGAAAAGACGCGGGAAATCGAAGATCGATTGTCCGACGCGTTGCATGAAAGGTTGACGAAACGCTTTGTTGATCGCAGGACATCTGTGCTCATGAAGCGCCTGAGAGAGAATGCGATGCTGGAAGCTGAAATCAGTGTGAATGGCGATGTCTTTGTTGAAGGACATCATGTGGGGCAGTTGACCGGGTTCCGTTTTACGCCTGTGGGTGGAACGGATGGGCCGGACGCCAAGGCGGTTCAGTCTGCGTCGCAGAAGGCGCTCGCGCTTGAATTCGAAGCCCGTGCCGCGCGCCTGCATGCGGCAGGCAACGCCGATCTGGCGATCGGCTCGGACGGTCTTGTGCGTTGGCTCGGCGACCCGGTCGGACGTCTATCCGGTAGCGATCACGTGATGCGTCCGCGAGTCATCCTGCTTGCCGACGAGCAGCTTACGGGCAATGCGCGCGATCATGTCGCCGCCCGTATCGAACGTTTCGTCAATCATCATATCAGCACGGTGCTGAAGCCGCTCGACGATCTGTCGCGCGCTGAGGACCTGCAGGGCCTTGCCAAGGGGCTCGCCTTCCAGCTCGTCGAGAATCTCGGCGTGCTCTTTCGTCGCGACGTGACGGAAGAGGTGAAGTCTCTGGATCAGGATGCGCGCGCCTCCATGCGCCGTTACGGCATCCGCTTCGGTGCCTACCACATTTTCGTTCCGGCGCTTTTGAAGCCGGCGCCAGCAGAGCTCATCACATTGCTCTGGGCACTGAAGAATGACGGGCTCGACAAGCCAGGTTATGGCGACCTCATTCCGGTGCTGGCCGCCGGCCGTACCTCCGTCGTCACCGATCCGAGTTTCGAGCGCACGTTCTATAAGCTCGCTGGCTTCCGTTTCCTCGGCAAGCGCGCGGTGCGGATCGATATCCTCGAGCGTCTGGCCGACCTCATCCGTCCGCTCTTGCAGTGGAAGCCGGGTCAAGCCGGCCGTCCGGAAGGCGCTTATGACGGCCGCCGCTTCACAACGACGACAGCGATGCTGTCCATTCTCGGCGCGACGCTGGAAGACATGGAAGAGATCCTCAAGGGTCTCGGTTATCGCGCAGACGCCGTAAAGGCCGAGGAGGCTGCAGCATTCCTTGCGACGCAGGATGCGCCATCGGCTCCCGTGGCGGCGATTGAGACAGTGGCAGAGGAAACGGCTGAAAAGGCCGATCATGACGACGCAGATGGCGCTTCGGAAGAAACGCCCGCTGTCGAAGCCGCTCCTGCGGCTGCGGAGACGCCTGTGGTAGCCGAAGGTTCGGTTGAAGTCGGTGAGGCTGAAGCTGAGGCCGCAGAGCCGAAGCCGGTTCTTCTGTGGCGTCTCGGCGGCCGCAACGAGAACCAGCGCCAGGCGCGCGGCCATGGCGACCGCCGCGGCGGGCAAGGTCAGAGCGAACGTCATGGCCAAGGCCAGGAACGTGGTGACCGTAATCGCCGTCCTAGCGGCGGTGAAGGCGGTGAGGCCCGTGATGGCAACCGCCACAACAACCGCAACCGGGATGGCGGCAACCGCGAAGGCGGGAATCGTGATGGCGGCAGGCCGCAGCAGGCGCGCAACGAGCAGCGCGGCGACCGTCAGGACCGCGGTGATCGAAAGGATCGTGGCGACCGCAACGACCGTAACAACAACCGCGGCAATTCGCAGCCGCTGCGTTTCGAGGCCAAGCCGCCGCGCAAGGAGAAGCCGATCGATCCGGATTCGCCCTTTGCCAAGCTTGCAGCGCTCAAGGAGCAGATGAAGAAGTAATCATGGGCGGAGAAACACAGCCAGGAAGCGGTTCGCGCCAGCGCATCGACAAATGGCTGTTTTTCACGCGCATGGTGAAATCACGCTCGCTGGCGCAAAGCCATATCCAGTCAGGCCATGTCAGCATCAACGGCTCACGCTGTGTGCAGCCTAGCCAAATGATTAAAGTCGGTGATCGCATCGAACTGAAGCTGGAACGGCGAGACGTCATTCTCGTCGTTCGGCTGCCCGGCGACAGACGTGGTCCCTACGAGGAGGCGCGGCTGCTCTATGAGGACCTGTCGCCGCCTCCGGATGAGACAAAACGCCTCACCCCATACGAACAGGCAATCCGGGCGACTGGTTCCGGCAGGCCGACGAAAAAGGAACGACGTGCAATCGACAGGCTGATGTCGGACGACGATTAGAAAACTCTTCCTGCCATGAGCCTTTCGAAGATCGTTTGTCCTTGAAATCCTGCCGTAAAGTCGATACGTCACACACAACCTGCCGGGTAGTGTGCTTGCCTCCCAAGCCTGTTCACGCTTTTTGTCCGGCTCAGGGGACAGGCGCGACGTTCCAGGTTGCCCGGCCCCGCCCGCATGGAAAATCCTGGAGTTCTTCATGACCTATGTCGTGACCGACAATTGCATTCGCTGCAAATACACCGATTGTGTTGAAGTCTGCCCCGTCGACTGTTTCTACGAAGGCGAGAATTTCCTCGTCATCCATCCCGATGAGTGCATCGACTGCGGTGTCTGCGAGCCGGAATGTCCGGCCGAGGCGATCAAGCCCGATACCGAACCGGGTCTCGACAAGTGGCTGAAGATCAATGCAGAATATGCGAGCATCTGGCCGAATATCACTGTCAAGAAGGAGCCGATGCCGGAGGCCAAGGAGATGGACGGCGAGACCGGGAAATTCGAGAAATACTTCTCGGAAAAGCCCGGTAGTGGCGACTGAAATTTTCGACGTGCAGCGCTGTTGAAACTGGGTTCAGCTTCAGGTTAAACGTTTCAAATTACGCGTGAGTCACATGGGGGCTATGTGTTGCCCACATGACTCACGTTAAGCAAATTATTGATTTCCTCATATTTTTGTGATACGTTCACCACACTGTTCCATTTGTGGCATGACGCATGCCCAAAACCATCACGAAAGTAAAAGCAAATCCGCACGCGGTTTCCGTGACATATCAATAACTTGAGCTGTCGGATCCCAAGATCGCGCGCAAGGATATCATTTGCTTCTGTCTGGCGGAACCAGAGTGAAGTCACCCGACGGATATAACCGTCTCATCCGGGCCTGACTGACCCGGCTCCGGCTGCCGCCGGAAGCGTAACAGGGAGTTTTTGATTAGAATGACCATCCAGCAGAAAAAACCTTCTACCGCACGTCACGGCTTCAAGACTGGTGAATCGATCGTGTACCCCGCACATGGCGTCGGTACCATCACGGTTATCGAAGAGCAAGAAGTCGCCGGCATGAAGCTTGAACTTTTCGTCATCGATTTCGAAAAGGACAAGATGCGTCTGAAGGTTCCGGTCGCAAAGGCCATGAGCATCGGCATGCGTAAGCTTTCCGAAACCGACTTTGTCGAGCGCGCCCTCAAGGTCGTGCAGGGCAAGGCTCGCGTCAAGCGTACCATGTGGTCTCGTCGTGCCCAGGAATATGATGCCAAGATCAATTCCGGCGACCTGATTTCGATCGCAGAAGTCGTTCGCGATCTCTATCGCGCTGAAAACCAGCCGGAGCAGTCCTATTCAGAACGTCAGCTTTATGAAGCTGCCCTCGACCGGATGGCTCGCGAAATCGCTGCCGTTAACAAGATGTCTGAAACGGAAGCCGTTCGCGTCGTCGAGACCAACCTCAACAAGGGTCCGAAGCGCGGCAAGGCAATCGAGGAAGACGATTCGCAGGACGAGGCAGCCTAATAGCGCATTGTTTTTGCTGATGAAAAAACCCGGCTTGGTGCCGGGTTTTTTATTGGAACTTTTTCGCCGCTGCGACGTTCATATACAGTGATGCGGAGTTCACCCGAACCCATAAGCTCGGTTTGACTTCCGCTAAAGCTGTCAATGTTCGATGAGGAGCGGATCATGATTTCCAGAATTTGCCTATCCGGCAATCTCAAGAAACTGATCCAGTCCAGCCGCGTCAGCGGCATATGAAGAGAGATAGGGCCTCCTCCTGAAAAGTCCAGGAGCGAGGCCTTTATGCATTCAAGAGCCTAGTTTGCTCCGGCGCAGCGATGTTCCGGAAACGATGTTTGCTTGTTTATTTTTAGGCACGTGGCCTGTTCAGGAGAGCGATATGAAGAACATGTCTGCAGATCGGCGCATGATCAAAATAGCAATGGCGGCTCCCTATCTCGCCCGTGAAGAGGAACATAATCTCGCTATCCGCTGGAAGGATCACGAGGACCGCGGCGCCCGCAACCAGATCGCCATGGCGCACATGCGCCTCGTCATTTCCATGGCAGGAAAGTTCCGCAACTTCGGCCTGCCGATGAGCGATCTCGTGCAGGAAGGCTATGTCGGGCTTCTGGAGGCGGCCGCTCGCTTTGAACCGGCGCGCGATGTACGCTTTTCCACTTATGCAAGCTGGTGGATCCGTGCTTCGATCCAGGACTATATCCTGCGCAACTGGTCGATCGTGCGCGGCGGCACGAGTTCGGCCCAGAAGGCACTGTTCTTCAATCTGCGGCGCCTGCGCGCCAAGCTCGCCAAGGGCGACACGCAGCTGACGCTGCAATCCATTCATCAGGAAATCGCCGCCGCCCTCGGTGTCAGCCTTGCCGACGTGCAGACCATGGATGCGCGCCTTTCCGGCAATGATGCGTCGCTGCAGGCGCCTTCCGTTTCCGGCGACGCCGATAGTGCAGAGAAGATGGATTTTCTCGTCAGCGACGAGCCGCTGCCGGATGAGCAGGTCTCCAACATGATCGACGGCGAACGTCGCCGCATCTGGCTTGCGTCTGCCCTCAAGCATCTCAACGAGCGCGAAATGAAGATCATCAGCGCGCGCCGGCTCGCAGAAGACGGAGCGACACTCGAAGAGCTCGGCGCCGACCTCGGCATTTCCAAGGAGCGCGTGCGTCAGATCGAAAGCCGGGCGATGGAAAAGCTTCGCACGGCGCTCGTCAGCGCCGATCCGCATATGGCAGCCTATGCCTGACCAGGAATTACTCCCCAGCAGCACAGACTGGCCCGGCAAAGCCGGGCTTTCTTTTATTCGGAGATGATCTTCACGCGGTCACCGGGAGAAACAGCAGCGCCCGTCGGCAAGGCGTTGATGAGCTTGAAGAGATCAAGCTTGCGATCGGTACCCATCATGCGGGAGGCGAGCGTGGTGATGTTGTCGCCAGAGCGAACGGTGACGACGCGGACGCGCAGCGGCTTCAGCGAGGCGGCTTCGTCCGGTGTCATACGGCGGAAGCTGGCGCGCAGGACGTCTGCCGTCGGCTCCAGCGAAGGGCTGCCTTTCGGCACGGCCGTCAGGAAGCGGAATATCTGGTTGTTGTTTCTGACGACCGTAACATCGAAATCCCAGCGGTCGGCCGTTGCGCGGGCGGTCGCAGCTTCCATACCGTTGACGTTGATCGGCCGGATGCTTGCGGGATCAAGTCCGGTAACCCAGCCGCTGGAGATATAATTCGTCAGGCTCTGGTTCTGGTTGTCGGCGACGCCATCGAAGCGGATGGCGGTATCGTTCGGGCCGGTCGCCATGACCGCTTCGACCTTGTTGTCGATACTGAAGTCCGGCGGTACGTCGAAGCGTATGCCGAGGCCGCCATGCAGGAAGGTCTGACCGCGCACATAGCCTTCTTCCGGGCTGTCGCCATAGAGAAGACCGTCGATGCCATCGAGATAGTAATCGCGGCCCTTGTCTCCGACCGAGCCTTCCTGGCCGAAGGCGCGGGCGTGGCTGCGGGCAAGCTCGATGCGCTGGGCGGAATTCGGATGGCTCGACAAGAAATCCAGGCTCTGGTCGGCTTCGGGATCGACCGACATGAAGCGGCTGTAGGCGGCCATGGAATCGAGAAAACGGGCCGCGGCATAGGGATCGTAGCCGGCTTCGCCGAGCATGCGCACGCCGATGACGTCGGCCTGCAGTTCCTGCTGGCGGGAGAAGGCGGCAAGGCGCAGCTTGCCGCGGGCAAGCGCCTGCTTGCCGGCTATGTCGCTCGACAGAACCTCAGCCACGACGCGGCTGGCAATGACTTCGGCTTCCTCGCGCTTCTGGCGTTCGATGCCGTGGTTTGCGGTGACGTGGCCCATCTCGTGCGACAGTACAGCCGCCACTTCCGAGGCGTCGTTGGCGAGCGCCAACAGGCCGCGGGTGACATAGAGATAACCGCCCGGCAGCGCGAAGGCATTGATGGCGGGCGAATTCAGGATGGTGATGCGATAGGACTGGCTCGGATTTTCCGACACGGCCGTCAGCGCGCCGGTGATGCGTGCGACGAGGCGCTCGGTCTTGGCGTCCTTATATTCGCCGCCATAGCTCGCGACGATGCGGGGATGCTCGCGAGCGCCCATGGCAGCGCGCGGGTCATTTTTTTGTACTTCGTCGACGATCTGTGGCTTGGACGATGGGCCGACGGTCGGCTGATAGGATTGTTCGATCAGCGTCTCGCAGCCGTTCAGCGCGACGGCGCAGACTGAAAGCAGCAGGAGACGGCGCGCCCAACGGCACGGCGCAAGAAAGGCATCACTGGAAAGCGCGGGCGATCTCCACGTCGTCATGCTGTCCAGTCTGTCTCTCCGCATCATCTTAAGTCGCCGGTCTGCCGCATCTTCGGGCCGGCCGCTGCCAGGAAAATTCAATAGGCTTCCGCCTCTGTTCTCGCACTGCACAATCGGCCGATCCAAGTCTTTGCTGTAGCTGATTTCCGCGTGGGTTGCATAGCGAGACTCTATCTAAATGTGGTGCCGTTGCATTTCGGCAATGCCTCGCCTGTCGAGGCACTTTCTCGCTCCGATGAAATTATGGCGAAAGTTCCATCACAAGTGCAGATTCCGGCTGCACTGCGGAAAAAATAGGTCAACACGGCGACCGATGCGGGCAACTATAACGTCCGCGCGAAGAATGCAATTAATGGTAGTGTTTGCTGCATGATCGAAATGAAGAGGCGCGCGGGTCGCGCGCCTATGCTTATTCCGCAGCTTCGGGGGCAGTGCTAGTCGGGCCGGTTTTCGGTTCGCCGGCACGGGGCAGCTGCACCGGCTTCAGCATGATGGCGGCTATCAGACCGATCAAAGCAATGCCGCAAGAGGTCATGAACAGCGGTGAGAAGGCGGCGGCATAAGCATCCGCGACGGCCTGACGGCTGGTTTCGGGAAGGGCGGCCATCACTTTCGGCGTCAGCTCCTCGATATTGGCCACGCCCGGGATCGAGGAACCGAGCTTGCCGAGCTGCGATGCGATGATCGCACCGTAGATGGAGATGGCAATCGAAGCGCCGCCCATGCGCGACAGCGTGACCGAGCCGGTCGCCGCACCCACATCGCGGGCAGGCGCGGCGTTCTGCACGCCGATCACCGGAACCTGCTGGGCAAGGCCGATGCCGATACCATGCAGTAGCATGATCGTGCCGATGACGGCGATCGGCGTGCCAGCATGGACCCGCGACATCAGTGCGAAAGCAATGGCGCTGCAGGTGAGGCTGGCGATGGCGAAGGGCTTGTAGCGACCGGTCTTCGAAATGATGCGGCCGGCGTTCAGGGAGCCGCAGACGAGGCCGCCTGTCAGCAGGATGAAGAGCAGGCCTGCGCCAGATGGCGAAAGGCCTGTGGTCGTCTGCAGGAACAGAGCGAGGTAATTGACCATGCCGATGGCGATCGCGCCGCTCATTATCGAGACCACTAGCAGCAGGCTGAAGGTGGAATTGCGGAAAAGTGGCAGCGGGACGATCGGCTCCGGCGCCCGGCGTTCGACGAAAACCCAGGCGATGGCGCAAACCACGCCGAAGGCGACGATGCTGATGCTCTGCGGGGAGATCAACGCACCGAAAAGTTCGCTGCTGTCCGTCGCAAGCACGATGCTGGTCGTCGTCAACGCCAGCAGAAGTGCGCCGGCATAATCGATCTTCGGTCGACGATGCGGTTTGCGGTAGGGCAGCATGAAGGCGAGGCCTGCAAGCACGATGATGCCGATCGGCACGTTGACGAGGAAGATCGAGCGCCAGCCGAAGAGATCGCTCATCGTGCCGCCGAGGACCGGGCCGATGGCGCCGGAGGCCATCAGCACGAGGCTGGAATAGCTCTGGTAGCGGGCGCGTTCGCGCGGCTCGAAGAGGTCGGCGTTGACGGCGAAGATCGAAACCATGATACCGCCGCCGCCGAAACCCTGCAGCACACGGGCGGCGATCAGCGTGTTCATGGAGACGGCGAGACCGCAGACGGCGGAGCCTACCGTGAAGATCGCGATCGCTGTCATCATCACATATTTGCGGCCGAAGAGATCGCCGAGCTTTCCATAAAGCGGCATGACCGCACTCAGCGCCAGCAGATAGGCCGAGCCGATCCAGCCGAAGCGGTCCAGATGACCGAACTCGCCGACGATGGTCGGCAAGGCGGTGGAGACGATCTGATTATCCAGCGTCGCCATGAACATGGCGGTCATCAGGAAGAAAAAGAGGATGAGCCGCCGACGGGGATCCGTCACGAGCGGCGCGGGGGCAAGCTGCATATCCATGGGAGGGCCGATTTCGTTATGTCGATGCTTTATGTGCTAATGGCATATATTTGTCAATATCACATTATTGACATTGGCATATTTTATTTTTGATTCCGGTCTGTTATGGTTCCGTCATGAACGAGACGCTGACCAAGACAAGAACGCCAGAGATTGATGAGCCTCCCATGGACAGCGTGCCGCGCATCGGCCGCTCCATGACGCGCATGAGAATGATGACGGGCCGCCGGCTGATTGGCCGGCTGGCGATCCAGAGCGTGGCTCCGGATCTGGAACTCTCGCATCTCGATGTGCTGGATGCCGTAAGGCGGGCGCAGGCAAACGGCGAGGTGACCGTCGGGGCCATTGCCGAGATGCTGCGAATCGATCCGTCGCGGGCCAGCCGCGTCGTTTCCGATATGGTCAGCCGTAATGTTCTGCGCCGCGAGGCATCGCAGGCGGATGCGCGGCGTATCGTCGTCGTCATGACTCCGGTTGGACAGAACCTGCTGGCGGAAATCCAGGCCCAGAAGCTCGCCTTCGTTACCGAGGTCGTGCGGGACTGGCCGCAGGAAGAGATCGACACTTTCTCCGTCTTGTTCGAGAAATTCATCGGCGGTTACGAGGCGATCTTCCTGTCCCGCGACAAGGATACGCCAGGCTGAAGAAAATAGTCTGAGCGTTTGATCTCGCTCAAGCCGACCCGCCTAAGGCAGGCCTAAGTCTCTCCCCGTTCGACGACATCAGGAGAGATTCACATGAAACTTCATCCACTTCGGTTGAGGGGTATTTTTGCCGCAATCGTTTTCGCATCCTTCGGGCATGCGGCGCTTTCCGCCGACCTGGCGCCTTCGGCGGGCTCACCCGTCGCCACGCAAAGTCCGTGGCAGGTGCGTCTGCGCGCGCTAGGCGTAGTGACGCGCGATAACGGCTCGGTTGATGGCATTCCCGGATCCGGTCTTTCCTATTCGGACACAGTGGTTCCGGAAGCGGATATTTCCTATTTCTTCACCGACAATATTTCCGCGGAGCTCATCCTCGGCACGACCTATGCCAATGTGCATGGCGAAGGCTCGATTGCCGGCCTCGGCGATTTAGGCAAGACGTGGCTGCTGCCGCCAACGCTGACATTGCAATATCACTTCACCGATTTTGGTGCCTTCCAGCCGTATCTCGGTGCAGGCGTGAATTACACGGTCTTCTACAATCAGTCGGGTAAGAGCGCCGACAGCCTCGATGTGAAGAATACATTCGGCGTCGCGCTGCAGGCGGGTTTCGATTACATGTTCGATGAGCATTGGGGTGCGAACCTGGATGTGAAGAAGATCTTCCTGCGCCCGGATTTCGATGCCACCGTCGGCGGTGCCGATGTCAGCGGCAAGGCAAAACTCGATCCCTGGCTGATCGGCGCCGGTGTGACCTACCGCTTCTAAGAGAAAGGCGCCGGATCTTCGGCGCCTCTTCCCCTTCACCCCCGGTTTGCGCTATGGGCAATGCCCATGAGCCAATCCACCTTCACCATCCTGCTCGGCGGGGTACTCAGCCTGACGGATCGTCTGCGCGATGCCGTGCGGGACAGCCGGTTCATCGCGGCCGACGGCGGCATGCGCCACGCAGCGGCGCTGGACGTGGTGCCGGAATTGTGGGTTGGCGATTTCGATTCGACGCCGCCCGATCTCGACGGCGCCTTTCCCAATGTGCCGCGCCAGCCCTATCCGGCCGCGAAGGCAGCGACCGACGGCGAGATCGCCGTTTCCGAGGCAATCGAGCGTGGCGCGAAACGCCTGATCCTTGCCGGCGCATTGGGTGGCGAACGCTCCGACCATGCGCTTCAACATCTGCTCTATGGTGTCGAATTGGCGCAAAAAGGCTTCGACGTGCTCTTGACCTCGGGCAGCGAGGAGGCAGTGCCTTTGCTTCCCGGCTCGTTGGAGATCGATCTGCCGCCGGGTAGCCTGTTTTCCGTGCCGGGGTTCAGCGAACTGACCGGGCTCTTCATCGAAAATGCCCGCTATCCGCTTGCCGATTTCCATTTGCCATTCGGGTCGTCGCGCACCATTTCCAATGTGGCGGAAGGCCCCGTGCGCTTCTCGCTTGCCAGCGGCAGGGCCGTCGTGCTCGCGCGGCCCTATGATCTTTCCGGAGTCTGATTCTTGGCGCCTCCCATTCTGAAACTCGACGATATTTTCCTGAGCTTCGGCGGCACGCCGCTCTTGGCCGGGGCTGCCCTGCAGGTGGAAGCCGGCGACAAGATCTGCCTCGTCGGCCGCAACGGCTCGGGTAAATCGACGCTTCTGAAGATTGCTGCCGGTCTCGTCGATGCGCAGTCTGGTGAGGTCTTCCGGCATCCGGCATCAACGGTGCGTTATCTGGAACAGGCACCGGATTTTGCCGACTTCAAGACCGTGCAGGCCTATGCCGAGGCGGGGCTCGGGCCGGGCGACGATCCTTACCGGATCACATACCTGCTGTCGCACTTAGGGCTGACCGGCGAAGAGGACCCGAAGAACCTTTCCGGCGGCGAGGCGCGCCGCGCAGCACTTGCCCGTGTGCTGGCGCCGGAGCCCGATATCCTGCTGCTCGACGAGCCGACCAACCATCTCGACCTGCCGACCATCGAATGGCTGGAAGGCGAATTGCAGAAGACGCGCAGCGCTGTGGTGCTGATCTCGCACGACCGCCGCTTCCTCGAGAAGGTCTCGACAGCGACCGTCTGGCTCGATCGCGGCACGTCGCGTCGGCTCGACAGGGGCTTTGCGTTTTTCGAGGCCTGGCGCGACCAGGTGCTGGAGGCGGAAGAGCTGGAACAGCACAAGCTCGGCAAGGCGATCGAGCGCGAAGAGCACTGGCTGCGTTATGGCGTGACGGCACGGCGCAAGCGCAACATGCGACGGCTCGGCGAGTTGCAGACCATGCGCTCACAATATCGTGGCCATAAGGGGCCGCAGGGAACCGTGCAGGCGACCACATCCGACGCACAGGAATCCGGCAAGCTGGTGATCGAGGCCGACAAGATCACCAAGAGCTATGACGACAGGCCGATCGTCACGCCGTTCTCGATCCGCGTGCATCGAGGCGATTGCATCGGTCTGGTCGGTCCCAACGGTGCCGGCAAGACGACGCTTCTGAAGATGCTGACCGGCCAGCTTGCGCCTGACAGCGGCACGGTGAAGCTTGGCACCAATCTCGAAATTGCCACTCTCGACCAGAAGCGCGAAGACCTGAACCCCGAGGATACGCTTGCCAACTATTTGACGGATGGGCGTGGCGAAAACCTACTGGTCAATGGCGAGCAGCGGCATGTGACCGGCTACATGAAGGAATTCCTGTTCCAGCCGGAGCAGGCGCGCACACCGATCAAGAACCTCTCCGGCGGCGAGCGTGCCCGGTTGATGTTAGCACGCATACTATCGCGGCCGACCAACCTGCTGATCCTGGACGAACCGACCAACGACCTCGACATCGAGACTCTGGATCTGCTGCAGGAAATTGTCACAGGTTTTCCCGGCACCGTCATCCTCGTCAGCCATGATCGTGACTTTCTCGACCGGACGGTGACCTCGACGATCGCGCCTGCCAATCCGGAAGCGCCGGACGGACGCTGGATCGAATATGCCGGCGGCTATTCCGATATGCTGGCCCAGCGCAAGGGTGCCGCCGAAGAGCGCCGCAAGGCCGAGAAAGCGGCGGAGAAGCCGAAGTCGCAGGAGGCTGCGGCTGCCGCTCCTTCCATCTCGAAGGGCAAGCTCTCGTACAAGCAGAAATTCGCGCTCGAAAACCTGCCGAAGGAAATGGCGAAGGCGGAGGCCGAGATCGCCAAGCGCGAGGAGAAAATGGCTGATCCGAACCTCTTCACCAAAGACCCGGCGACGTTCAACCGACTGGCATCGGAGATGGAGAAGCTACGCGAAAACCTGACCAAGATGGAAGAGGAATGGCTGGAGCTCGAAATGTTGCGGGAAGAGCTGGAAGGTTGATCGGAATAAAAATTTCCTGAATGTCGGATCGGGTGGTTATTCGCCGTCCTTGGGCCGAGCGTGATCGACGGCATGGTGCCGCCACGTCATAAGGGAGATTTTCATGCGCATGATTTTCGTGAACCTGCCGGTTAAGGACCTCGTCAAGTCGAAGGAGTTCTTCTCGGCACTCGGCTTTTCCTACAATCCGAATTTTACCACCGACGACGCTGCCTGCATGATCGTCGAGGAAAATATCTACGTGATGCTGCTGACCCATGGTCATTTCCAACAGTTCATCGAAGGCGATATCGCCGATACGTCCAAGGGCAAGGAAGTACTGACCTGCCTTTCGGCCGGCAGCCGCGCCGAGGTAGATGACTACCTGAAGAAGGCACTGGCATCCGGCGGCAAGCCCTGGAAGCCGATCCTCGACATGGGTCCGATGTACGGATGCAGCTTCCAGGATCTCGACGGTCATGTCTGGGAAATCATGTATATGGATATGTCTGCTGCCGGCTGAGCCGGTATTTCCAAAGATCTGGTGTGGACTTCCGGTATCCGGGATCGAGTTGCCGGAGTCCATTTTCTCTCACTTTTCCTTGATTCGTCAGTGTTGCGTCATGCGGTATAGAGTGCCGCCCCGGCAGCCGGGACCGTGCCGATCAGAGGCAAGAAGGAAGAGTCACATGTCTCGCAAATCCTATACCGGACTATTCATGGCGCTTGCTGCCAGCAGTTGTGTCGTGCTCGGCCTTTCGCAGGCGGCGAGCGCGCAGGAAACGCAGCACATGCGCGTGCGTGGCACGATCGAGAGCCTGAGCGGCGATACACTGACCGTCAAGACCCGCGAGGGCAATGAGACGACGGTGGCACTCAAATCGGGCTGGAAGGTCGCCGGCATCAGGAATGCGTCGGTTGACGACATCAAGGTCGGCGATTTCGTCGGCGTCGCCTCCCTGCCGAAAGGCTCAGGTCCCGATGGTGCCATCGAGGTGCTGATTTTCCCGGCAGCGATGAAGGGTACCGGCGAAGGCAACCGTCCGTGGGACGTGCAGCCGAACAGCTCGATGACGAATGCGACCGTCAGCAATGCGGTCAAGGCCGTCGACGGCCACATGATCACGCTCACCTATCAAGGCAAGGAAAAGATCATCTCGATTGCCGATGGCACGCCGATCGTCACCTTTGCGCCGGCGACGAAGGACGACCTGAAGCCGGGTGCCGGCGTCATCGTCATGGCGGAAAAGGCCGCCGACGGCAGCATCTCGGCCGCGCAGGTCACCGTCGGCGTCCACGGCGTGATGCCGCCAATGTAAGACACACAGTTCCGGACGCAAAACCGCTACACAATTTTACGGGAATTGCCTTAAAGCGCCGGGGCGCGAGCCGCCGCGGCGCTTGACCCGAGAACCGAAACTACTGGTTCTTCCTCGGATTTCGAGGGCAGCGCCAGCAGATGCAATGTGCGCGGCTGCAGCGCTTCCAGATAGGTCTCCGAGCGGCCGATATAGATCATGCCGGTGTCCGGCATAGTGGCGAGCAGCTTTGTCATCGTATGCTGCCATTCCGGCTCCATGCCCTCGAGCACTTCGTCGAAAACGACCCAACGAGGCTTGACGAGAAGCAGGCGGGCAAAGCCGATTGCCTTTTGCTCGTCGGCGTCGAGAAGCTTGTCCCAGCGCGCACGGCTGTCGAGTCGGGCAACCAGCGCATGCAGACCGGCAGCCTCAAGCGCGGCTTCGATGGTCGCGGTGTCATAGGCCTCGGGTTTTTCGGGGAAGGAGATTGCCTCACGCAGCGTTCCGCCGGGGACGTAGGCGACCTGCGGGATGAACAGGATGTCGGCAATCGGCGGCAGACCAATCGTACCTTTGCCGCACGGCCAGAGGCCGGCCATGGCCTGGAAGAGCAGGCGGCGATTCACACTGTGATCGCCGTTGATCATGACCTTCTCGCCGGCCTTGATCGTAACATCCGTTTCGCGTATCCGGAAGCCGCCGCAATCCTCGATGTCCTCGCCAAGCTTGGCGACGATGACGACATCCTTCAGCGTCAACGTATCCGCTGCGGTTTCCTCATATACGATGGCATCCTTCAGATCGAAGTCGTCGTCCATCTCCTGCAGTGCCTGGCGGAAATCGGTGACGCGCATCAGCGTGGCGCGCCATTCGGCGATCGGGCCGAAGTTGGCGACATACCAGCGCAGTGCCGTGTTGACCTGGTTGAAGGCCCCGACCGACATCATCAGCTGGCCGAAGGTGAGGCCACCGGAGAAATAGGCAGGTGCTGCAACGATGATCGGAATGACGATGACCAGCCAGCCATAACCTGCCGAAACCCAGGTGAGGTTGGTATTGGCCATGGCGAGACGCTTGATAACCGCGAGAACGTTGCTGATGTCGATATTGATGCGCTTGCGCTCGTTTTCCTCGCCGTGCGCCACTGTAATCGCCGGCATGTTCTCGTTGGCGTGCATCAGCGCGAAGCGCAATTCGGCTTCCTTGGAGAAGCGGTCTGCATTGAGCTTGACAAGCTTGCGGCCGACGACCTGGCTCAGTACCGAGGCCGATGCAGCATAGAAGATTGCCGCCCAGACCATGTAGCCGGGAATGGAAAAACTGTAGCCGCTGATATGGAAGATGAAGCCGCTCGAAAGCTCCCACAACACGCCGATGAAGCTGACAAGCAGGATGGTCGACTGCAGGAGGCCGAGCACGAGACCGGTGGTGCTTTCGGCCAGGTTACGGGAGTCCTCATGCAGCCGCTGGTCCGGATTGACGCCGAGAATGCCGATGGTGGAGAGTTTGAGGGCGCGCTTGCGCTTCAGCCATTGATCGACGAGATCGCGCGAAAGCCCTTCGCGCATATAGAGCGCAGTCATCTGGTTCAGCCAGGCCTGCAGCACGTTGAGCAGCAGTAGCGCGCCGGCGATCATCGCGAAGATTTCGAGCTGGTGGAAGAACTCTCCAAGATCACGGCGTTCGAGTGAATCGTAGAAGGGGGCGTTCCATTCGTTGAGGATCACCTGTCCGTAGGCTGTCGCCAGGATGATGACGACAAGCAGGACCGCAAGCCCCACCACCTTGCCGCGGACCTGCGAATTCCAGAATGCGGAGAACATCACTCCAAGCCGATATGTCAGGCTGAGATCATACCCTACCCGGTCCTGACTCTGGATGCCCCTCCCCCTTTCGATGTTATTTGCCATTACAAGTTTCCAAATCCGCCCATCCTTATATTAATAACATGGGGGCGTCACTGGTCCATCAACAGATTCCGCCACCCATAAAGAAAGCGTGATGGCTTTTGCAGCTATCTGCATTGACAGTTGATTCGAAGCCGGACTGGCGCTATCTAGAATGCCCTGTGGTGATTTGGCCGGCCGGCTTGCAGCCACGTTAAATAAGTCGCTAAAGGGCCGCGTGCGGGCCGGTAGCGATTCATTCGCCGCCGGTTTTTTATTTTGATCGAGTTGACCGCAATGCCCATCAAGATCCCCGATACGCTGCCCGCCTTCGAAACCCTCGTGAATGAGGGCGTGCGGGTGATGACCGAAACGGTGGCCATCCGTCAGGATATCCGCCCGCTGCAGATCGGGCTGCTGAACCTCATGCCGAACAAGATCAAGACCGAGGTGCAGATGGCGCGCCTTGTGGGCGCTTCGCCGCTTCAGGTGGAATTCTCGCTGATCCGCGTCGGCAATCACAAGGCCAAGAATACCTCTGAAGAACATCTGCTTGCCTTCTACCAGACCTGGGAGGAAGTGAAGCACCGCAAGTTCGACGGCTTCATCATCACGGGCGCGCCGATCGAGACGCTGCCCTACGAGGATGTTACCTATTGGAAGGAAATGCAGCAGATTTTCGACTGGACCCAGACAAACGTCCATTCGACCATGAATGTCTGCTGGGGCGCGATGGCAGGGATCTACCATTTCCACGGCGTGCCGAAGTATGAGCTGAAGGAAAAGGCCTTCGGCGTCTACCGCCACAGCAACCTCAAGCCCTCCTCCGTCTATCTCACCGGTTTCTCCGACAATTTCGAGGTTCCGGTGTCGCGCTGGACCGAGGTGCGCCGGGCCGACATCGAGAAGGTCGACGGCCTCGAGATCCTGATGGAATCGAGCGAGATGGGCGTCTGTCTCGTCCACGAGCCGAAGGGTCGGCGGCTCTATATCTTCAATCACGTCGAATATGATTCCACGTCTCTCTCGGACGAATACTTCCGCGACGTGAATGCCGGCGTGCCGATCAAAATGCCGCACAATTACTTCCCGCATAACGATCCGGCACTTGCGCCGCAGAACCGCTGGCGCAGCCATGCGCATCTGCTTTTCGGCAACTGGATCAATGAGATCTACCAGACGACGCCCTACGATATCGAAGAGATCGGCTCGGACATCTGAGCGTTACAGGGTGGGTTTAGAAATGGCGCCGTCGCACTTCTGAGACGGCGTTTTGTTTTCCGGGTCCGCCCGGTTGCGATTTGCAGCGAATGGGGGCAGGTTCCGGTTCCTGAATCGTAGGGATGGAGTGAGCGTCGATCATGGTGGACAAATTGGAACGGGAAGTTTTCGGACAGACCAAGGAGGGGGAGACCGTCCATCGCGTCGTCATCCGCGGTGGCGGACTGACGGTCAAGGTGTTGAGTTGGGGCGCGGTTATCCAGGACGCGCGGCTGGAGGGCCATGATGCGCCGCTGGTGCTCGGCTTCGAGGATTTCAGCAGCTACCTCGCCCATTCGCCCTTCTTCGGGGCAACGCCGGGCCGCTGCGCCAACCGCGTCGGCGATGGCAAGTTCACGCTCGACGGCAAGGCTTACCAACTCGAACTCAACGAGAAGGGTGTCACGCATCTTCATGGCGGCAGCAACAATATTGGTACGCTCGTCTGGACGATCGTTGAACATGAGGCCGACCGCGTGGTGCTGAAGATCGTCGACCGCGATGGCCGCGCCGGTTATCCCGGCAACTGCATGATCCAGGCGACCTATCGCGTGCACGGCAATGGCGAGCTTTCTGTCAATTACGAGACGACGACGGACCAGCCGACGATCGCCAACGTCTGCCAGCATTCCTATTTCAATCTCGATGGCCGCGAAGATGCCCTGGCGCATGACATCATGATCGCCGCCGACCACTATCTGCCGACCAGTGAGAAGCAGATACCGACCGGCGAGATCCGCCCTGTTGCGGGGAGCGAGTTCGATTTCCGCGAGATGGCGCCAATGAAGCGCTTCGTCAGGCAGGAGCAGGCCCTCTACGACCACAATTTCTGCTTATCGAGCGAGCGCACGGCCAAGCGCTCCGTCGTGCTTGCCCGCAGCCTGCATTCCGGTGTGTCGCTGGAAGTGCGCACGACAGAGCCGGGCGTGCAGTTCTATGCCGGTTTCAAGCTCAACGTGCCTGTGCCGGGTCTCGGCGGCCGTAAATATGGTCCCTTCGCCGGCTTCTGCCTGGAAACACAGATCTGGCCTGACGCGATCAATCACCAGGGCTTCCCCAATGCGGTGCTGCGCCCAGGCGAAGTGCTGCGTCAGGAAACGGATTACATCTTCGCGAAGAACTGAGTTCGTCGTCTCATCTGGATCAATGAACCCTCGCGGCGCCCTGCGAGGGTTTTTCTTTGACGGAACGAATCCGCTTGCCGATTGGTTCTAAATAGGTTCTATTAAATACTCATGGATAGAACCAGTCTGATCGCAGAACTGAAGGGCCGCGCGCTGCACGACGAAGCAGCAGCAGGACCGCTTTACAAGCGGCTGGCGCAGGCGTTGACCGGCCTCATCCAGGAAGGCCTCTTGAAACCCGGCACGGCATTGCCCGGCGAGCGCGATCTGGCGGAAGCACTGAAGCTCGGCCGCGTCACAGTGCGGACGGCCTATCGCGATCTCATGACATCGGGTGCGCTGGAATCGCGTCACGGCAGTGGCACTTTCGTTTCCAGCAAGGTAGAGCGCATGGAACAGTCGCTCTGGCGACTTTCCTCCTTCTCTGCGGATATGCGTTCGCGCGGGCGCTCGCCAGCAGCGAAGATCCTGTCCCGCACGGTCAACAATCCATCCCCGGAAGAATCCTTTCTACTCGGCCTCGGCGTCGACGAACCGGTGCTGCGGCTCGACCGCCTTCGTCTGGCCGACGGGCTGCCGCTCGCAATCGAGCGCGCCGTCGTACCCGTCAAGTTTCTTGGCGAGGACGCCGGCGGTGAAGGCTCGCTCTACGATGCGCTCGCCCAGAGTGGCCACAAGCCGGTACGCGCCATACAGCGATTGACGGCCGTCACGCTTGATCCGTCATCGGCGGCTATTCTCGATGTCAAGGCCGGCGCGCCGGCCCTTCTGATCGAACGCGTTTCACGCCTGGAAGACCAGCGCGTCGTCGAATACACCCGCTCGCATTATCGTGGCGATGCCTATGATTTCGTCGCCGAACTGAGAATTGGAGATGACCTATGAGTGAGAACCAGTCGCTGATGCTGCAGGAGGCGGGCCAGTCGCCCGAAGTGGTTGCTACCCTGCTCGAAAAGGAAAAGCCGGTCTTCGCCGAAATCGCCCGGCTATTCTCGTCCACCCGCCCAAGTGTCGTGACGACAGCGGCGCGCGGCTCTTCCGACCATGCCGCGACCTTCTTCAAATATCTCTTCGAAATCACCTGCGGTGTGCCAGTCGCTTCGATCGGTCCGTCCATCGCTTCCGTCTATAATGCGCCCCTGCATCTGAAGGGTGGCATCCATTTCACCGTTTCCCAGTCTGGCGCCAGCCCCGATATCGTGGCGCTGCAGGAAGCGGCCAAGAAGGGTGGAGCGACGACGATCGCCGTCGTCAACGTCACCGACAGCCCGCTCGCAAAGCAGGCCGATATCGTTCTCGGCCTCAATGCGGGTGCGGAAAAGAGCGTTGCCGCGACCAAGTCCTTCATTGCAGCCGTTGCCGCCCTTGCCGGCGTCACCGCTGCGATCGGCGGCAAGGCCGATCTGCAAGCCGCGATCGAGAAGCTGCCGGCCGCTTTGTCTGCGACATCGGGCATCGATACGGCTGCTGCCGAGAGTGTTCTGTTCGACGCCGCATCGCTTTATACAGGCGGCCGCGGTACTGCCTTCGCGATCGCTCTCGAAGCGGCGCTCAAGGCCAAGGAGACGGCCGGCCTTCACGCCGAGGCGTTCTCGCTCGCCGAATTGATGCATGGGCCGATGCGCCTCGTGCAGCCGGGCTTCCCGATTGTCGGTTTCGTGCCGGAAGATGCCGCCTTCGACAACAATGTGAAGGCACTGGAGCGGCTGCAGACGCTCGGCGCCACCACCGTGCCCTTCTCGACAAAACCGCTCGCCGGCGTCAATCTGCAGGTTCCGACGACCGGCAACGGCCTCATCGATCCCCTGGTTTCGCTGCTCGTCTATTATCGCCTGATCGAGTCCGTCACCCGCCGCAAGGGTTTCGATCCGGACAAGCCGGCAAACCTGCTCAAGGTGACGGAGACTGTCTGATGACCCGCAAGATCTTCACCGGTGCCCGTATCTTCGACGGCGAACGCTTCCACGATGAGCGGGCGCTGATCGTCAAGGACGGACGCGTCGAGGCGATCGTCGGCCGCAATGATCTGCCCGAAGGCGAAGTCGTGACGCTTGATGGCGGCGTGCTGTCTGCCGGCTTTATCGATGCGCAGGTCAACGGCGGTGGCGGCCGCATGCTGAACGATGAGCCGTCGTCTGACTCCATGTACATGATCGCCGATGGGCATCGCCCCTATGGCACGACGGCGCTTTTGCCGACGCTGATCACTGATACGGCCGAAGCAACGGCCGCTGCGATCGAAGCGGCGAAAGTCGCGGTGAAAACCAAACGCGGTGTTGCCGGCCTGCACCTGGAAGGCCCGCATCTGGCGCCGGCGCGCAAAGGCGCGCATCTCGCCGAATTGATGCGCCCCGTCAAGGACAAGGACATCAAGGCCTTCATCGCTGCGCGCGAGGCAATCGGCACGCTGCTCGTCACGATAGCGGCGGAGCAGGTGACGGTTGCGCAGGTGCGCGAACTCAGCGAAGCTGGCGTCATCGTCAGTATCGGCCATTCCGATAGCACCAGCGAGGCGGCGGAAGCCCGTTTCGACGCTGGCGCGCGGGGTGTCACGCATCTCTTCAATGCCATGAGCCAACTGGCGCACCGCGCGCCGGGGCTCGTCGGCGCGGCGATCGACCATCCGGCTGTCTGGTGCGGCATCATCGCCGATGGCCACCACGTCGATCCGAAGGCGCTGCGCACGGCGCTGCGCGCCAAGCGCGGCGAGGGCAAGCTGTTCTTCGTGACTGACGCCATGTCGCTCGTCGGCTCGCAGATGGACACCTTCACGCTGAATGGCCGCACCGTGCGGCGCGAAAGGGGCGGCTTCTGTTCCAAACTCGTGCTTTCGGACGGCACGCTGGCAGGCTCGGATGTCGATATGGCTTCAACGATCCGCTACGGCGTCACCTATCTAGACCTGACGCTTGCCGAGGCACTCAGGATGGCGACGCTCTATCCGGCGCGCTTCCTGCGGCTTGCCGATCGAGGCCACCTTTCGCCGGGCGCACTCGCCGATCTCGTGCATTTCACCGATACGATCGAAGTGAAGGCGACCTGGCTCAGCGGCGAAGCAGCGTAAGGAGAATGGCCGATGACTGACATCACCGATGCCTATTTCTCCGATCTGATCGGCCGGCTGCAAGAACTGAAGCAGGCGCTTGCCGAGCCGATGGCGCAGGCAGCGGCCGCGATCATCGAGGCCGCCCGTGACGACAAGCGCGTCTATGTCTTCGGCACCGGCCATTCGCATATGTTGGCGGAAGAGGTGCATTACCGCGCCGGCGGGCTTGCCTTCACGGTGCCAGTTCTCGTCGGCTCGGCCATGCTGCATGAGGGCGCGGTCATCAGCTCCGTCTATGAGCGGACGCAGGGCCTGGTGCGACCGATGCTGGAACGCTACGGCATGCAGCCGGGTGACGTCATCATCATCGCTTCCAATTCCGGCGTGAATGCCGCGCCGATCGAAGCAGCCGATTATGCGCGCGAGATCGGCGTCAAGGTGATCGCCATCACCTCGATCGCCTATTCGGCGGCAATCGCCAATGGCCGGCGACGGCTTGCCGATGTCGCCGATGTCGTGCTTGACAACGGGCTGCCGCCGGGTGACGCCGTTCTCGATCTCGACGGCACGGGCCTTCGGGTCGGGCCGGTTTCGACGGCGGTCGGCGTGACTGTCATCAACGCTATTTTCGCAGAGGTCGCTTCCGAGCTTTCCAAATCCGGGGATGCACCGGTCTATCTCAGTGCCAACATGCCGGGTGCTGCCGAGATCAACCAGAAACTGGTGAAAAAGTACCGGCCGCGCAATCCGCATCTTTAGGGGAAGAGAGGTCCGATTTTGCTGGCCTTCTCCATCCAACCGCGTCGTCTCAAAATCAACGTGCCAAACGAAAACGGCCCGAAGTGGGTGCTTCAGGCCGTTCGAATGTCTGGAAACCGGGGCGCGATCAGTCCTTGGCGCGCTCGACGTAGGAATTGTCTTCCGTCGCGATGACGACGCGGGTACCGGCATCGATATGCGGCGGAACCGAGGTGCGGATGCCGTTGGAGAGCATGGCCGGCTTGTAGGAAGAAGATGCCGTCTGACCCTTGACGACCGGTTCGGTCTCGACGATCTCAAGCGTGACGTGGCGCGGCAGCTCCAGCGCCAGCGGGATACCTTCGTGGATCGACAGGATGCAGGTCATGCCTTCTTGCAGGTAGGCCTTCTGGTCGCCCATGGTTTCCGCGCTGACGACGACCTGGTCGTACGTCGCCGGGTTCATGAAGTGGAAACCTTCGCCATCTTCGTAGAGGTACTGGAAGTTGACGTCTTCCACAAAAGCGCGCTCGACCTGTTCGGTGGTGCGCCAGCGCTCGGAAACCTTCACGCCGTCGACGATGCGGCGCATGTCGACCTGAGTGACCGGCGTGCCCTTGCCCGGATGGAAATTCTGAGCCGTGAGAACGACGTAGAGCTTGCCGTCGACATCGAGAACGTTGCCCTTGCGGACCGAGGAGGCGATGACCTTGACCATAAGACTTCCTTGTAAGTCGGCTTTCGGCGTCGTAGAGGACTGTCGGAATGGCCCCGAAGACGCAAAATGTTTTTCTTCGGGGGCGCACTAACCTAAAATCGCGGAAATAGCCACCCCATCCCGGCCGAATCCGGCGAGGAAAACGTTGAATGAACCCCACGAGCGCCAAAGCGTCTCCCTGGTGGACACCATCAGTGCATGCCGATCGCCGCCCGTTTCTTGTCAGGCGCAATGCGGTCCAGGCAGCCCTGCGCGGTTATTTCGCCCGTGAGGACTTCATAGAGGTCGATACCGCCACGCTGCAGGTGTCACCGGGCAACGAGGCGCATCTGCATGCCTTTGCCACACAGGCGCTGACGACGGACGGTCAAGCGGCGCCCTTCTATCTGCACACGTCGCCGGAATTTGCCTGCAAGAAGCTGCTTGCCGCCGGGGAGCAGCGCATCGCCTGTTTTGCCCATGTCTATCGCAATCGCGAGCGCGGGCCGCTGCATCATCCGGAATTCACCATGCTGGAATGGTATCGGGTGGACGAAAGCTATGAGAGCCTGATGATGGACTGCGTGCGTCTGCTGGCGCTTGCCGCCGAAACGGTCAAGGCGGCAAAGCTCACCTATCGCGGCACCGCGTGCGATCCTTTCGCAGGACCGGAGCGGGTGAGCGTCGCAGAAGCGTTCAGCCGCCATGCCGGTATCGATCTTCTGGCGTCTGTTTCCGCCGACGGCTCGACGGATCGCGAGCATCTCGCCACCGAAATGCGGCGGGTCGGCTTGCGCGTTGCCGACGACGATCACTGGAGCGATCTTTTCAGCCGCGTGCTGGTGGAAAAGATTGAGCCGCATCTCGGTTTCGGCCACGTCACCATTCTCGATGAATATCCTGTTTCTGAAGCCGCTCTTGCGCGGCCGTCGGCACGCGATCCGCGCTTGGCAGAGCGGTTCGAGCTCTATGCCTGCGGTGTCGAGCTTGCCAATGGTTTTGGCGAACTGATCAATGTTGCCGAGCAGAGGCGCCGTTTCGAGATCGAAATGGCGGAGAAGATGCGGGTCTATGGCGAGACCTATCCGATCGACGAGGATTTTCTGGCGGCGCTTGCCATCATGCCGGAAGCAAGCGGCATCGCGCTCGGCTTCGACCGGTTGGTGATGTTGGCGACGGGTGCGTCGCGGATCGATCAGGTCCTCTGGGCACCGGTGGCGGAGTATGGCCGATGAACGTCATGCGTCCGATCAAGAGCGTCGACGATCTCGTCGGCGCTGGACTGCTTGAGGCAGCCGAACGGCCGGCGCTCGATGAGGTCGCCATGCGTTACGCCATCGCGCTGACGCCCGCCATGGCGAGGCTGATCGATCATGGCGATCCGGTCGATCCGATTGCCCGGCAATTCGTGCCTGATGCCGCCGAACTCGTCACCACGCCCGAAGAGCGGGCCGATCCCATCGGCGATCAGGCGCACAGTCCGGTCGAAGGCATCGTGCATCGCTATCCGGACCGCGTGTTGCTGAAGGCGGTACATGTTTGCCCCGTCTATTGCCGCTTCTGTTTCCGGCGCGAGATGGTCGGGCCGCAGGGGCTTGGCACGCTCGATCCGGCGGCGCTGGCGGCCGCCTTCGACTATATCCGCGGGCATGGCGAAATCTGGGAGGTCATCCTGACCGGTGGGGATCCGCTGGTGCTTTCACCGCGGCGGCTTGGTGAGATTCTGAGCGAGCTTGCTGAGATCGAGCATGTGAAAATCGTGCGCTTCCATACGCGCGTACCTGTCGTCGAACCGCAGAAGATCGATGCGGCGCTGATCGCGGCGCTGAAAGCGAGCGGCAAGACCACCTATGTCGCGCTTCACGCCAACCATCCGCGTGAGCTGACGGCGGAAGCACGCTCTGCCTGCGCTCGTCTCGTCGATGCTGGCATCGTCATGGTCAGCCAGTCCGTGCTCTTGAGGGGCGTCAACGATAATCCCGATATCCTGGCGGAGCTGATGCGGGCCTTCGTCGAGACGCGCGTGAAGCCCTATTATCTCCACCATCCGGATCTTGCGCCCGGCACCAGTCATTTCCGGCTGTCGATAGAGGAGGGGCAGAAGATCGTCGCCTCGCTTCGCGGCCGTATCTCCGGCCTCTGCCAGCCCACCTATATTCTCGATATTCCCGGCGGTTACGGCAAGGCTGTGATCGGAGAAGGCGCCGTGCAGACGACCGGTGAGGGTTGCTATTCGGTTTCGGATTATCGCGGCGACGAGCATTCCTATCCGCCCGCCGGTTAACGCAAAAACGCGCACCCGGCGTGCCATTTCTGCACTCCACATAGCCGGTGTCATTTGCCGTCGCTCTGCTTGGACTACATCAAGTTATTGATAGAAGTTAAGTATTAGGCCTGAGGCGGGCATGATTTGTAAAATGCAAAGTATGAGTGACAGTCATATTTAACTAATTATATTAGCGGAATGTTCTGTTTTCCGTACTAAAAGCACTCCCATGAAAAGGCGATGAATGCCGGCTCAGGATCATGAAAATCTGGAGTGGATGGGATGAACAAGACAATACGCGACCTCGTAGCCAAGTTCGGCAAGCTTCCTGTTCCGGTTGATCAGGTTGCCGACGATGCGGATCTTTACTCTGCAGGTCTGACGTCCTTCGCCTCGGTGCAGCTCATGCTCGGCATCGAAGAGGCATTCGACATCGAATTCCCCGATAATCTCCTGAACCGCAAGTCCTTCGCGAGCATCTCGGCGATCGCCAAAACGGTCGATCTCATCCGGGATAGCCGAAAGGTCGCCTGATGAACTTCCCGGTCAAGATCACGGAAGACAGCCTGGTCGCAAGGGCTGCCCGCGTCGCCGAAATTGCGGCAAGACACGCGGATGCCGTCGATATCGAAGGCCGGTTTCCGCAGGAAGCCGTCAATGCGATGAAAGCCGAGCGACTGCTCGGTATCCAGATTCCCCGCCATCTTGGTGGCGAGGCTGCTTCCACCACCGATATTGCCGAATTGTGCTCGATGCTCGGCCAGGCCTGCGCGGCAAGCGCTATGGTCTTTGCCATGCACCAGATCAAGCTTTCCAGCCTCGTCGAACATGGCGCCGACAGCGAATGGCATTGCGCCTTCATGCGCCGCATCGTCGCTGAACAGCTTCTGATCGCCTCCGCGACCACCGAGGGCGGAATCGGCGGCAATCTGCGCAACAGCATCTGCGCCATCGAAATCGATGGCGATATCTGCCGGCTGGAAAAAGATGCGACCGTCATTTCCTACGGCTCGCATGCCGATGCCATTCTCATCACCTCGCGTAGCCATCCGCAGGCCGCCTCTTCCGATCAGGTGCTGACAGCTTTCTTGAAAGATCAGTACACGATCGAAAAGACGCATGTCTGGAATACGCTCGGCATGCGTGGCACGAGCTCCGACGGCTTCCTGTTCAAGGGCGAGGCGCCGGCTGTACAGATCCTGCCGAAGCCTTTTGCTGAAATCGCTGCGCAGTCGATGCTCGCTTCCTCGCACCTGCTCTGGAGCGGTGTCTGGTACGGCATTGCCGTCGATGCCGTTTCCCGCGCGCAGGCCTTCGTACGTGCCGCTGCCCGCAAGTCTCCAGATGCGACGCCGCCCGGCGCACTTCGCCTCGCGGAGGTCTCCAACCTCCTGCAGATGGTGAAGTCGAACGTCGTTGCCGGCCTCAAGGCCTATGAAGATGCCAAGGCTGACGGCGACAAGCTCTCATCGATGGGCTTTGCGGTAGCGATGAACAACGTCAAGATCGCTTCCTCGGAAACGATCCTGGAAATCGTCAATCATACCATGCTCATCTGCGGCATCATGGGCTACAAGAACGGTACGCCCTTCAGCCTCGGACGTCATCTGCGCGATGCCCATTCCGCACAGCTCATGATCTCGAACGACCGCATCCTCGGCAATACGTCGAGCATGCTCCTCGTCCACAAGCAGGACACTAGCCTACTGGGGTAAAGCCATGGATATGCAGACATCGTTTCTGGACCGGCTCTTCGAGTCCGGCCTGCTGATCGATACCGGCGTTGACGGCCTTTATGGCCGCAGCGGCCAGTTTGAAGACGTCATTGCCGCCTTCGAACGGTTGATCGACACGTTCGGCGGTGCCGACGGCGCCGAGGCGATGCGTTTTCCGCCCGGCATGAACCGCGCGCTCTTCGAAAAAAGCGGCTATATGAAGAGCTTCCCGCAGCTTGCCGGCACGGTGCACAGCTTCTGCGGCAGCGAGCTCGATCATATGAGCCTGCTGCAATGCATGGAAGTCGGCGAAGACTGGACCAAGGACCAGAAAGCAACTGATATCGTGCTGACGCCCGCCGCCTGCTATCCGCTCTATCCGACGGTCGCCAAGCGCGGCAATCTGCCTGCCAAGGGCGGCCTTTTCGATCTGCAGTCCTATTGCTTCCGCCATGAGCCCTCGAAGGACCCGGCTCGCCAGCAGCTGTTCCGCATGCGCGAATATGTCTGCATGGGCACCGAGCAGCATGTGACTGATTTCCGCCAGAGCTGGATGGACCGCGGCGTCGAAATGATGAAGCAGGTCGGTCTCGACGTGACCATCGACGTTGCCAACGACCCGTTCTTCGGCCGCGCCGGCAAGATGATGGTCAACAACCAGCGCGACCAGAACCTGAAGTTCGAGCTGCTGATCCCGATCACCTCGGCGGCGAACCCAACCGCCTGCATGAGCTTCAACTACCACCAGGATTCGTTCGGCCTGAAGTGGGGCCTGAACCTCGAAGACGGCAGTGTCGCCCACACGGCCTGCGTCGGCTTCGGCTTGGAACGCATTGCGCTGGCGCTCTTCCATCACCACGGCCTTGACGTCAAGGAATGGCCGGCCAGCGTACGGAAAGTCCTGTGGGGCTGAGCGGCTCAATGATATCGGTCTTTGCGGGTATCGATCCCGATACCTACAAGCCACATGCGCTGCATTCCGGCGAGCGCATGTGGCCGGAGACCAATTGTTACATCGATCTCTGGATCGAGGTTCTATCGACGTTCGGCGTTGCGCCGGAGGCCATGCTCGGCTTCACGCTGACGCAGGATTTCGAGGGCGACCAGTTCACCTTCTTCAAGGTGCCGCTGGAAGATCTCGAAGCGCTCTATGGTATCCGCGCCACCGAGCTTGCGATCTATGACCGCGTCGAGCGACATGTCGAGGTGCAGATCGCCCGCGGGCGGCTTTGCCTCATCGAGATGGATTCCTTCTACATGCCGGACACGCGCGGCACCGCCTACCGGCAGGAGCACGGCAAGACTACGGTCGCGATCAACCGCCTGGATTTTGCCGGCAAGCGCGTCGATTACTTCCACAATGCCGGCTTTTTCCGTATCGAGGGAGAGGATTTCGACGGGCTTTTCCAGTCCCATCTGACGGATGAGGATGCGCCGTTCCTCCCGTATACGGAGTTCGTCAAGTTCCCCGAACGCCCGGTCGGCGAGGTACATCTGCGCGAGGCGTCGCGGGGGCTTCTCGGCTTCCATTTCAAACGTCGTCCGAGCGCCAATCCGATACGCGCCTTTGCAGAGGTTTTCCCGCTGCAGGTCGAAGCCGTGGCCGACCGGCCCTTCGGCTTCTTTCATAAATATGCCTTCAACACGCTGCGGCAGGTTGGTGCGAATTTCGAGCTTGCTGCCGATCATCTGACCTGGCTTTCGGCCGGCGAGTTTGGTGTTGCGGCCGAAGAGGCGCGCCGGATCTCGGAAGTAGCGAAGTCGGTTCAGTTCCAGCTTGCCCGTGCTGTTACCCGTCGCAAGTTCGAGCCGTTGAAGGCGGCACTTGATCCGGCCGCCGATGCATGGGATTCGATGATGGCATCGCTCGCGGAGCGATTCTGAAGCCGGAGATCTGACCATGCGGGGGCGGTTAGCAAGCATCGGGGCTGAGGAAAGCTTGCTTTCCGAAGGATGGAATCTGGTTCTGACCGAGCCTGACGCTTGTGCGACGCCGCACGATATCCATCTGTCGGCGCAGTTCATTCCGGCACCCGTTCCGGGCACTGTCGCGGCTGCGCTGGAAAGAGCCGGGCTTTTCGACCGGGAAAATGCCCAAGCGCTCAACACCAGGGATGCCTGGTATCTGACTCGCCTCTTCGATGTGGAGCCGGGAGAGGCGCTCCTGCGTTTTCTGGGGCTGGCGACGGTCTGCCATGTTTTTCTGAACGGCGTGGAGATCCTTTTCTCCGAGAGTATGTTCACCGCCCATGAGATACCGGTGACGCTCGCAGGTGGCGATGAACTGGCCCTATGCTTCCGGGCGCTCGCCCCCCGCCTTGGCGAACCCGGACCGCGAGCCCGCTGGCGCCCGCAGATGATCACACCGCAAGGGCTGAAGAACATCCGCACGACGCTGCTCGGGCATATGCCCGGCTGGTGCCCGGAAATCCATGCGGTCGGGCCGTGGCGGCCGATCTCGCTCGTGCGCCGGGGTGCGGCCTCGGTCGATAATGTTTCGGTGCGCGCGGTGTTGGAGGAAAATGGCGCGGGGCGGCTTAGCGTTTCGCTTTATACCGCTGGCGAGGAGCCGGTGATGCTGTTGCGTTGCGCTGGTGCCGAACAAGGTTTTGAGAAGATCGGCGATCGGCATTATTCGGCGATTCTCAAGCTTTCCGACATCGAGGCATGGTGGCCTCATACGCATGGTGTGCCGCATCTCTATGACGTGACGCTGGTTATAGATGGTGAAGAACATTCGCTGGGCAAAACCGGTTTTCGCCGTATCGAGGCAGACGGTGGTGCTGATGGCAATGATTTCGCGCTGGTCGTCAACGGCGAGCGGGTCTTCTGCCGCGGCGCGGTCTGGACAACGGCCGATATCGTACGGCTGCCTGGCGAGCGAGCCGATTACGAGCCCTACCTGCGGCTTGCTGCCGAGGCTGGCATGAACATGATCCGCGTCGGCGGGACCATGGCCTATGAAACGCCGGAATTCTTCGAGCTCTGCGACGAACTTGGGCTGATGGTCTGGCAGGACTTCATGTTCGCCAATTTCGATTATCCGAAGAACGACAAGGCTTTTATCGGCCATGTGCATGCCGAGGTGGAGGAGTTCCTGCACGACGCGCAGCTCTCGCCCTCGCTTGCCGTGCTCTGCGGCGGCAGCGAGATCCACCAGCAGGCGGCGATGTTCGGTCTCCCGGCGGATTTCTGGAGCGGGCCGATCGCCGACGAGATCATCCCGGCGATCTGCCAGCGCATGCGGCCGGATGTGCCTTATGTGCCAAATTCGCCCTATAGCGGGACCATGCCCTTTTCGCCCAATGCCGGCGTCACGCATTATTACGGCGTCGGTGCCTATATGCGGCCGCTCGAGGATGCGCGCCGTGCCGAGGTCCGTTTTGCGGCCGAAAGCCTGGCCTTCGCCCATGTGCCGCAGCAAAAGACCTTGCAGCGGTATCTCGACGTGCCCTCGGTTCACAGTCCGCTCTGGAAAGAGCGGGTGCCGCGCGACCGTGGCGCTTCCTGGGATTTCGAGGATATAAGGGATTTCTATCTCGGGCTTCTCTACGATCTCGACCCGGCTAAGCTCCGCCGTGAAGACCCCGAGCGCTATCTCGATCTTTCGCGCGCCGTGACGGGCGAGGTGCTGGAGGAGACCTTTGCCGAATGGAGGCGTAAGGGATCTTCTTGCAATGGCGCGCTCGTCTGGACGCTGCAGGATCTGTTGCCGGGAGCTGGCTGGGGCGTGATCGATTCCACCGGCGAGCCGAAGCCCGTCTGGCACGCAATGCGCCGCGCCTTCCGTCCTGTCCAACTCGTCTTCACCGATGAGGGGACGAACGGCCTCTACGCTCATGTTATCAATGAAACGGACAAGGTGGTCGCTGTCGAACTCGATGTCGCCTGCCTGCGCGATGGGCGCCAGCAGGTAGCGAGTGGCAGCAAGGCTTTCAATCTCGATCCCAGAAGCGTGGAGCGCATCGCCTGCACCGATCTCTTCGGCGGCTTCTTCGATGCTGCCTATGCCTTCCGTTTTGGTGCGCCGTCACATGATGTGAGCGTCGCATGGTTGCGATCGACCATGGACGGCGCGTTGCTGGCGCAGGCGTTCCATTTTCCGCGCGGGCGAACCAAAGCGTTCCACGACGCAACGATCGAGGCATCCTTCATGCGTGAGGGCGATGATTGGTTCGTCACGCTTGCGACCGACAGGCTTGCCCAATCGGTCCATATCGATGTCGAAGGTTATCGAGCGGAAGAAGACTGGTTCCATCTGGCGCCGGGTCCTGCCAAGCGGGTCAAGCTCATCGCCGCTGCGGGTACAGATGGCGATGCATTGCCGGCAGGCGAAATCAGGAGCGTCGGCGCCTCGCGCCGTTTCGCGCTTTAAGGGCTGGGAGTGGCAATGACGATCAGAGTGCAGGCGGAAGAGGGTTTGCGGGGCGTCTATCGGAGCGTGCGCGGACATGTTCTGCAGCGGTTAATCGTCAAATCGCGGTTTGCTTTCAACTCGCGCCGGCCAGTGGAAGTCGTCGGTTATCTGTCGATGGCGGCAGGTGTCGGCGAATCCGCACGGCTTTGCGCCGCCGCGCTCTCACAGGCGGGCCGTGAGATCATGCTTGCTGATGTCAGCACGCATCCGGATGAAGGCAAGCTGGTGGAGTGGGCATCTACCCAGGTTTCCCAGGGTCAGCCAGGAACCCGTATATGGCATCTCAATCCGCCCATGCTGCCGCGCGCGATCCTGAAGAAAGGGCTTGGCAATTTCACCCGCGCCTTCAACATCGGCTACTGGGCCTGGGAGCTCGAAGTGGTGCCGGCGGAATGGCGCAATGCCATGCATTACATGAACGCTGTCCTCGTTCCCTCTGAATTCACCAGGCGGGCGATCGCGCCGCATACGACCGCACCTGTCATCGTCGTGCCGCATCCGGTGACCGAGCGGCCAGCGGCTGACGGTATCAGGCGGAAATTCGGGATTGCCGAGGATGCCTTCCTCGTATCCTTCATTTTCAGTGCCGGTTCCTCGATCAACCGCAAGAATCCGCAGGCTGCCATCGAGGCCTTCAGGCTGTTCAGCATCGAGTGCCCCAATGCCTTCCTGCTGATGAAGGCGAGCGGCAATCCGGGCAGGGACGAAGCGCTTCGAATGCTCATGCAGTCCGTCGAGGGCGACCCTAACATCAGGATCGTTACCGACAATCTGGCGAGTTCAGAGATCAACGGCATTATCCGTAATTCCAACGCCTATCTTTCGCTGCATCGTTCGGAAGGGTTCGGTCTGACGGTGGCTGAAGCGATCATGCACCGCACGCCCGTTGTCTCGACGGGATGGTCGGGTACTGCAGACTTTTGCGACCCTGATAATACCTGGCTGGTCGCGCCCTCACTCATTCCCGTCATCGATGATCATCCGGAATTTGCCGATCTCAAGGATGCCGTCTGGGCCGATCCGTCGCCGCTGGCGGCGGCAGCGCATCTGAAGAGCATCTATTACGATCCTGATGGTGCGAGGCGGAAGTCGGAGGGGGCTCGAGACTATCTGATGCGCCACCTTGCCGAGCACAGCTACGACAAGGCGCTTTCAAGGCTTTCGGCAATGCAGGCAAGCTGAGCTGAGGGCGTACTCCCCTTTATTTTAACATTTCCAATTTAGAGATGGCTTGTTTTTCGGCCGCGATGCGGCGCGCAACGGATGGACAGATGTCGAAGGGCATTATCGCAAATTCGATGATGAATGCGGCGGCGGGCATGCTGCTTCTGGTGACGGGGTTCGTGTCCTCGATCATAACCGCGCGCCTGCTCGGGCCCGAGGCCAACGGCATCGTCGCCTTCTCGCTCTGGCTCGTCGTCACCGGTGCCTCGATTGCCGAACTCGGCTCCAGCATCACGCTTCTGAAGACGCTGCCGCAACTCTCGGCGCAGGGCTACGGCCTTGAGCAACGCAAGGGATTTGCTTCGATCCTCGTCACTTTCATGGTCTGCTCCACGCTCGTGCTGCTGGGGCTCTACGCCATGTTCTTCCTGACGTCGGAGGAGATGCACTGGGCCGATACCGCGCCGTCGGTGGCGTTGGTCACCGGTATCCTTTTCTTCATCCAGGCAATCGGTTCCTTCGTCAAATTCTACCTCATCGGCGAAAAGCGGCTCGACACCTTCTTCCAGCTGACGCTGATCGTCTCGGTCTTCCAACTCGCAGGCGTCGCGATCGGCGCCGTCTTTTATGGGGTGGAAGGTGTGCTCGTCGGTTATGCGCTCGGCCAGTTCGTGCTTTTCGTCGCTACCTTACCGATCCTCTTTACCCGCCGTGACCGCTGCGGCATCTCCCTGAAATATCTGGCTTCGTCTTCGGTCATCCTGTCGATGCAGTTCATTATCGATTCGATTTTTCTTAATCGTATCGAGCTGCTTTTCCTGCAGCAGTTCTGGTCAGTGGAAATGGTCGGCTTCTATGCTGCCGGCCTGTCGATCGCCAATATCGCGCTGCAGCTTCCCATCCAGATGAGCGGCAGTCTTCTGCCCTATTATTCGGAACGGCGGCATACCAGTGCCGATTCGAAATTCCCGGTTGAGGCCTTTGCCGCTGTCATCCGCAGCATGGCCTATATCGTGCTGCCCATGAGCCTCGGGCTTGCCGCGATCTCCAGCGAACTCGTGCATGTCGTCTTCGGCGAAGCCTTCGATCGAAGCGGTGGGGTTGTCGCCCTGCTTGCGCTTGTCGCGCCGGCCTACACTTTCATGCAGGTTCTCAGCCTATACCTGCTTTCCATCGATAAAGCTAACGTACGGTTGAAAATCAGTGTGATAGGTGGCCTCCTGATGGTAGTGGGTTGTTTACTCATCGTACCTACGCTGGCCGCTGAGGGTGCCGCGCTTGTGCGCATCGCCGTATTTGTTGCGATGTCGGTAATGATGGTCAGACAAACGGGATTCGGAACTCAGCTTTCGAGCCTTTATCTAAGCCTTGCGAAGATTACTCTTGCGGCGGTATTTTGCGCTTGCGGCGCCATTACCGCGCTTGAGATCTTCCAGGGGCCGATTGGTCTTATCGTTGCGATCATCGCCGGCACGTTTACCTATTTTGCTGCGCTAAAGGTCTTCCGCGCCGTTCCGGCCGAGGATATTCATGTCCTGCGTTCGATCCTTGATAAGATGCCAGCGCTGCTACAGGGAACGGCAAGGCGCGCGGTCAATTTCATCACCGCGCCGACCCCCGAAGGGAAAGAGAAAAGGCCGGTCAACGAGGAATTTTCGCGTGAGCTGGCAGAAGGCGCCGGCCGCGCCGCCGCCCTTCCTGTTGTCTTCGATGGGACGATCGGTCTCTTCATGCCGGAAAAGCCCGATGTCGTAAAACGCTCGGCTGCCGTTCTCTTCGTCAGTCCCTGGGGTTTCGAGGAAATGTGCACACGGAAATTCTACCGCGTGGCTGCAGAGCACTTCTCCGATATCGGCGTTCCGAGCTTGCGTTTCGACTATACAGGCACGGGCGACGCGCTGGATTTCGGTGATCACACACCGAGCCTCGAAATCTGGAAGAATTCCATCCGCGCGGCTGCTGCGAAGCTGAAGGCACTCAGTGGTTGCTCGCAGATCGTTCTTGTCGGTCAGGGTCTCGGCGGCACGCTTGTCCATCTGACCGGCCATACGATCGAGGGCGTCGACAACGTCGTGCTGCTTGCACCTGTTCTGAGCGGCAGGGGGCATTTGCGCGAGATCAATATGTGGTCGCGGATCATCCATGCCGACCTCGGTCTCGGCAAGGAACATGCGCCGAGCACCCAGGTCCAGATCGCCGGATTGACCCTGCCGGACGCGATTGCCGCGGAAATCGGCAAGCTCAACCTCAGTTCACCACAGGGCCTGGCGGCGCCGAATTATCTCATACTGGAACGCCCGGTTCGCGTCGACGATACGGCCTTCGCTGACGCGTTGAAGGCGCTCGGCGGCAATGTCGAGCAACGCGTTTTCGAAGGTTATGACGAACTGGTCACGAACCCGCTCTTTGCCAAGACGCCGATGGCGGTCATCGAGCTGCTTTCCGAATGGCTCGGCGAAACGACTACGCCCTCAAGATCAGCCGAGCACTCATTGCAAGTGATCGAAAATCAGGCGCTCGTGGGCGACGGCTTTGAGGAAGTTCCGGTACGTTTCGGCGCCTTCCAGCATCTCATCGGTGTCGTCAGCCGGCCGCAGGGCGAGATCAAGGGCAATGCTGTTCTTTTCATGTCGACGGCCTATGACCGGCATGCCGGTTGGGGCCGTACGACGGTCGATATGGCGCGCGCGCTGGCGCGTCAGGGCGTGGTTTCGCTGCGCTTCGATTCTGCCAATGTCGGCGACAGCGTTCCGCGTCCGGATGCGCCGGAGCAGGTTCTCTATTCGGCGACGCAGACGGACGATGCACTCGCCTCGCTCGATCTGCTGGAAAGCTTCGTCTCCGGTCCGATCATGGTTGCCGGGCGCTGCAGCGGCGGTTATGTGGCGCTGCGGGCAGGTATTGAGGATGAGCGGCTGAAGGCGATCGTTTCCATCAATCCCTTCGTCTACTACTGGGATCCCGAGATGCCGGTGCGGCGTGAGCATGTCGTCTCGGTTCCGCGCAGTGTCGATGATTATGGCCAGCGGATGATGCGGCTCGACACGCTCAAGCGACTGTTCCGCGGCGAGGTCGATGTCTTCGCGGCCCTGCAGAATATCTTCATTGCGGTCGGCCGCAGGCTTTCGCCGCGCGTTGCGCCGCTTGTCGAACTTATCCCGGGACGACGCCATGTCGCTCGGCAGGTGCGTCACTCCTTTGCTACGCTCGGCAAACGCAAGGTGCCGCTGACGCTGATCTACAGCGAAGGCGATGTCGGCCTCGACCATATGTATTTCCACTTCGGTCCGCGCGGGCACAAGTTCGCCCGGCACCCGAATGTGCGTCTGGTGATGCTGCAGGATGCCGACCACAATCTGACACCGCCGGAATCACGCAAGCTGGTGCTGGACGAGATTGTCCGGCTGGCGAAGGTCTGAGAATTTCCTGGTTTTCTGGAGCATTTCCGGTTTCCCTCGAATGGCGGAAATGCGTTGTCGCCCTGTGTTCCCACAGTTGCGGACACAAGCCGCTGCGCGCTTTTGCTGGAATTTCTCTAAGCGATAATGCCGATCGACCGGTAAAGGTCGATGTAGCGCTCCGCCACGGCGTCCCACGAATAGGCGTGGGCGGCATCGATGAGGTTCCCCCGCAGTATCGTACCTCCGGCAGCGACTTTCAGGTAAGCACTTTCGATCGCATCTGCGGCCGCTTCCGGTCTCGTGAAGTCAGCGAGCACGATTGCCTCATGCCTCCCTGCAAGCGCACGATAAGCCTCATTGGCGTTCAGAACCGGCAGCAGGCCGGCACTCATCGCTTCCAGTGCGACGAGGCCGAAGCCTTCGTATTCCGAAGCGGAAGCGAAGAGCGAAGCCTTGGCGATGATGTCGCGGATCGCTTGGTTGTCCGGCGAGATAGTGAGCGTGACGGACTTCTCCAGCGACCTTACGGCGATCTCCCGTCGGAGATCGGCGGCATTGAGATCAGATTCGGCACCGACAATGTCGAGATGCCACTCCGGATTGCGTCTGGTGAGTGCGACCCCAGCATCCAGCAGGTGATCGAGCCGTTTGTTTACAGAAAAACGCCCAATCGTAACGATGCGCCGTTTCGGTGCGCGCGAGGCAATATCGGCAAATTTGCCGATATCGGCGCCGTTTTCGATGGTGATGCCGTCAGGAACGATCCGGATGAACTGGCTGAGGTCGGACGCGCTGCAGCAAACGACCTGTCGATAGGCCATTGCAGAAAGCCGTGTCAGCGTACCGAACCAGATCTTCTTGATGATCAGGTATTTCTTTGTGTGGAAGAAGCCGCCATGGGTCGTTACGACCATGGGTTTGCGGTGCAAGAACCTGCCCCATGCGAGTGCGTCATAGAAGAAGTCTATGGCATGGACATGGATGAGGTCGGCATCGCCGATATGGCGAAAGACTTGTGGCGCGACCGGATAGCGGCTGGTGCCGGACCAGGGGATCCGGACGACCTCGATGCCGTCGATGGTTTCGTATATCGGAAGCTTGTCTTGGGGCGCGGTGAAGAGCGAATCGAGTGTGACGACGCGAACGCGATATCCGCGTTTCAACGTCTGGCGAGCCAGATTGGCGACCACATCCTCCATCCCGCCACGGTTGGGCAGGAATTGTCGAACGACGTGCACGACAAGGGGTGCGGCCTGCGGCTGCGCCCTGTTCTCAAAAGTCTCTTTCATGGAGACGGACATTTCCCACCTGTTTTTTGTGGGTATTATCAGCCATGTCCGTGCTTAAGGGGTGGTTTATGAAGGCGCGCCGCTGCAGCCTTTATTAGCAAAAGGGTTAATCGCTTCAGAACGCCTTGAAGGTCAATGTCGTCAACGAACGAATGATGCCGGGGATATTGGCGATGTTGTCGTTGATGAACTTGCCGATATCCTGGCCTTCCTCGATATAGATCTTGAGCAACAGATCGTAATTGCCTGATGTCGAGTAGAGCTCCGAGACCAGTTCGGTCTTGTAGATGGCATCGGCGACCTCATAGGTCTTGCCGGGCGCGCACTGGAGCTGGACGAAGATCGGCTTCATGGGAATTTCCTGCATCGAATTCTGATGGCGCGCATAATGGTCGAAACCGCCGCCGCGATGCAAGCCGTTCCTTATGCCTGTTGATCCGAACGGGCCTCAGAGACAATCCAGTCGCGAAAGGCAGCAAGCGGCGCGTAGTCGGCGCGCTCCGGGGGGAAAGCGAGATAATAGCGCTCGCGGCTTTCCATCTCGCGGTTGACGGCGGCGATGAGATCGCCGCGCTTCAGGTCTTCCTGGATGAGGAACGTCGGCAGAAGAGCGACGCCGAGGCCGGCGATTGCGGCTTGTGCAGCCGTCGCAAACTGGTCGAACAGCATGCCGTGCACGCTTTCAAAGGCGACACCGTTATCCGCGAACCAACGCTCCCACGCATCGGGTCGCGTCGTCAGATGCAGGAGGGGTACTGTCAGCAGATCTTCCGGATGGGAAATTGCGTTGCGTTTGAGGAAGTCCGGGCTACAGGCGGGCAGCGTGCGTTCCGACATGAGGAAGGCGAGTTCCGCACCCGGCCAGTGCGGATGGCCGAAGTGGATGGCGGCATCGATGGAATCGAGACGGAAATCGAAAGAGGAAAGCCGGGTGACCAGGTTGATCGTGACACCCGGATTGGCAGAAAGGAATCGACCAAGGCGTGGCGCCAGCCAGCGTGTGCCGAAGGTTGGCAGGATGGCGAGGTTCAGCGTGCCGCCGTGCGGATTGGCGCGCAGATTCAGCGAAGCGCTGGAGATACGCCGCAGTGCCTCGCGGATTTCCCGCGCATAGGCATCGCCGGCAAGGGTAAGGCGCACCGTCTGGCGCTCGCGCAGGAAGAGTTCGACGCCAAGCTGTTCCTCCAGCGCCTTGATCTGACGGCTGACGGCGCTCTGCGTCAAGTCGAGCTCGCGGGCCGCTGCCGTCACACTGCCGGTACGGGCGACCGCTTCGAAGGCGGCGAGGTGGGACGTTGACGGCAAAAAGCGCCTAGGAGTGAGCATAATCATTCCATTTCAGAATGAACTGTTTCCGAAGCGTCGATATTCATCGCTCCGACCGGCTTGTAAAGAACTTCATCCTGCAAAATCGGAATGAACGCGGAGTTCTTCATGCCCGGCGCTTTCGTCTCCACGGACCGTATCCGTTCGCTTTTTACCGAAGCCATGTCGCAGATGTACCGGACGGAGGTTCCGCAATACGGCACGCTGATCGAGCTTGTGGGGGAGGTCAACGCCGAAGTTCTCGCAAAAGACGGGGAATTGAGCGCGCGGCTTCGGCGTGCAGGCGAACTTGAGCGCATCGATGTCGAGCGCCACGGTGCGATCCGTCTCGGAACTGCCGGGGAGCTCTTCACGATCCGCCGGCTCTTTGCGGTCATGGGCATGCGGTCGGTTGGCTACTACGATCTTTCGGTCGCCGGCGTTCCCGTGCATTCCACCTGTTTCAGGCCGGTCGAAGAAGCAGCGCTGAACGTCAATCCGTTCCGTGTTTTCACCTCGCTTCTGCGACTGGAGCTCATCGAGGATGAGCAGTTACGTGTCGAAGCCGAGGCCATTCTCGCAAAACGGCGAATTTATACCCCACGCGCCATCGCGCTTATCGAGCAGCACGAGAGGGCTGGCGGGCTGACGGAAGCGAAAGCGACGGAATTCGTCGCCGAGGCACTGGAGACCTTCCGCTGGCATGGCGAGGCGACGGTCGGCGCTGAGACCTACAAGCGTCTGCATGACGCGCACCGTCTTATTGCCGATGTCGTCAGCTTCAAAGGGCCGCATATCAACCATCTGACGCCGCGCACGCTCGATATTGACGAAGTGCAGCGGCGCATGCCGGAACGTGGCATCACGCCCAAGGCCGTCATCGAGGGGCCGCCGCGGCGCAATTGCGATATCCTGCTGCGGCAGACGAGCTTCAAGGCGCTGGAAGAACCGATCGCCTTTACCGGAGCGGCCGGGACGACATCAGGCACGCATACGGCTCGCTTCGGCGAGATCGAACAGCGCGGCGTGGCGCTGACGGCCAAGGGCCGGGCGCTCTATGATCGGCTGCTTGCTTCGGTGCGCAGTGAAGTGCAGGTCGGGGCATCCGGCGCCAAGGCCGGGGACTACGATACCGAGCTCACCGAGCGCTTCAAAGCGCTGCCGGACAGCTGGGACGAACTGCGGCGCGAAGGGCTAGCCTTCTTCCACTATTCGGCGTCCCCTGAAGGCATTGCGGCGAGGGGGAAACTCCCCTCCGATCCGGAAATTCTCATCGCCAAGGGCTATCTTCGCTTTGATCCTATCATCTACGAGGATTTCCTGCCCGTGAGTGCGGCCGGTATATTCCAGTCGAACCTCGGTACCGATCAGCAGCAGAATTATGCGATGCGCTCGAACCGGGCAGCCTTCGAGGAAGCGCTCGGCGCTGATGTGCAGGATGAGCTCGCGCTTTATGCCGAGCGGCAGACTGCTTCGCTGGACATGGCTATGGAAAAGCTCGGCCTTTCCGGTCTGAAGCTGAAGACGGTCGTCTGATATTTGGCCGCTTCCGCGAGAGCTGAGGCGGCGCTAGAGTGCTGATTTCGATCCTGATTGGACTGTCCGATGCTCAATGATCCGCGCTCCCACGGCCTATGGGAAAAGACTGCTCCTCAGCCACCTGTCACGTCTGCACTGTCGGGTGCTGTGGAGGCTGATGTCGTCATTGTCGGCGGCGGTTATACCGGCCTTTCCTCCGGTCTGCATCTGGCCGAGGCGGGGTCGCGGGTCGTGCTGCTCGAAGCGAAGGAGATCGGCTTCGGTGGGGCAGGACGCAATGTCGGCCTGATCAATGCGGGAATGTGGGTCATGCCGGATGATCTTCCCGGCGTGCTCGGCCCTGTCTACGGCGAACGGCTGCTCGATCTGCTCGGCAATGCGCCGCGACTGGTAATGGAGTTGATCGAAAAGCACGGGATCGCCTGCGAGCTCGAAAAGCAGGGCACGCTGCATTGCGCCGTCGGTGCCGACGGCTTGAAGGAAATCGAAGACCGCTACAGACAATGGTCGGCGCGCGGGGCGCCCGTTATGCTGCTTGACGCGGACGAGACGGCAAAACGTATCGGCACGAATGCTTATGCCGGATCGCTTCTGGACATGCGCGCCGGCACACTGCAGCCGCTTGCCTATGCGCGCGGGCTTGCCCATGCCGCGCAGAAGGTGGGGGGCGTGCTGCACACGGCGAGCCCGGTCATCGCAACGGAGCGTCGGGGCAGCCGCTGGGTGGTGAAGACGGCGCAGGGGCAGGTCACTGCCGACTGGATCATCGTCGCGACCGACGCCTATAGCACCGGCCCCTGGGAGCAGGTTCGTAACGAGCAAGTGTTTCTGCCCTATTTCAATTTCGCCACCGTGCCGCTCGGCCATAATTTGCGCCAGTCGATCCTGCCCAATCGCGAAGGCGTTTGGGATACGAAGGAGATCCTCTCGTCCTTCCGGATGGATCAGGCAGGGCGACTGGTCTTCGGCAGTGTCGGGGCGCTGCGCAATACCGGCCTTTCCGTTCACAAGGGCTGGGCCAAACGCTCGTTGAAGCGGCTCTTCCCTGAAATCGGCGATGTCGAGTTCGAATGCGAGTGGTATGGTCAGATCGGCATGACCGACAATGCGCTGCCGCGCTTCCACAAATTCGCCCCCAACGTTATTGGTTTTTCGGGCTACAATGGCCGTGGGATCGCGCCCGGCACGATATTCGGCCGCACGTTGGCGGAACATATCCTTGGCCGGGTCGGCGAGGCGGACCTGCCGCTGCCGCTGACCGATCCGCGTGAGCCGAGCTTCCGCGCGCTCAGGGAACTATGGTACGAAGCCGGCGCTCAGGTCGCCCATTTCGCGGATGCCCGTTTCTGAGAACAACAAGACTGGAACCAAGACAATGAACATCGCCGTCCTCGATCTCGCCACCGAAACCGCCAAGCTGCTCGCCGATCTCGGCGTCGATGCCAAAAGCTATACGGGCGGGACACTTTCCGTTTCCTCGCCGATAACAGGCAAGGAAATCGGCAAGCTGAAGGAGCATTCCGTCGCGGATGCCAAGGCGGCGATCGACGCGGCCCACAAGGCCTTCCTCGAATGGCGGGCCGTTCCGGCGCCGAAGCGCGGTGAGCTGATCCGTCTGCTCGGCGAAGAATTGCGCTCTTCCAAGGCAGCACTCGGCCGGCTCGTTTCGATCGAAGTGGGCAAGATCACTTCCGAAGGCCTCGGCGAAGTGCAGGAGATGATCGATATCTGCGATTTCGCGGTCGGTCTTTCCCGCCAACTTTATGGCCTGACGATCGCCACCGAACGTGCCGAGCACCGCATGATGGAAAGCTGGCATCCGCTCGGCGCCATCGGCATCATCTCGGCTTTCAACTTCCCGGTTGCAGTCTGGTCGTGGAATGCGGCGCTTGCCATCGTCTGCGGCAATGCCACCGTCTGGAAGCCCTCGGAAAAGACGCCGCTGACGGGACTTGCGGTGCAGGCCCTGTTCGAGAAGGCGCTGAAGCGTTTCGTCGCTGAAGGCGGCAAGGCTCCCGCAAATCTCTCCACGCTGCTGATCGGCGGCCGCGAAATCGGCGAAGTGCTGGTCGACCATCCGAAAATTCCGCTGGTTTCGGCAACCGGCTCCACGGCCATGGGCCGTGCGGTCGGTCCGCGCCTGTCGCAGCGTTTTGCCCGCGCGATCCTCGAACTCGGCGGCAACAACGCTGCGATCGTTTGCCCGACGGCCGATCTCGACCTGACGCTCCGCGGCGTCGCCTTCGCGGCCATGGGTACAGCCGGCCAGCGCTGCACCACCCTGCGCCGCCTCTTCGTGCATGAGAGCGTCTACGACCAACTCGTGCCGCGTCTGAAAAAGGCCTACGATTCGGTAACGATCGGCAACCCGCTGGAAACCGGTACGCTCGTTGGCCCGCTTATTGATGGTCAGGCCTTCGAAAAGATGCAGTCGGCCCTCGGCCAGGCAAAGGCTGCCGGCGGCGCTGTCGTCGGTGGTGAGCGCGTTGAGAACGGTTCGGCTGAAGCCTTTTATGTTCGCCCTGCGCTCGTGGAAATGCCGGAACAGACCGGCCCTGTCGAGCACGAAACCTTCGCCCCGATCCTCTATGTCATCAAATATAGCGACTTCGACACGGTGCTGGACTTGCACAATGCCGTGCCGCAGGGTCTGTCATCCTCGATCTTCACCAACAATATGCGTGAAGCCGAGACGTTCTTGTCTTCGCGTGGCTCGGATTGCGGCATCGCCAACGTCAATATCGGACCGTCAGGTGCGGAAATCGGCGGCGCCTTCGGTGGCGAGAAGGAAACCGGCGGCGGCCGTGAGTCAGGTTCGGACGCCTGGAAGGCTTACATGCGGCGCTCGACCAATACCGTCAACTACGGCAAGACCCTGCCCTTGGCGCAAGGCGTCAAGTTTGACGTCGAGTAATTTAAGCTGTTGAAGCATCGGAAGGCGACGCCTCTTGAGCGTCGCCTTTTTTTGATCAATCCCGGATTTATTCCCGGTAATATGAAAAATTAAGTCAAGATATTGTGATGATTTTTTTGACCCCGAAACTTGAAGTAATCAGTCAACAAAAATATACGCCTGCCATCACCCTTGGAAGCTCGGGTGACATCGCCACGGAGGTCATCATGAAAACTGCTCTTAACCGTCTTTCCGGCGCGCTCGTGCTTGCCGCTTCGCTTCTTTCGCTTCTAGCCGCCACCGCACTCGCCGGCAGCGCCAATGCGCAGGAGTCCGAAGGTATCGTCGTTTACAACGCCCAGCACGAAAGCCTCGGCCGCGAATGGATCGATGTCTTTACCAAGGAGACCGGTATCAAGGTCACCATGCGCCAGGGCAGCGACATGCAGTTCGCCAACCAGATCATCCAGGAAGGCGATGCATCGCCTGCCGACGTATTCCTGACCGAAAACTCGCCGGCGATGTCGCTTGTCGACGGCGCCGGCCTGTTCGCGCCGATCGAGAAGGATACGCTGGATCAGGTTCCGGAACAGTACCGCCCGGCTGATGGCATGTGGACCGGCATTGCCGCCCGCACCACCGTTTTTGCCTATGACAAGACGAAGCTGACGGAAGACAAGCTGCCGAAGTCGATGCTCGAACTCCAGGATCCGGCCTGGAAGGGACGTTGGGGTGCAGCTCCTGCCGGCGCAGACTTCCAGGCGATCGTTGCGGCCTTCCTGCAGCTGAAGGGCGAAGACGCCACCAAGGCTTGGCTGAAGGGTCTCAAGGACAACGCCACCCCCTACAAGGGCAACAGCGTCGCCATGAAGGCCGTCAATGCCGGTGAAGTCGAAGGCGCGATCATCTATCACTATTACTGGTTCGGCGATCAGGCGAAGACCGGCGAGAACAGCAAGAATGTCGGCCTGCACTATTTCAAGAACCAGGATCCAGGCGCTTTCGTCAGCGTTTCGGGCGGCGGTATCCTGAAGTCCACGCAGCATATGAAGGAAGCCCAGACTTTCATCAAGTACCTCACCAGCAAGGCCGGTCAAGCGGTGCTCAAGGATGGCGATTCCTTTGAATATGCCGTCGGCAAGGATGCAGCTTCCAACGACAAGCTGGTGCCGCTTGCCGACCTCAACGCACCAAAGGTCGAAGCTTCGACCCTCGACAGCAAGAAGGTCGTGGAGCTGATGACGGCCGCAGGGCTGATCTAAGCCTTTCTGCCGCAGTCTTCTTCCGGTCAAAACTATTGCTTTTGGCTCAAGAAAACCTTAGGGCATGACAAAATCCGGCAACCGCTCTTCAAAGGCGGTTGCCTTCCTTTTTCAGCGTGTGAAGGCATAGGCCTTGCTGCAGGACAACAGATTGCTCGCATCCGGCAATAAGACGCCGGTGGCGTCGGGGGCCGGGCCAATGGTTTTGCCGCGCGGACGCATGCCGCACGCTTCCGTAGTCCTCCTTGCATCCATCGTGGCGATCTTCAGCCTCGTGCCGCTCGGCTTCATCGCCTGGGTGACCTATGACGTCGGCTGGGAAACGGTGAAGACGCTGGTCATCCGCCCGCGCGTCGGCGAGCTTCTCGTCAATACGGTTCTGCTGGAATCGATCACCATTCCGCTGTCGATCGTCCTTGCCGTCACGCTCGCCTGGCTGACAGAGCGGACGGATATCCCGCTTGCGCGGCTCTGGGCGTGGCTCGCCATTGCCCCGCTCGCTGTGCCGGCCTTCGTGCATTCCTATGCCTGGGTGAGCCTGCTTCCGGGCATGCGCGGGTTGCAAAGCGGCGCCTTCGTTTCGGTGCTTGCCTATTATCCGTTTCTGTATCTGCCGGTCGCGGCGGCACTGCGTCGGCTCGATCCGGCGATTGAGGATGCTGCTGCCTCTCTCGGCCTCGATCCGTGGCGCGTCTTCTTCCGGACGATCCTGCCGCAGCTCCGCCTTGCGATCTGCGGCGGCTCGCTGCTGATCGCGCTGCATCTGCTTTCGGAATACGGGCTGTTCGTGATGATCCGCTTCGACACGTTCGCGACTGCGATCGTCGATCAGTTCCAGTCTTCCTATAACAGCCCGGCTTCCAACATGCTCGGCGGCGTGCTCGTCGGCTGCTGCCTGTTCCTGCTCGGTCTCGAGATTCTGCTGCGCGGCAACGAGCGCTATGCGCGCGTCGGCTCCGGCTCCGCGCGACCGGCTGATCGACGCCGGCTCGGCTGGTTCGTGGTACCGGCCGTGACTCTGCCGATCATCCTTGCAGTGCTGGCGCTCGGCGTGCCGCTGATCACGCTCGGCCGTTGGCTCTATCTCGGTGGGCTCGGCATCTGGCGTATCGAGGTGGTGAGCGCCTTTGCGCAGACGATCGTTCTCGCCATCGCAGGCGGTGTGCTGGCGACGGTCGCCGCAGCGCCCATGGCCTGGCTCTCGGTGCGCGCGCCGGGCCGCTTCCAGCGTATTCTCGAAGCCTGCCACTATTATGTCGGCTCGCTGCCGGGCGTAGTCGTGGCCTTGGCGCTTATTTCCATTACCGTCCGTCTCGTACTGCCGCTCTACCAGACGTTTGCGACGCTGCTTGTCGCCTATGTGCTGCTCTTCCTGCCGCGTGCCATGGTCGGCCTGCGCGCCAGCATCGCGCAGGCGCCTGTCGAGCTGGAGCGTGCGGCGATGGGCCTTGGCCGCACGCCGGGACAAGCAGCGCGGCAGATCACCATGCGTCTTGCTGCGCCAGGGGCCGCCGCCAGTGTGGCGCTTGCAGCGCTCGGCATCACCAACGAGCTGACGGCGACGCTGATGCTCTCGCCGAACGGCGTTGACACGCTGGCGACGAAATTCTGGTCGCTGACCAGCGAGATCGATTATGTCTCGGCGGCACCCTATGCCTTCATGATGGTCGTGCTGTCGCTGCCGCTTACCCTCATGCTCTATGCCCAATCGAAACGGACTGCCGGCCAATGACGCTGCTTACGATCGACACTATCAGCAAGCGGTACGGACCGGTTCAAGCCTTGAAGGATATCTCGCTTGAAGTGCAGGCGGGCAGCCGCACGGCGGTCGTCGGTCCCTCCGGCTCCGGCAAGACGACGTTGCTGCGGATCATCGCCGGCTTCGAACAGCCGGACATCGGCCGGGTGATACTCGATGGCGAGGTTCTGGCTGACGGGCCGGCCTGCGTGCCTGCCCACAAGCGCGGTATCGGTATCGTCTCGCAGGATGGCGCGCTCTTTCCTCATCTCAGCGTGGCGGAGAATATCGGTTTCGGATTCGAGCGCGGTGCACCGGATCGCGAAAAGCGCATCTTCGACCTTCTCGAAATGGTGGAGCTCGACCGCGGCATGCTGGAGCGTCGTCCGCACCAGCTTTCGGGTGGTCAGCAGCAGCGCGTGGCGCTTGCTCGTGCGCTTGGCCGCCGGCCGCGCCTCATGCTGCTCGACGAACCGTTTTCGGCGCTCGATACGGGCCTCAGGGAAAATATGCGCAAGGCTGTCGCCCGCGTGCTGCAGACGGCAGGCATTACCGCGATCCTCGTGACACACGATCAGGGCGAGGCCCTTTCATTTGCCGATCAGGTTGCGGTCTTGCGCGAGGGGAGGCTTGTACAGGCCGGCACGCCGCAGACGCTCTATCTCAAGCCGCGTGACCGAGAGACGGCGCTATTCCTCGGTGATGCGGTGATGCTGCCGGCGATCATCAAGAATGGTTTTGCCGATTGTGCGCTCGGCAATGTGCCGGTTGAGGGAGCCCACCAGGGTAAAGCGGAAATCATGCTGCGGCCGGAGCAGATTCGCGTCGTCGTCGATGAGGCGAATGCGAAATATGGCGGGCGTGTCGTGGATGTGGAATTCGGCGGTGCGACCTGCACGGTGGCGGTGTCGCTTGCTGCTGTCGCCCTGCCGCCGATCCTGATCAAGACCTCAAGTGTAGCATTGCCGGCGCGGGGCGATCTCGTTCGCCTCGATATCGCCGGCAAGGCCCATGTTTTCGTGCGCTAAGTTAGCCTGCTTTCAAAGCGAGCTCTTCCGTTTCCTCGCCATCCAGCCAGCCGCCGGTGAAGCCGGCGCGCTCGAGGCCGAGGCGGATCACCGGGTTCTCGCGCATCAGTTTCCAGATGAAGTCGGAACGTTCGTTTTCGACCGTCATGACGACGAGACCCTGGTCGATGGCTACGGTGCGGTCATCGACCCAGCCTTCCGGCCGCTTGGTCTGGACGGTCGGGTTGAAGCCGCCAGGGAAGCCACCTTCCAGAAGTAGGTTCGGATAGGTGGTCAGCAGTGCCTTGGTGCCCTCGATTGCGGCCTGCCGGTCGTAAGGTAGGCAGGCGAGCGCTGCCCAGGGCGCGATCGTGCCGTCATCGGGACCGAGCGGGGCGCCACGGGCAGCATAACCCAGCACTTTCGGGTTACGGCCGCCGCGCATGCGCCGCGTCGGCGGCGGGCCATCGCAAGCGGTAAATCCCCAGATATCTTTGCTATAGCCAACGAACTGGCCGGGATTGCGTTCCGCATAATCGCGCTGGACGTCGATGACGACCTGTGTGTTACGGAAATAATCCCAGTTCCGCTCAGCCATCGGCTTGTCCTTGATGCCGCGGAAATCGATCCAGGCATGGGAGAAGAGATGGATGAAGAGCGGGCCGGCATAGAGATAAGGCTGCTCGTTGAAGATCATCCACGAATAGCTTGCCGTGAAGGCGTCATAGCTCGATTGCGGGATCGGGTAGGTCGGTGACGCAAGCGCCAGCGTGTAGAGGAGGATCGCTTCATCGAAGCCATGGTAGCGCCAGCGCAGGAAACCGGAAGAAGGTTTCCAGCCCATCGAGATAGTGTCGCCCTTGTTCAGCGCCCAGCGCCAGTCGACGCGCTCGTAGATGAATTTTGCGAGCGCGCGGATCTCGGTCTCGGTTTCATCCTCGCCGTCGAAATATTGCGCGGCGGTCAGAATGCCGGCGACGAGCAGAGCGGTATCTATGGTCGAAAGCTCGCTGTTCCAGGCGCGGTTGCCGGTATTGACGTGCAGGAAGTGGTAGAAGAAGCCGCGATGTCCGGTTGCGTGGCGTTCCGTACCCTGTTTGGCGTTGGCGAAAAAGTGCAGCGTGTTGAAGACGCGCTCGGCAGCTTCCGCGCGGCTGATCCAGCCGCGCTCGACGCCAACAGGATAGGAGGAAAGTCCGAAGCCGACCGCGGCAATGCTTGCCGGCACGCCAGGGATCGACGTATCCGGCACAAGCCCGTTTTCTGGATTAGAATATTTCAGGAAATATTTGAACGCTGAGTGCTGCAGCCTGTCGACTAGCGCGGCATCAATGTCTTCAATCCGTTGCAGCATGTGCTCCTGCCCAACTGTTATATCGCCCCATGCTTCAACATGGTGGCTGCCCCCAGGCAAATCAAACCTTTTTGATTCGCAAGGATAAGAGAACACAAACGCCGGCAATTGGCGTTAATAATTCCCAGTGAAATAATATCTGGAATAAATGATATAAGCGATGCAGCAAAAGGGATTAAACCGCACCTCCCCGGATGCGGTCCGTCTCGCGCAATACCTACCATTCTCAAGCTGTCGGTTGAACCTGCTGGACTGGCTCAGGCGGCTTCCTCCATCCGCACCATATGGCCCGTCACCACCTCGCGGAACTGACGCTTCGGAGGCACGTAACCCACGGGACGGACAGGGCTTTTCAGTTCGTCGGTGCCGAGGTTGCGGCGGATGCCGCGGCGGGCGGGATCCGGTACCGGAACCGCCGCCATGAGTTTCTTGGTGTAGGGATGCTGCGGGTTGCGGAAGAGCTCTTCCCGCGGGCCGATTTCGACGATTTCACCCAGATACATAACCGCGACGCGGTGACTGACGCGTTCGACGACGGCCATATCGTGGGAGATGAAGAGGAAGGCGAGGTTGAGGCTCTGCTGCAGGTCCATAAGGAGATTGCAGACCTGCGCCTTGATCGAGACATCGAGAGCCGAGACGCTTTCATCCGCAACGATCACTTTCGGGTCGAGCGCAAGAGCGCGGGCGATGCAGATGCGCTGACGCTGGCCGCCGGAAAACTCATGCGGGTAACGCTTCATCATATCCGACTTCAAGCCGACGCGTTCGAGCAGGTCCGCAGCCTTGTCGCGGGCCTGGGCGCGGGTGCCAAGCCCGTGTTCGATGAAAGGCTCGGCAACGGCTGCTCCCACCGTCATCCGCGGATTGAGGCTCGCGAAAGGATCCTGGAAGATCATCTGGATGCTGCGGCGCATGTTGCGCAGTCTGGTCGCATCGAGGTTCAGCACGTCATAGCCGTCAAGGTTGACGGAGCCGCCATTCGGCTGCACCAGGCGGGTGATCGAACGGCCGGTCGTGGACTTGCCGCAGCCGGATTCGCCAACGAGCGCCAGTGTCTCGCCTTGGAAGAGGTTGAAGGAGACATCCTCGACGGCATGAATGGCGCCGGTCCTGCGGCCCAGGAGGCCACCGCGAATATCGAAGCGGGTGACGAGGTTCTTCACCTCAAGGATCGGCGTTTTGCGACGGTCGACGGTGTCGACCACCTCCACTGGTTCACTGCGCTCGCCGGTCGCCGTATCTATAACGGGAAAGCGCAAAGGCCATTTTTGCCCGTCCATCGAGCCGAGACGCGGCACGGCGGAAAGCAGAGCACGCGTATAGGGGTGCATACCGCGGTTGAAGATATCATCCGTCATGCCGGTTTCGACCGCCTCGCCGCGATACATGACGATGGTGCGATCGGCGATCTCGGCGACCACGCCCATGTCATGGGTGATGAAGAGAACGGACATGCCATCCTCTTCCTGCAGCACCTTGATGAGATCGAGGATCTGACCCTGGATGGTCACGTCGAGCGCGGTGGTCGGCTCGTCGGCGATCAAAAGCTTCGGCCGCGATGCGAGCGCCATGGCGATCATCACGCGCTGGCGCATGCCGCCGGAAAACTGGTGCGGATATTCGTCGAAGCGGGAGGCGGCATTGGGAATGCGCACCTTCTCCAGAAGGCGGATGGTTTCAGCCCGCGCGTCAGCCTTGGTGATATCACCGTGGCAGGTGAGCGCTTCGGAAATCTGCCTGCCGATGGTGAAGATCGGGTTCAGGCTGGTCATCGGCTCCTGGAAGATCATGGCTGCATCCTTGCCGCGGACGGCGCGCATATCCCTGTCGGAGAGCGAAAGAATGTCACGGCCGTTGAGCGTGATGCTGCCTTCGACACGGCTTGAGCCTTTGGCGAGCAGGCGCATTATGGAGAGCGAGGTAACGCTCTTGCCCGAACCGCTCTCGCCGACGATGGCGACCGTTTCCCCCGGCATGACATCGAAGGAGACATTGCGGACGACGGATTTCCATTCACCATCGGCGAGGAAGGAGGTCGTCAGGTTCCGGACGGAAAGAACCGGAGAGACGGATGCTGCAGGCTGATCACTCATTTCGTTCCCTTATTCTCTTTTGTGCCGGATGGTCGGGCTTTCAGGTCTTCAAAGGCGTAGCGAAAGAGGCCGACGGCCGCCCTTCCGCAATGCGCGCGGCTTCCAGCGCTGCGATCTTTTCATCGATCTCGCGCCTGTCAATCATTCCGTTCGGGTTTGCTTTGGTCGCCATCGTTTCGGCGACATGCATGTAGCGCTCCTGCGCCACCGCATAGAGCCGGCGCAGTTCGGCGAGGGGATCGGGATGATCGTCCGCGCGGATGCTGAGCCAGGGATAATCCTGATCGCGATGGACGAGGAGAGCGGCAGACTGCTTGCCACGCTTGTCGCCGCCGGCATCCTCGCCGGCCTGCATGGCTTCGAGCAGGCGCTCGATGAAGGGCTTGTCCATCGTCTTCTTGTAGGCTGCAAGCGTCTGAGCGACGACCTCGGGACCAGCCAGCATGTTGCCGGCGACGGAGACGTTGTCGTCCACCAGATGACCGGCCCAGTCGATGCATTTGGTGCCGGTGAAAGCAGCGTTGCGGCCGGCGGCATCGATCAGGTGAAGCTGGCGCTGGTCACGGCCGGCATCGCGGGCGGTCAGTTCCGCGATGATCTCATCCGGCGCCTTGCCTTCTGCAATCAGGGCAACGCCGTCCGTGCCGTAGAGCGGGTTGACGAAGGCCTGCGTGGCGACCGCGCCAATGCCCCCGCGGACATGCGGGACCAGACCGCCGACCGCAAAGAAGCGAGTAGCGACGGCGATGCCGAGATAACCAGTCTTGGGATCGCGGGCGACGATGGACCAAGTCATGACTATCTCCCGATCGCATAGGCCTGCATGAGGCGCGGCGTGGCAGCGGCACGCAACAGCCCATCGGCATCGCGGCGGGCTGCCGTCAGGCGACCAATGGTCCAGGGCTCGGAAACGGTGAGCGCGTGGCCGCGGGCGCGCAGATTGTCGAGCACATCGGCACTGAAACTGCCTTCTACCATCAGGCCGCCCGGCTCACGCGTGCGCGGATAGAAGGAGCCGGGGAAATGCGAGGTGTGGAAGAGCGGCTGGTCGATCGCCGCCTGCAGGTTCATCTTGTGATGGACATAACGCAGGAAGAAAGAGAGCTGCCACTGTTCCTGCTGATCGCCGCCGGGCGTGCCGAAGGCGAGTGTCGGGCGGCCTTCGTAAAGGGCGAGCGAAGGTGTCAGCGTCGTGCGCGGGCGCTTGCCGGAAGCGAGCGATGTCGGCAGGTTGGGCTTCAGCCAGAACATCTGGGCGCGTGAATTCAGGCAGAAGCCGAGGCCCGGAATGATCGGCGAGGACTGCAGCCAGCCGCCTGAGGGCGTGACGGAGACCATATTGCCTTCGCGGTCGATGACGTCGATATGGACGGTGTCGCCGCGCTTTTCAGTCAGATGCGCCATGGTCGGCTCGTAGACTGCGCCTGTCTTGGAATCGGCGCCGAGCATCTCCATTGTCACGTCATATTGATGCTCGAAGCCGGCCAGCTTTCCGGGACGCAGGTCGAAGGAGGCTTCGTCCGTAATGAGTTTGCGGCGGGCGGCGGCGTAGGTATCTGACAGGAGCTGGTCGAGCGGAACGTCGGCGAATTTGGGATCACCGTAGTAGATCTCGCGATCGGCGAAGGCGAGTTTCATGGCTTCGGTCACGGTATGGACGAAGTCGGCTCCGTCAGGCGCCATTGCAGCGATATCCATGCCCTTGAGGATCGACAGGGTCTGCAGGAAGACCGGACCTTGGCCCCAGGGGCCGATCTTGGCGACCGTCCAGCCGTGATAGTCATAGGTCTGCGGCTCCTCGATTGTTGCCGACCAGTTCGCCATGTCGTCAGCCGTCAGCACCGCTTTGTGACGGCTGCCGCTTGCATCCATCACTTCCGCGTTTTTTAGATAGTCTGCGATCTTCTCGGCGACGAAGCCGCGATAGAAGGCGTCACGGGCGGCTTCGATCTGCGCCTCGCGGTTTTGCTTTGCTTCCGCCTCGGAGATGATGCGCTTCCAGGTCTCGGCCAGAACCGGGTTCTTGAAGCTGGAATTCGGCTCCGGAACAGAGCCTCCCGGCACCCAGGTCTCGTAGGAGGTCGGCCATTCCTTTTCGAAGAATTCAGCAAGCCCCTTGATGGTGGCCGAAACGCGGGGCAGCAGCGGATGGCCGTTTTCGGCGTAGTAGATCGCTGGCTCGAGCACGTCGCGCACACTCATCCTGCCGTAGTCGCGCAGCATCAGCATCCAGCCATCGAAGGAACCGGGAATGACGGTTGCAAGCAGGCCGTCGCCCGGGATCAGTTTCAGGCCCTCAGACGTATAGTGCTCGATGGTGGCTGCTGCGGGAGCAGGACCCTGCGCGCAGATGACCTCGACCTTGCCCTTCTTCTTCGAATAGATGATTGCGGGCATATCGCCGCCAGGGCCGACGAGGTGCGGCTCCAAGATCTGCAGGGTGAAGCCGGTAGCAACCGCTGCATCGAAGGCATTGCCGCCTTTTTCCAGAATGCTCATGCCGACAGCCGAGGCGATCCAGTGCGTTGAGGTGACGACGCCGAACGTACCCAGAATTTCGGGGCGGGTCGTAAATACGGTCATTTCATATGTCCTTTCGAAGAGTCATGCTTCGCGCGGATCGAGCGCATCGCGCAGGCCGTCGCCCAAGAGATTGAAACCGATAACGACGAGGAAGATGGCAATGCCCGGCCACATCGCCATCCAGGGCGCCTGGCTGAGAAAATTCTTGGCCACGTTCAGCATCGAGCCCCAGCTCGGCGCTGGCGGTTGTTGGCCGAGGCCGAGGAAGGAGAGGCTGGCTTCGGCGATGATGGCGGTCGCGATCGTCAGCGTCGCCTGCACGAGGATCGGTGCGAACACATTCGGCAGGATGTAGCGGGTGATGATGCTGAAATGGCGAAGACCGATGGATCGCGCGCCTTCGATATATTCCTCTGTCTTGACCGCCAGTACCTGGCCACGCGTCAGCCGCACGAAGATAGGCATTGCCGAAAGACCGATCGCGATCATCGCGTTGCTGAGGCTAGGACCAAGGAAGGCGGCAAGTGCGATCGCGGTGATCAGGAAAGGCATCGCCAGGAAGGCTTCGGTGATGCGGGAGATGATCATGTCGATCCAGCCGCCGAAATAGCCTGAGATCAGGCCGAAGGGCACGCCGATGAGAACGGCGATCGCCACGGAAAAGACGCCGGCCATCAGCGAGGCCTGCGCGCCCCAGATCATGCGGGAGAGAATATCGCGGCCGATGTCGTCGGTGCCGAGCCAATGGGCCGCTGACGGCGCCTTGCGGATCGTCGACCAGCTTGTGGCGTTGGGATCGGGGAGCGGCAGGAGCGGCGCGATGATGGCAAGGATTGCGAAGAAGGCAATGATGGTGAGACCGACAAGCGCACCCTTGTTGGCTTTCAGCTTGCGCCAGGCGCGGCTCGGCGCACGCTGCTCGGTCGAGGCGATGGGTGTGGCAACAGCTTGATCGATTGCGGTCATAGCGAAGCCCTCATGCGCGGATTGAGGAGAACGTAGAGAACGTCGGCCACGAGGTTCATCAGGATAAAGCCGATCGCCGTGCAGATGACGACGCCCTGGACGACGGCGTAATCGCGATTGAAGACGGCATCGACGATGAGCTTTCCAAAGCCTGGGATGGTGAAAATCTGCTCCGTGAGAACCGCGCCGGCGAGAAGTTCGCCAAAAAGCAGAGCGGTCAGTGTGACGATCGGCAGGACCGCGTTGCGGAAGCTGTGTTCCAGCACGACGGAACTTTCCGAAAGCCCCTTGGCGCGGGCGGTACGGATGTAGTCAGCGCTCAAGACGCTCAGCATTGCCGAACGCGTGTGGCGCATCAACGTGGCGGCGAGCGCGTTGCCGAGCACGAAGGAGGGCATCAGCATGGTTTGGATCGAGCGCAGCGGATTGGAGAAGAAGGGCTCATAGCCTGAAGCTGGCAACCAGCCGAGGTTCACCGAGATCAGCAGGATCAGCATGATGCCGAGCCAGAAATTCGGGATCGACAGGCCGGATAACGCGATGATGTTGGCGAGATAATCGATGATCGTATTCTTCTTGACAGCCGCCAGGATGCCCATCGGCACGCCGATGGCGAAGGCGAAGATCATCGACATGATGGCGAGCTGGATGGTAACCGGCAGTTTCTCGGCCACCAGTTCAAGGACCGGCTGGTTGGTGCGCAGCGAAATGCCGAGATCACCCTTCAGTGCGGAGCCCAGCCAGTAGAAATACTGGTAAGGAACGGGGTCCTTGAGGTGATATTTCTCCCGCAGGAATTCCAGCACCTGCGGATCGCGCTCTTCGCCGGCCATGGCCAGAACCGGATCTCCCGGCAGAAGTTTCTGCAGCGAGAAGACGAAGACCGAAATGATCAGCAGAGTTGGAATGGCGACCAGCAGCCGCTTGGCGATAAACCTGTACATGGGCGCTCCGATACCATCAGCGGAACACGGCGAGGGTCGCCGCGTTCCTGAAGCGTGTGGCTATCAGCCTTCCTTCTTCACACCGACGAGGCGGATCATGCCATCGGGTGAAGCAACGAAGCCGGTGATGTTTTTGTGCAGAGCCCAGATCCAGGACTGGTGGCCAAGGAAGATGATCGGCAAATCGTCATTGAGGATTGCGGTTGCTGCATCGTATTTCTGCTTGCGCACGGAATCGTCAGGGGACTGGCGAGCCTCGTTCAGCAACTTGTCGACATCGGCATTGCAATATTTGCTGTCGTTCAGGCCGGCACCGCAGGTGACGAACTGCTGGATATTGCCGTCAGGGTCGACTCGGCCGGACCAGTCGGAGCGGCTGAGCTGATAGTTGCCGGCTGTCTGCTCGTTGAGCAGGGTGGCAAATTCCGTTGTCTTCAGGGTCAGGTCGAAGCCGGCTTCTGCGACCATGGACTGGATGATCTGCATCATCTGCATGACCACCGGGCTGTTCGAAACCTGCATTTCAACCGGAATGTGGTCGAAGCCTGCCGCCTTGACGAGGGCCTTGGCCTTTTCGACGTCGCGGGCCGGAACCGGAACATTCTTGTCGAACCACGGGCTGCTCGGCGGGAAGGGCTGGTTGCCAGCAACGCCGGTGCCTTCGAAGACGATCTGCATGGCGGCATCGCGATCGATTGCCAACGAGAAGGCCTGGCGCAGGCGCTTGTCCTTGCCCATCGGGTTGTCGGCGCGCGCGCCATTGCCAACATTGGCATAGATGCCGAGCCAACCGGTGTTGACGACATCCTTGTAAACGAGGTTCGGGTCGCTCTTGACCGTCTCGGCGTCGGTGGCAGCCAAGCGTTCGATCATGTCGAGGTCGCCGGAGCGCAGATTGGCCAGGCGTACGGTCGAATCCGGGATCGGAAGGTAGGTGATCTTGTCGATGAAGACATTATCCTTGTTCCAGTAGTCCTGGAACTTCTCCAGCACGATACGGTCCTGCTGGACGCGTTCGACGAATTTGAAGGGGCCGGCGCAGACGGGATGGTCGCCGAACTTCGCACCGAGTTCCTTCGCGGCCTTCGGCGAGACGATCATGCCGGCGCGGTCGGAAAGTTGGGCCAGCAGGGTGACGTCGGGGCTCTTCAGCGTGAACTTGACTTCGTATTCGCCTGACGCTTCGACCTTCTCGACGGAACTCAGCTCGCTCTTGCGGCGCGATTCGGGCAGGGTCATATTGCGCTCGATGGTGGCGACGACGGCTTCAGCATTGAAGGGGGTCTCGTCCTGGAACTTAACACCCTGGCGAAGCCTCATGGTGAGCGCCTTGCCATCGGCCGACCAGTTCCATTCCGTCGCAAGCTGCGGCACGATCTTCAGGTCGGGTGAGACGTCGACGAGCTTGTCGCACATCGCGGTATAGACGATGCGGCCGACGAAGGTGCGCGACTGTGCGGGATCGAGCACGTCGGCATCGTCCTGCAGGCCGATCTTCAGTTCGGTCGCGACGGCGGGAAGCGCTAAAAGCGCTGCCGCTGCGGCGGTGGTCAGCAATCCGGCGAATTTCATATCATTCTCCTCTGTTATGTTTTTGTTTCACGTTTGTCGTGTCGAGCCGTCGGTTATCTCCGCCGTGCCGTTTCCCCGCTCAAGTGGGCTCCTTCTCGACCTCCGTTTCGCTGTGGTCGAGAGAGGTAATGCGGATGAGGCTTTCCTGCAGCGTCAGCAGGTGCTGGCGCATGGCTTCGCCGGCTTTTCCCGGATCGCGGGCGGCGATAGCATCGACGATGGCTGTGTGCTGGCCATGGGTGACTTCGCGCGTGCGGCTGACGCTGCGGGCGCGCTCGCGGATCGTCTGCCAGGCTTCGTCCTGGCGCACGCGGTTGATGACGTCGAAGATCGTGAGGAAGAATATGTTGCCGGCGCATTGGGCGATCTGGCGATGCAGCGCACCATCCCAGAGCTCGCGGCCGTCGGCATCCGTGCTTTCATAGATCTTCTTCACCAGATCATACATCCGCTCGACATCGGCTACCTTGGCGCGCATGGCTGCAAGCTGGGCAAGCTGTGGCTCGACGCGCAGGCGCACTTCCATGATCTCCATGAGATCGGTGTCGGCGACGATGGAATCGACATGGTTGCTCCAACCGTTCGGCCGCTTGCCGGCAAAGGTGCCGGAGCCTTGCCGGCGCCAGATGCGGCCCTCGGCCTCCAGCACTTCCAGCGCGCGGCGGATCGAGCGACGGCTGACGCCGAGGATTTCGGAGAGCGTACGTTCGGTTGGCAGCTTGCCATCGGCATCGAGACTATCCGACTGCAGGAGAGCCCTCAGCTTCTCCAGCGCATAGTTCGAATTGCCTTGCGTTTCGTCCATGATTGGCTGAACCAATTTAATATTGGTTCAATGCAAACCAAATCCAACGGATCGTCAAGCATTTTTTTATGCAAATAAATATCTGCCTGTTTATTGATCGTATGGCCTAGATTTGCGACAGATCCAAAAGTACGCACACGTTTTGATGAGAACTGCACGCTAGACAATCGTGCGGTACCAAAAGTCAATTGGTTCGCCTATCAAACCTCAGCGGTTCGCGGAGCGTGCCGATAGGAAAGCTTGCGGCTCGAAGCCGAAATCCTTGTCGAAAGGATAGGTCGGGTGCTGTTTTCGCAGGCGCGGCAGGCGCTCGACGAACTGGTCGACGACACCGACTGAGAGCGCCATGAGATTGGGATTGGCGATGGGTGCGAGTTCCGGCGAGAGATAACCCGACTTGACGACGACGATCTTTGCCGTGCGCGGATCAAGACCGAGGCGGGTAAAATCGACGATGTTGTGATAGGGGCGGCGCTTGGCGGAGAGCACCAGATCGATGCCGCCGATGGAAACAACGGCCTGCCGGTCGGCTGCGTGGTCGGTTTCGTGCAGGAACTTCACCACGAAGCGTCCCGTCACCGGCTTGCTGCCCTTGGTATCGAGCGAGGCGCCGACGGTCAGGTCCAGCGTAGCGCCGACGTTGGCCGCATAGCAGGCTTCCGTTGCCGCCTTGTCAGCAATGCCGGCGAAGACAACGCCGGTGGCGCCCTTAGCGATCAGTTCGGCAAGGACGTCGGCACGATCGCCCACACCGCCGCCGGTCGGGTTGTCGCCGGATTCGGCAAGCACGACGGGGCCGGTCGGGCTAACGATCGCCTTGGCGACGCATTCCTCGATCGAGCCGGTCTCGCAGCCGAAGACGAATTCCTCGCGTACGTCCCAATACGCCTTTGCTATACGCTTTGCCTCGCGCTCCAGCACGGCACGGTCCGTGCCGGTCATGATGGCGGCGGCGGTGGCGCGGGGCTCGTCGGCCCAGACATAACCGACCATCAGCGAGGCATCCCAGACGCCATCGAGTGCATCGATGCCGGGCAGTTCGGCATAGAGGCTCTTTGCCGGTTCATCCACGGTGCTGGTGCGTTCACCCGGCAGGACGACAGGAATCGGTGCCCAGAGCAGGGTGGGTTTCACACCACTCTTCAGGCTCTTCACCAGCATCGAAACCGAACGACGCATCGTTTCCTCGACATCGATATGCGGCGCGGTGCGGTAGGTGGAGTACATGTCGAGCGCATCGAGAATGCGCTGGGTGACGTTGCCGTGCAGGTCGTAACTTGCCGAAACTGTACAATCGTCGCCGACGAGCGCGCGGGCAGCAGTGATCCAGTCGCCTTCCGCATCTTCCATGCCTTCGACATACATGGCGCCGTGCATGGCGAGATAGAGGCCGTCGAGCGGCAGAAGCGGCTTCAGGCGCTCCAGGAATTCGGCCTTGAAGGCCTCGTAGGTGTGGCGCGCGACAGGGCCGCCGGCTATGGCGCGGGCATGGATCGTCGGCAGGAATTCGGCGTCGTAGTCCTTCAAAAACGAAAAATAGGGAGCGGTCAGCAGCCCTTCGCCGCGTACCACCCGGAAATCCTTCTCCTCGTTCAGGACGGGATTGTACGTGCTGCATTCGATGTGAATGCCACCAACGGCGATACGCATGGGAAACCTCAGCTTATATTGGGACCAATCAGAAAATTATGGGCAGCGATGCTGGCAGCGCCCCGTGCCCAGACGTCGCTGTCGACGCGGCGGGTGCGGATCGGTGTTGCGCCAGCGTAACGTGGAAGAACATTGGCTTCGATCGCCTGTTGCACGACCGTGCCGAACAGGCCGTCGAAGGAGCCCTCGATGTGGGTGATGAGGATCATGCCGGGATCGTTCATCTGGATCAGATGCGAGATCGCCAGCCCGAGAGCGGCGCCCGCCTTGTGGATGATGGCGATCGCTTCGGCGGTGCCGTGCGAGGCTTCTTCTTCCAGTTCCGACAGCGAGGTGCATTTTAGCCCGGCGGCCCGCGTCATCTCCTTGATCGCTTTCATGGAGGCGATCGTATCGAGACAGCCGCGCTTGCCGCAGCGGCAGGGCGCGCCGCCGGGCTCGATCGTCGCATGGGCGATTTCACCGGCGCCGCCGTGATTGCCGCGATAGAGTTTGCCGTCGATGAAATGGGCGCAGCCGATACCGTCTCCCAGTGAAACGACCGAGAAATTCGGCGTGTCGCGGGCAATGCCGAAGAGCTTCTCGCTGACGGCCACGGCCTTGGCATCGTTTTCGATGAAAGTATCGACGCCGCTTGCTTGGCGGATGATTTCGGCGAGCGGCACGTCCTGCCAGCCAAGGAGGGTGGATTGTACGCAGGTCGCCTGCTTTTCATCGACGAAGCCCGACAGCGCCACGCCGATGCCGGCAAGCTTCGAGCTTGCCTGCGGGTGGCCCTTCAGGATTTCCGGCAGGCCATAGGTGATGGCATTGGCGATGACCTTGGGATCGCGGGAATAGGGCAGCTGCTGACGAGCGATGATATTGCCGTTGAGATCGCTAAGGATCATTGGCGCGGGATCTTCCAGAAGAGAGATGCCGATGAAGAAGGCGCATTCCGGCTTCAGGTCGAGCAGGACGGAGGGGCGGCCCTGGCCGTAGACCATTTCCGTTTCATGTAGAACGCCGCGATCGATCAACTCGCGGGCAATGCCGCTCATCGCTGCTTTGCTCAGCCCGATAGCGGCCGCAAGATCGGTCCGGCTGAGGGGGCCGGACTCGCTTATGACCCGCAGAAGCTCGCGCTGCGATGAGTTGAACATTAAAATCCCTGATCCTGCTGCTTGTGATTTCGCCTTGACAATAAGTTCACAAAATGAACCAATCAATCAAAATAAATTGCAAAAATTGATCAAGGCCGACCGAAAGGGCGGTTCAAGAATCAACAAGAAGGTGAACCAATGGATATCATTCGCAAGAAATTTATTAGCGCTCGCCAATTCGCACTCGGTTGTACCGTTACCGGAGCGCTGTTTGCGCCGCTTTCGGCCTTCGCTTCTACGCTGACGGTCATGCAGACCGAAGCGCCGCGCTCGATGGATCCGGGCGATCAGACCGCGACGTTTACGGCCGCCGTTCTGGATCCGATGTATGAGGGGCTTCTCGCCCGCGCAAAGGACCTTACTCTCCAGCCGGCGCTTGCTACGCAATGGTCGAGCGACGATGCCGGTATCGTCTGGACCTTCAAGCTGCGTCAGGGCGTAAAATTCCATGACGGCACGGCGTTCGACGCTGATGCCGTGGTGAAGAACTTTACTCGCCATCTCGATACAAAGCGCGGCCTTGCCGCCAGTGGCCGTCTTCGCACCTTTATCGAAAGCGTCAGCGCCGTCGATCCTTCCACCGTGCAGTTCAAGCTCAAAAAACCCTATCCGGCCTTTCTCGCGCTTCTGACGACCGGCCCTTGCCTGATGGTCAGCCCTGTTGCGGATGCCGCCGGTACGATCGGCAGCAAGGCTGTCGGCACCGGACCCTACAAGCTGCAGGAATACAAGTCCGGCGAATATGTGCTGGAAACGAAGAACGCGGACTGGTGGGGCGGTGCCGCGAAGGGGGCCGATGAGATCAAGTGGACCTGGACGGCAGAACCCTCGGTCATGAACATGGCGCTGCAGACGGGGGATGCCGATATCGTCAATCCGTTGCCGGCCGCCTTTGCCAAGCAACTCGAAGCCAACCAGGACATGAAGGTCTACAAATCAGACGGCTCGGCCGTGTTCTGGGTGTCGCTCAACACCAAGCTGAAACCGCTCGACGATTTGCGCGTGCGCCAGGCACTGAACTATGCCACCGACCGCGATGGCCTCGTCAAGGCGATCATGCAGGGCAATGCCACGCCGGCGAATTCGCCGCTTGCGCCCGTGACACCCGGCTATGACAAGACGCTTGCGCCCTACACTTATGATATCGATAAGGCGAAGAAGCTGCTCGCCGATGCCGGTTATCCCGACGGGTTCTCGATGACGACGATCGTGCAGGAGCCGGAGGCGCGTATCGGCGAACTGCTGCAGGCCATGTGGGCGAAGGCCGGCGTGAAGCTCGACGTGCAGCGCATGGAAAGCGGCGTCTGGTCGAAGGCGGCCTTTGCCGATCCGGCTGGTAAGGCGACTGCCAATACGGGTTCGGTGATTGCCTCCTGGTCCTCTGGCGTCAATGGCGCCGACCTGCAATTCCGTCCGCTCTACCATTCGGCCAGCGCTTCGCCGGCGAGCGCCAATCTCGGCTTCTTCAACGATCCGAAGCTGGACGAGTTGATTGACAAGGCAGCTTCGACGTTGGACGAGACGGCACGCAACGCGATCTATGTCGACGCCCAGAAGGAGGTCAACGAGCAGGCGCCGCACGTCCTCCTCTATACGACGCAGGACCTCTATGCCGCCCGTAACAGTGTGAAGGGCACCTGGATCGTGCCCGGCGGCCTCGTCGTGGTCAAGGAAGCCACGAAGGACTGATGCGTAACGGGCGGACCGCGCATTGCGCCGTTCGCCCGGTTCACTGACGATGACGGTCCGATGAAAGCCTATATTCTCAAGAAGCTGCTCGCCTTGCCGCTGATCCTGATCGGCGTATCGATGCTGATCTTTGTCGCCATCCGCGCGCTTCCGGGTGATCCGGCTCGCATGATGGCCGGCCCCGAAGCCACGCAGGAAGCGGTTGACAATATGCGCACCCGTCTGGGCCTCGACCGTAACATCGCCGAACAATATGGGCAGTTCGCCTATGGCGCGATCAGGGGCGATCTCGGCATGTCCATCAAATCGAAGCTGCCCGTCGTCGACGAGATCGCGGAGCGCATGCCGTTTACGCTCGGTCTTGCGATCACGGCCTATCTACTGGCGATCGCGATCGGCGTGCCGGCCGGCATGATCGGGGCGATCTACCGGCACGGCTGGCCGGACCAGGCCGTCATGCTGCTGGCGATCGCCGGCGCGTCCATTGCCAATTTCTGGTTGGCGCTGATGGCGATGAACACATTCTCCGTCAGTCTCGGCTGGCTGCCGCTTCTCGGCGCCACCTCATGGAAGAGCTTCATTCTGCCGTCGATCACGCTTGCGCTGCTGCCGATGGCTGTGATCGCCCGGATGACGCGTTCCAGCATGATCGAGGTATTGGCACAGGATTATATCCGCACGGCGCGGGCCAAGGGTGTCGCGCCCGGCTCGATTTATTGGAGCCATGCGCTGCGCAATGCGCTGATCCCGATCGTCACTATCGTCGGGCTGAATTTCGGCAGCCTGATCGGCGGTGCCGTCGTCACCGAATCGGTCTTCAACTGGCCAGGCATCGGCCGCCTGCTGGTCGATTCGGTTCGCTACCGTGACTATCCGGTCATCCAGGGCGTGACGCTTGTTGCCGTCACCGGCGTCGTCGTCATGAACTTCCTGGCGGAAATGGCGATTGCGGCGCTCAATCCGAAGATAAGGTTCGACTGATGGCGATGAGCGAAGCGGAAAAGGTTGCGACCGGCAGCGGCGGCCTGCGCCGCACTTTGCGCTGGCTTGCGACGCACAAGGGCATCACCATAGGTGGTGGGCTGATCGGCATCATCGTGCTGATGGCGGTCTTTGCTCCGCTCTTCACCTCGGCCGATCCCTACTCGCAGGACCTGCTCTCGACCATGCTCGAGCCTTCCTGGGAGCACCCTTTCGGCACCGACGACAACGGCCGGGATATTTTCGCCCGCGTGCTCTATGGCGCACGAATCTCGCTTCTTGAAGTCGTGCTCAGCGTCGGGCTCGCTGTCGTCGTCGGCGTTCCGCTGGGCATTCTGTCGGGCATGACCGGGCGTTATGTCGACCAGGCGATCATGTGGTGTATGGATATCCTCTTCGCTTTCCCGGGGATCGTTCTGGCCATTCTCATCGTCAGCGTGCTCGGCACCAGCCTCGTCAACTTGCTCATCGCCATCGCGATCTTCTCGGTGCCTGTCTATGCGCGGTTGAGCCGCAATCTGACGCTCGGCCTCAAGGCAATGGATTATGTGGAGGCGGCCATTTCGCTCGGCGTGTCGCGCCACCGAATCATGACGCATTACATCCTGCGCAACGCGATTGGCCCGATCATCGTACAGTCGACGCTCACGGCAGGCACCGTCATACTGTCGGCTGCAAGCCTCTCCTTCCTCGGCCTTGGTGCACAGCCACCGCTTCCCGAATGGGGTGCGATGATGAGCGACGGCCGCAACTATCTCGGCCTCAACATCTACATGTCACTCTTTCCCGGCCTCGCGATCATGGTCACCGTACTCGGCTTCAACATTCTCGGCGACGGCCTGCGCGATCTGCTCGATCCACGAAAATAGCAGATAGATGCAACGCGTCGTGTGTTGCGCGGGATCGATTGTCTACGAGCCATATCCCGTTTGGGAGCCCCAGGAGAAGGCTCGCTCATCCGCTCGCGCGCCATTCTCTGTCGCACGTTTTTCGCGCTATAGTTCGTCCAAACACAAGTTGGGGGGACGACTATGGGCCAGCAGCAAATTCCGCTCAAGTTGACGGCAACGCGGTTCATCCACGCGATCAAATTGTTCATGACATCCGATGTCGGTGGACGAGCCGGGTTCCTTCTCGTGTCGCTGATCGCTCTTTTTGCCGGCATCAGCGCTCTGAATGTCGTCAACAGCTTCGTCGGCCGGCACTTCATGACTGCGATCGCTGAAAGGCAGACTGCCGAATTTGTTCGCCAGGCGATCCTCTACGCTGGCGCTTTTGCTGCTTCGACGGTCGTATCGGTGATTGCCCGCTTCGCCGAAGAACGACTGGCTTTGCTTTGGCGAGAATACCTCACCCGTCGTGCAATCGGCGTTTATATGACCGACGGTACGTTCTACCGGCTCGGCATTCAGGGTAAAGTTTCCTATCCTGATCAGCGGATCGCCGAGGATGTCAAAGCGTTCACGACGACGACACTCTCCTTTCTGCTTATGCTGCTCAGCAGCGTATTGACGGTCTTCACCTTTTCGAGCGTGTTGTGGCTGATCAGTCCGCTTCTCTTCTTTACTGCGGTTATCTACGCGGCCTTCGGGTCGTTTATGACGATCATGTTGGGACGACCTTTGATCAATCTGAACTATAACCAGCTCGACCGCGAAGCGGCCTTCCGGTCCGAACTGATCCGTGTTCGCGACAATACAGAATCGATCATCATCGGGGGCTCCGAGCAACGCCACACAGATCGGCTCCTCAAGCAGTTTGATAGCCTCGCCGCAAACTTCAGGCGGATAATTGGCATCAATCGCAACGTTGGTTTCTTCACCACCGGTTACAATTGGATGATACAGATCATTCCGGTCGTCATCATCGCGCCCGCGTTCATGCGCGGTGACATGGAATTTGGTGTCATCACGCAGTCGGCGGCGGCCTTTGCCATGCTTGTCGGTGCGTTCTCATTCATCGTCGCACAATTCAACTCGATCTCGAACTTCGCGACCGTCGTGGCGCGTCTCAGTTCCCTTTTGGAAGCGATCGAGGAGCCCAGCAGCCCAGCAGACATCAATCTCGAACACGTCGAGGCTGAGGGGAGTCTTGGCTATGAACATCTGACGCTGACGTCGCCGACGGGAGAGGCGTTGGTGAAGGATTTGTCGGTTCTCATACCGACAGATACGCGAGTGATCGTTGCCGGAGAAAGTGAGGCCGTGGCCACCGCTTTGTTCCGGGCCACGGCAGAACTTAATACGTCAGGCACTGGGCGCATCGTCATCCCACCCCGCCAATATGTGCGATTTCTCGGTCAGCGGGCCTATTCGGGTCCGGGAACTCTGCGCCAGATTCTGGCGCCGCCGGAGCGCTCGATCGGGGAAACGGATGACCAAATTCTCGCTTTGTTGAGGAATCTCGGCCTCGCACGCGATTTGACACCCAACGATCTGGACAGCGAGCAAGACTGGTCTACGTTGCTGTCGCCGCGCGAACAACAGCTCGTCACACTTGCAAGCGCGATCTTAGCCACTCCGTCATACATTATTCTGGAAAAAGCCGACGCCATCTTCGGTCACGAACTTCTGACCGCGATCCTCGGGCTCTTAGCCGAAAGAAGGATCGCGTGCGTCAACTTCGCCGAGCCGGGTGCCCCGCGCTCATCCTATGATGCCGTTCTGGAATATGCTTCGGACGGTTCCTGGAGGTGGATCGATCAAAAACAGAAAGCCTGACTGTTATGCAGCTTGGTTCTTTGAAAACCCAAGTCGTCTGCGGCGTTCACTGTCCGTCGTTCGTTCACAAGCCGGTTCAGGAAATTCGGGCGGATTCGGCAAGACCATCATAACCAGCCGCCTGAAAACCCTGCTCGTCTTAGTCCGACTACAACCGGCTCGCATCGACGCATGATGTTCCACAGTAAGCCGGTCCGGTAGTTTTCGATCATCAGGACGACGGGACCTTGGTCGATCCCGAAATGGTAGGGGCTGACCCACCATCCGTCGTTGTTGTCGCCAGTCGTATATGTCTGGTTGAACGACGGCCTAAACCCGTAAAGTCGCGTCATGCCCAGTTTCATGCGGGCAAAGTTTCGCACGGTCGGGATGACGATTTCCGGCGCAAACGGCAGCGAGGCAACCACAACCCAGGGGGATACCGTTCCATCATCCGGCCCATAGGGTGCGCCCCGGGCGACGTAGTCGAAGAATTCCCTATCGACGCCGTCTATGTTTCGCTTGATCCAGCCAGGCCCATCGCTTGCCGTGAAACCCCAGCAATGTTCGCCGTAGCCTTTTAAGTCCAGCGGGTTGCGAATGGCGTATTCCTGCTGAACGAAAGTGGCGTGCCGGCTGTTCTGGAAATAGTCGCTGTCGTGCTCGCGCATGAATTTATCGCGAATTTCACGAAAATCGATCCACATATGTGAAAGCTGATGCGTGAAGAGCGGACCGGAATAGAGCAATTCACGTCCGAAGATATTCCGCCATTCGTAACTCTCCGTATAGGCGGTGAAGCTTTCAGGCGGCAGAGGGTGGCTCGGTGAGCCGAGTCCGAGAATGTAAAGAAGCAGGCCTTCGTCATAGCCGCGCCACCGATACGGAATGAATCCGCTTTCCGGTCGCCAGCCATGGGTGAGCGTAGCCCCGTGGTCGCGAGCCCAATTCCAGTCAACGCGCTCATACAGCGATTTGGCAAGTGCGCGAACCTTCGCTTCGTCCTCGGTGTCTGCATCGAAATAGGCTGCCACGGTCAAGGCACCGGCGAACAGGAAAGCCGAGTCGATCGTTGACAATTCGCACTGCCAGACCCGTCGCCCCGTCTCAATGTCGAGGAAATGGTAGAAGAAACCCTTGTAGCCGGATGCGTCAGGTTCCGGCCCCTGGTGGCAGGACATCAGGAATTCCAGCCGACGTCGCGCGATCTTGGCGGCAAACTCACGAATGACGACGCCGCGTTCTACGATGACAGGAATGGTCGCAAGAGCCATGCCGATGGCGGCGATACTCGCCGGTGCGCCCGCCTGTGTCTTGTCGCGAACCAATCCATTGTCCGGATTCGTGCATTGCAGATAGTAGAGCAATGTCGTGAACTGAAGACGACCGAGGTCCTCATCCGTTGGCATTCGGTTCAATTCAGGATCGGTTGACAGTAATTCCGACATGATAGGGTAACCGAGGAGATCAGATGGTTTCGTCGGACAACCGGAGGCGGCGTTGGTCGGACGCCTGCCGGTATGATCGTTTAGGCGCAACGCGTCGGCTAGGCATTGTCTCCCTCTGTGGAAGTCCCCGCCTTCATTTTTTCCGTGCTCTTGACCCCCCACGTCCAGCCGCTGATCTCGGGCATGTCATCACCATGCGCCTCGATATATTGGCGGTGCTCGATCAGTTTCCCGCGGATTGCCTGCTTGAAATAGGCCGCGCGCGCGCCAAGTTGGGGCAGCCGATCGATGACGTCTTCGACGAGATGAAAGCGATCGAGCTCGTTCAGAACGACCATGTCGAACGGCGTCGTGGTCGTTCCTTCTTCCTTATATCCTCGGACGTGCAGGTTTTTATGGTTGGTTCGCCGATAAGTCAGCCGGTGGATCAACCAGGGATATCCGTGGAATGCGAAGATGATCGGCTTGTCCTTCGTGAAGAACGCATCGAAGTCACGATCCGAAAGCCCGTGGGGATGTTCGCTCGAGGGCTGAAGCTTCATCAGATTGACGACATTGATGACCCGCACCTTCACCTGGGGAAGGTGCTCGCGGATCAGCTGGACGGCGGCGAGCGTCTCCAAGGTCGGCACATCGCCGCAGCAAGCCATGACCACATCCGGCTCCGAATCCCGGTCATTGCTGGCCCATTGCCAAATACCGAGACCTTCGGCGCAGTGCTTGATGGCCTCATCCATCGTGAGCCATTGCGGAGCAGGTTGCTTGCCCGCCACCACCACGTTCACATAGTTGCGGCTGCGCAGGCAATGATCGGTGACGGACAGGAGCGTATTGGCATCCGGCGGAAGATAGACCCGGATGACCTCTGCCTTCTTGTTGATCACATGGTCGATGAAGCCAGGATCCTGATGAGAAAAGCCGTTGTGATCCTGTCTCCACACATGCGAACTCAGGAAGTAGTTGAGCGAGGCGATCGGCCGCCGCCATGGAATGTGGTTGCACACCTTCAGCCATTTGGCGTGCTGATTGAACATCGAGTCGATGATGTGAATGAACGCCTCGTAGCAGGAGAAAAAGCCGTGACGGCCAGTGAGCAGATAGCCTTCAAGCCAGCCCTGGCATTGATGCTCGCTCAGGACCTCCATGACGCGGCCGTCGGGCGACAGATGATCGTCCTCGGGGTAGATTTCGGCCATATAGCAGCGATCCGTCACCTCCAGCACGTCCTGCCAGCGATTGGAATTGTTCTCATCGGGGCTGAACAGCCGAAAGTTCTTGCTGCCAAGATTCAATTTCATCACATCGCGCAGGAACTTGCCCATGACGCGAGCGGATTCTGCTGTGACTGTACCGGGCTTGGGGACAGAGACAGCATAATCGCGGAAATCCGGCATCTTCAAATCGCGCAACAACAGACCACCGTTTGCGTGCGGATTGTCGCTCATCCGGCGATGTCCGGTCGGTGCCAGCGCGGCCAGTTCAGCATGCAGTCTGCCATCGTCGTCGAAAAGTTCTTCAGGCCTGTAGGTCTTCATCCAGTGACGAAGCACCTTGATATGTTCCGGTTTGTCCATGTCGCCCATCGGAACCTGGTGCGAGCGCCAATAGTCTTCGCATTTCTTGCCGTCGATTTCCTCCGGGCATGTCCAGCCCTTCGGCGTGCGGAAGATGATCATCGGCCACGCCGGCCGGCTGACATTTCCCTTGTCCCGCGCTTCCGACCAGATCGCCTTGATCCTGGCGACGGCGGTGTCCATGGCCGCGGCAAGCTGTTGCTGCACCTTGTCGGGCTCATGGCCTTCCACGAAGAGGGGCGCATATCCCATGCCCTCAAAGAACTTCAGCAATTCCTCCTTGGGAATACGGGCAAGGAAGCAGGGATTGGCGATCTTGTAGCCGTTGAGGTGCAGGATCGGCAGAACGCAGCCGTCACGGGCTGGATTGAGGAACTTGTTGCCATGCCATCCCGTCGCAAGCGGCCCGGTTTCGGCTTCTCCGTCACCGACAACACAGGCGACGATCAGATCGGGATTGTCGAAGGCTGCTCCATAGGCGTGGCTGAGCGCATAACCGAGCTCGCCACCTTCATGTATGCTCCCTGGTGTTTCGGGAGCGACGTGGCTCGGGATGCCGCCGGGAAAGCTGAACTGCTTGAACAGCCGCTTCATGCCTTCCTCGTCCTGACCAATATTCGGGTAGAATTCGGTGTACGTCCCCTCCAGATAGGCATGTGCGACAAGCGACGGTCCGCCATGGCCAGGGCCGATCACATAGATCATGTTGAGGTCGTCTCGCTTGATCACCCTGTTAAGGTGCACATACAGCATGTTCAGGCCTGGCGAGGTTCCCCAATGGCCGAGCAACCGCGGCTTGATGTGTTCGCGTGCGAGCGGCTTTTTGAGCAAGGGATTGTCGAGCAGATAGATCTGCCCGACCGACAGATAGTTCGATGCCCGCCAATAGGCGTCCATCAGGCGGAGTTCCTCAGTGGAAAGCGGGGTCTTTCCAGACGACGCGATTGAGGCTGGTTTGTTCATCACTGCCGTTTCAGGTGAGGCCATCTGAGTCTCCCAATCAAAATAACATTGCTGAATCTCGTTGGCCTATTTCACGAAGGCCGATGCAGTCTCATGTCGATGCTGGGGTATTATTGAGGAGGAGATTCCGAGAAATGCTCCACCACGCCGCGGACACCACAGACACCCTCCGCCGAACGCTGTTGTCGGGTGATACTGTGACAACCGTTGTCGTCATTACATCTTTGACGAGCATGTCGATCCACCGCAGCTCTGAACGATGGGAATCTTCCTCTGCCTATGCCAGAGGTAGGTATAGGTAACCGCTTGCGCGAAGAATCCTCCCAACAAAGCGCAAGAAGCCTAATCGGATACTACCTCATTTTGCATTGAGTTGGATCAATCGAACGCCGCAAATTTGTCTGTGGAAAGGCGACCGAAGGAACAACGCATGCCTTCCGGCATCGGGTATCGATTGATACTTGGCCTGCTTTTGTCCTGACGAAGCCAGTCATGGCGTTCGCTGCACGGCCGATGGCAACACCAAGCGCACGTCATAAAGACGTTTTAAGCTTTGGTATGCATAAATCATATTGGGAAAACTGGAGCGGGCGAAGGGATTCGAACCCTCGACCCCAACCTTGGCAAGGTTGTGCTCTACCCCTGAGCTACACCCGCTCAAATCCACGCCGGTCCGGGGTAGTAAGTAGCGGACCGTGGGCGCCACCTTGCGGCGACGGGCGCTATATCGCCCAAACGATTTTCAAATGCAACAGGGAAATGACGGAAAAACGAAGAAAAGTTCTGGCGGTGGAAAACCGGCTTCGGAAACGCCGCGAATGCAGGGCAATGCGTCGGTCCTGAAGATTGCCAAGTTGATGAGGCGGACGTAAGCAGACAATCCAATCTATCTTTTCCTGTCTGATGGAATGACGATGACCGAAAACAAGCCCAAGACTCGCCAGGATCTTTTCGACTTTCTCGACGGAATCGGCATCGCCCACAGCACCAAAGATCATGCTCCCGTCTTCACTGTTGCCGAATCGGTGGCGCTGCGGGACGAGATTCCCGGTGGCCACACCAAGAACCTCTTCGTGAGGGACAAGAAAGATCGTTATTTCCTGCTGACGGTGGAGGAAAATGCCGCTGTCGACCTTAAGCAGGTCCACACCATCATCGGTGCCTCCGGCCGCGTGTCCTTCGGCAAGCCTGAAAAGTTGATGGAATATCTGGGCGTCATTCCGGGCGCGGTTACTGCGCTCGGTGCGATCAACGATACCGGTAACAATGTCACCTTCGTGCTCGATGCGGATCTGATGCATGACGACATCATAAACTGCCACCCGCTCTCCAACGACGCGACCACTTCGATCGGCAGCGCCGACCTGATACGATTTATGGAAGCGACGGGGCATAAGCCGCTTGTCTTGAAAGTGACGTGCTGACATACGATTTTAGCGCTACAAGAGACGCCGGCAGATCGGCGCGGCGGGAGATATCCATGAGCGGCAGCGACAATCCCTACAACGGTTCTTTCGGCAACCAGATGTCGGCAACGGCGAGCTACGGTACAGCACCCCAGCCTGCGACAGCGGCCGGTGGCTATATCAAGGACACCACAACGGCGAATTTCGCGAAGGATGTTCTAGAGGAATCGCGCAATCAGCCGGTGCTGGTCGACTTCTGGGCGCCCTGGTGTGGTCCGTGCAAGCAGCTTACGCCGGTTCTGGAAAAGGTCGTCAATGAAGGTCAGGGCCGCGTCAGACTGGTCAAGATGAACATTGACGATCATCCTTCGATCGCCGGTCAGCTTGGCATCCAGTCCATTCCAGCCGTCATCGCCTTCGTCAATGGGCGCCCGGCCGATGGTTTCATGGGGGCGGTGCCGGAAAGCCAGGTTCGCCAGTTTATCGATCGCCTCGCGGGTCCTGCGGGTGCCGATGAGACCGCAGAAATCGAAGCTTATCTAGCGCAGGCCTCCGACGCGCTGGCCGCTGGAGATATCAATGAAGCGGGTCAGCTTTATGGTGCCATCCTTCAGGCTGATCCGGAAAATGCGAAGGCGCTTGCCGGCATGGCCGAGTGCCTGATCGCGGCCGACCGGCATGGCGAGGCCCGCCAGATGCTGAGCGAACTGCCGGAAGAGGCTTCCAAGGATGCCGGCATCCAGGCGGTGCTGAAGAAGCTCGACCAGATAGAAGAAGCCCGCAAGCTCGGCGATCCCATTGCCCTGGAGCGCGAGCTGGCATTGAACCCGGATCATCACGAAGCCCGCCTGAAACTCGCCAAGATCCTGAATGTCGAGGGCAAGCGCGAGGAAGCGGCTGAACACCTGCTCTTCATCATGCGCAAGGATCGCACCTTTGACGATGATGGTGCGCGGCGCCAGCTCCTGCAGTTCTTCGAGGTCTGGGGATTCAAGGATCCGGCGACTGTTTCGGCCCGCCGCAAGCTTTCCTCGATCCTGTTTTCCTGAGTTTGCCGCCTTCACCCTTGCGTTTTCAGACAAGGGCACCACATTTCTCGTCAGGGTGGGCGTGTTGGACACGCCCACCGCAAGAGTGCGGGACCAGTCTTCATGCAAGTGGGCAATGCCAGATATCTGAAGCCCGGTGATTTACCGGACGAAATTGTTGTTTTTCCCCTGACAGGTGCGCTTCTCCTGCCTGCCGGACAGTTACCTCTCAATATCTTCGAGCCGCGTTATCTTGCGATGTTCGATGCGGCGCTCACCGGAAACCGTCTGATCGGCATGGTGCAGCCGGCGCACGGCGAGCATGAGGACAAGGCACATGCGCCGGAGCTTGCGGCCGTTGGCTGCCTTGGCCGGATTACGTCCTATGCCGAAACCGGCGATGGGCGTTATATCGTCTCGCTGACAGGCGTGTGCCGCTTCCGGCTGCTGGAGGAGCGATCACATGGTCAGCCGTTCCGTACTTTCCGCATAGCGCCATTCATTTCCGATCTTTCTGCCGAAAACGAGGAGGATGCCGTCGACCGCAGCGCCCTGCTGACGGCCTTCAAGGCCTATCTCGACGCCAACAAGCTGGAGGCGGACTGGGAGAGCGTGGAGCGCGCCAGCAATCTTACCCTCGTCAATTCGCTCGCCATGATGTCGCCCTTCGGCCCGGCTGAGAAGCAGGCGCTGCTTGAGGCACCCGACCTGAAAACCAGGGCGGAAACCCTGATCGCCATCACTGAAATCGTTCTCGCCCGCGTTTTTGGCGATTCCGACACCGTGCTGCAGTAGAGGATGCCATGGACGAAAAGCTGAGCCGGGTTGATCCGAAACTTCTCGAACTTCTCGTCTGCCCGCTGACCAAGGGGCGGCTTTCCTACGATCGCGAGCTCAATGAACTGGTCTCGGAAAAGGCGCGGCTTGCCTATCCGATCAGGGACGGCATTCCGATCATGCTGGTTTCGGAAGCGCGCACACTCGAAGACTGACGAGTAATGTCAGATCGTTTCGCCTGAGAGCAGCCGTGGATTGTCCTTGGCTGTCGTTCCCGCCGCCTGGCTGATGAAGAAGGACTTCAAACCGGGCAGGCGATCGACGATGCCGAGACCGAAGTCGCGGGCGATTCGGATTGGTGCCATGTCGTTGGAAAAGAGCCGGTTCAGCACATCCGTCGTGACGCCCATGCGGAAGGTGTCGAAACGGCGCCAGCTCTGATAACGCTCCAGAATGTTGATGGCGCCGATATCGAGACCGAGTCGATCGGCATCCACGATGGTTTCGGCAAGCGCTGCCACATCCTTGAAGCCGAGATTGAGGCCCTGGCCGGAAATCGGATGGATGCCATGTGCGGCATCGCCGGCAAGCGCGAAGCGTGGAGCGATGAAGGAACGGGCGAGCGTGAGGCCGAGCGGGAATGCCCGCTTATCGCCGACGACCTTGAGGGCGCCGAGCTTGTGGCCGAAGCGGCGTTCCAGTTCCTCTTCGAAAACCAGATCGTCCGCGGCGACGAGTCTGGCGGCATCATTCGTTCGCTCGGTCCAGACCAGCGATGAGCGGTTGTTGCGCAGCGGCAGGATGGCAAAGGGGCCGGACGGCAGGAAGTGCTCTTCCGCGCAGCCATGGTGCGGGCGCTCATGCTCTACCGTCGTGACGATGCCGGACTGGCCATAATCCCAGGTCACGGTCTTGATGCCGGCAAGGTCGCGCAGTCTGGATCGCACGCCGTCGCAGGCGACCAGCAAGCGCGATTGCAGCGTACTGCCGTTGGATAGGCTGACCTCGATATTGGCGTCGCCCGTCTTGAGCCCCGTGGCGCTGAGGCCGTGGCGGATCTCGATGCCGAGCCGTTCGCATGCGCCGCGCAGCGCGCCGACCATGACGACATTCGGGATCATGTGGGCAAATGGCCGGCCTTCGGCCACTTCGCCGTCGAAGGTCAGGAAGATCGGGCGGACCGGATCGGACATCTTGGAGTCGGTGACGATCATTTTGCTGATCGGCTGGGCCTCCGGTTCGATCTCGTCCCAGATGCCGAAGACCTCAAGCATCTTCGTCGCCGCCGCAATGATGGCGGAAGCGCGCATATCCGTCTTCCAGGCGTGCTCGGGTGCCGCCTCGACGACGGCGATATTGAGATGAGGTGCTGCCTGCTTGACCGCCACGGCCACGGACAGGCCGACGTAACCTCCGCCCACAACCAGCATGTCCAGCATCATCGGCTCCTGTCACTTCCTACGATCAGATGCGATCTATATAGATCATCAGGTTACCACTTCCTACCGCCGGGAGCCGAACAAAATGACGGAGCAGACGGGCAAGCCCACCGCCATGGAAACGTTGATTTCGACGCTGGATATCGAGCCGATCGAGGTCGATATCTTTCGCGGCCGCAGCCCTCAGGTCGGCTGGCAGCGGGTGTTCGGTGGGCAAGTGATCGCACAGGCACTGATGGCGGCGCACCGCACGGTCGAGGGCGAACGCTTCATTCATTCTCTGCACGCCTATTTCATGCGCCCCGGCGATCCCTCCGTGCCGATCATCTATCAGGTCGAGCGCATCCGTGACGGATCGAGCTTTAATACGCGCCGCGCCGTCGCGATCCAGCACGGCAAGGCGATCTTTGCACTGTCGGCCTCCTTCCAGGTCGAGGAACCGGGCTTCGACCACCAGGTCCCCATGCCGGCTGTACCGATGCCGGAAACGCTGCTCGGCGAGCAGCAGATCAAGGAACAGTATCTCGCCCATGCGTCGACGGCTGTGCGCAAATACTGGGAGCGCGAGAGGCCGATCGAAATTCGACCGGTCTCGCTCAAACATTACTTCACGCGTGAGAAGCTCGAGCCACGGCAGGACGTCTGGGTGCGCGCCGCCGGTCCCGTCCCGGACAACCGGCTCTATCAGGCCGCGGTACTTGCCTATCTCTCGGACATGACGCTGCTTGATGCATCGCTGCATGCCCATGGAACGTCCATCTTCGATCAGAATTTGCAGGTCGCAAGTCTCGACCATGCCATGTGGTTCCACCGGCCGGACAAACTCGACGACTGGCTGCTCTATACGCAGGACAGTCCGTCGGCCTCAGGTGCCCGGGGATTGACCCGTGGTAGCCTGTTTACACGGTCAGGTGTCCTGATCGCGTCGGTCGCGCAGGAGGGCTTGATTCGGAAAAAGGCAAATGAATAAATAATGTGCATATTTATAAATTTGCGCATTATTTGTGCGCTTATTGGCCAATCATTTGCCTGTTTATTAGCGTCATCCCCTGTATCCTTTATATTTCAATAACTTAAAGACTGTCACGAATCTGGCACGCCCTTTGAATGTCTATCGCCGGTCGCTGTTGAAGAAACCGTCAGCGGCAAGGAGAGTCGGCTCCGCGCCGAGGATAACGAAGGATGGGAAACCAGATGAAAATTGTGATGGCCATTATCAAGCCTTTCAAGCTCGATGAGGTCCGCGAAGCCCTCACGGCGATCGGCATCCAGGGCCTGACCGTGACCGAAGTGAAGGGCTACGGTCGCCAGAAGGGACATACCGAAATCTATCGCGGCACTGAATATGCGGTCAGCTTCCTGCCGAAGCTCAAGATCGAAATCGCGGTTGCATCCGAAATCGTCGACAAGGCGGTAGAGGCCATCGCAGCATCTGCCAAGACCGGCCAGATCGGCGACGGCAAAATCTTCGTTTACTCGATCGACCATGCCGTGCGCATCCGTACGGGCGAGACCGATTCAGAAGCGCTGTAAAAAGAACGGCAGATCAAGGAGCTATTTCCAATGTCAATTTCGAAGTTTTCCTCCAACATCGCACGGGTAGGCGCCCTTTCAGCCGCTCTCCTGGCGCCGGTCGTCGCTTTCGCGCAGGAAGCAGCCCCGGCAGCCGCCGATGCTGCAGCCGCTGCTGCTCCGGCCTTCACCATGGACAAGGGTGACAATACCTGGATGCTCGTCTCCTCGGCGCTCGTCCTCCTGATGACGATCCCCGGCCTTGCGCTTTTCTACGGCGGCCTGGTGCGTGCCAAGAACATGCTCTCCGTTCTGATGCAGGTCTTCATGATCACCGCCGTCGTGGCGCTGATCTGGGTGACCTACGGCTATTCGCTCGCCTTCACCGATGGCGGCTCGCTGAACAGCTTCGTCGGCGGCTTCTCCAAGGCGTTTCTCGCCGGGGTCAACACCTCGTCGCTGGCCGAAACCTTCTCGAAGGGCGTCGCCATCCCTGAATACACCTTCATCGTATTCCAGATGACCTTCGCCTGCATCACGCCCGGCCTGATCGTCGGCGCATTCGCCGAACGCATCAAGTTCTCGGCCGTCATGCTGTTCGTCGTGCTCTGGGTTACCTTCATCTACTTCCCGATGGCGCACATGGTCTGGTTCTGGGGCGGTCCGAGCTCCTACACCTCGCCGGCCGGCCTGATCTTCTCCTATGGCGCAATCGATTTTGCCGGCGGCACGGTCGTTCACATCAATGCTGGTATCGCCGGCCTCGTCGGCGCCATCATGCTCGGCAAGCGCACCGGCTATAAGAAGGAGATCATGGCTCCGCACTCGATGACGCTCACCATGGTCGGCGCATCGCTGCTCTGGGTCGGCTGGTTCGGCTTCAACGCAGGCTCCAACCTCGAAGCCAATGCCTATGCATCGCTTGCCATGATCAACACCTTCGTCGCGACGGCCGCTGCCGCCGTGTCCTGGTGCATCGTCGAAAGCTTCGCTCGCGGCAAGGCTTCCATGCTCGGCGGCGCTTCCGGCGCAGTTGCCGGCCTCGTCGCCGTTACCCCGGCGGCAGGTTTTGCCGGCCCGATGGGTTCGATCGTTCTCGGTCTCATCGTCTCGCCGGTCTGCTACTTCTTCGTCGACGTTGTGAAGAACAAGTTCAACTATGACGACAGCCTCGACGTCTTCGGTGTCCATTGCATCGGCGGCATCGTCGGCGCTCTCGGCACCGGCATCCTCGTCAACCCGGCCCTCGGTGGCGCCGGTATCGTCGACTACTCGACGGCCGATTTCGCTGCCTCCTATGCCGGCACGGCAACGCAGGTTCTGGCCCAGGCCAAGGGCGTGCTCACGACGCTTCTGTGGTCGGGCATCGGCTCGGCGATCCTCTACAAGATCGTCGATGTCATCATCGGCCTGCGCGTTTCGGTCGAAGCCGAGCGCGAAGGTCTCGACCTCGCAACGCACGGCGAAGCTGCCTATCACGCTTAATCAAAGGGTTTGCGGCGTCCGGCACAAGGGCGCCGCTGAACGGCCCGTCGCGGCCTATCTAAACATAAGCCGCTCTTGGCCCGGACCTTCCAAGGTTCGGGCCTTTTTCTTTTTAGCGATCCGGCATATGCATGGTTAACATCGCTTTAACTCTACTTTGATTAGGTGGAGCGGACGCATTTGGCGCGGCGAAACATTTGCGATTCGCGTGCCTACAGGCATTGGACGGGTTAGACACATGGCAAGAAGCACGTCTCCGGTAATGGACGGCCGTCCTGACCGGTTCTCCTTCTCGGCATTCATGCTGCGGCAGATCCAGGCCCTCATGGGCTTTGCGGTCTTCCTGCTCTTGGCGCTCGCGGTAGCGGCGCTTGCGACATGGAACGTCACCGATCCCAGCTATTCCTACGCTACCGGCAACCTGCCGACCAATGTACTCGGTTATAGCGGTGCTGCCTTTGCCGACGTCGCCATGCAGTTCCTGGGGCTCGCAAGCGTCGTCTCGATGCTGCCGATCGTTGCCTGGGCGCTGGCGCTGATTTCCGGCCGCCGAATCAGCCGCATTCCGGCACGTGCCGGTGCCTGGCTTGCCGGAACCATGCTGTCGTCCGCCGTCATCGGCTGCTTCCCGCCGCCGCTCACCTGGCCGATCCCGAACGGTATCGGCGGGGTCATCGGTGACATGATCCTGCGCTTTCCGGCGCTCTTTGTCGGCGCTTATCCGACCGGCGTTTTCGCCACGGCTGTCGGCTGCGTCTTTGCTATCCCAACTGCCTGGATGATGCTTTTTGCTGCCGGTATCGTCGGCCGCAGCGAGCTCGACGAGGAGGAAGACGAAGAAGAGGATTATGTCGATACGCGCAGTAAGGCGCGCGTTGTCGGCGAAGAGGATGAAGACGACGATGGGTCCCGCTGGATGGCCTTTAGCGGTGCCATGACACATGCCTGGTACATGAACCAGGCCCGTTTCCGCCGGCTTTTCGGCATGGGTCCGCGCAAGCGCCGCCAGAGCGATTTCGAATCGCCTTATGATTTCAACGACGATGAATTCGGTACGCTGAACGAGCCGGTGCGCGCCAAGCCCGCCGCGCGGGGCGAGCGGATGGATCCCTCCATGGAGGCGCGTGCCGCATCGAGCCGCCGCGTCGTCTCGGCGCCCTCCATTTCACTCGACGACGATGAGGACGAAGACGACGATTCGCCGTTTTATGCCGACATGCCGCCGCGTCCGGCCGATATCCTGCCCGACGATGATGACGATGACTGGATGATCCGCGCACCGGCGAAATCGTCCGCCAAGCCCGAGCCGCGCGTCATTCCCGCCTCGGCTCGCCCGAAGCCTGGCGCGCGCGTCGAACGCGAGGCGCAGGGTTCGTTCATCCGGCCGGAAGGTTTCCAGCTTCCCTCCATGCATCTGCTCGCCGAGCCCAAGAACGTCGTGCGCGATTCCACGCTTTCGGCCGATGCGCTGGAGCAGAATGCCCGCATGCTGGAAGGCGTGCTTGAGGATTTTGGCGTCAAGGGCGAGATCATCCATGTCCGCCCCGGCCCCGTCGTCACGCTCTACGAACTGGAGCCGGCGCCCGGCATCAAGTCGTCCCGCGTTATCGGCCTCGCCGACGATATTGCCCGCTCGATGAGCGCGATCGCCGCTCGTGTCGCAGTCGTCCCGGGCCGCAACGCAATTGGTATCGAACTGCCGAACCAGACGCGCGAAACCGTTTATCTGCGCGAGCTGATCGGGTCGCGCGACTTCGAAGGCTCCAAAGCGAAGCTCGCAATGGCGCTCGGTAAGACGATCGGCGGTGAAGCCGTCATCGCCGATCTTGCGAAGATGCCGCATCTGCTCGTTGCCGGTACGACCGGCTCGGGTAAGTCCGTCGCCATCAACACGATGATTCTGTCACTGCTCTACCGCATGACGCCGGAACAGTGCCGTCTCATTATGATTGACCCGAAGATGCTCGAACTCTCCGTCTATGACGGCATCCCGCATCTGCTCTCGCCCGTCGTCACCGATCCCAAGAAGGCCGTCATTGCGCTCAAGTGGACCGTCCGTGAGATGGAAGAGCGCTACAAGAAGATGTCGAAGATCGGTGTGCGCAATATCGATGGCTTCAACACGCGCGTCGAGCAGGCGCTGGCCAAGGGGGACACGATTTCGCGCACGGTGCAGACCGGTTTTGACCGGCAGACCGGCGAAGCGGTCTACGAGACCGAGGAATTCGATCTGCAGCCGATGCCCTATATCGTCGTCATCATCGACGAAATGGCCGACCTGATGATGGTCGCCGGCAAGGATATCGAAGGGGCCGTGCAGCGCCTTGCGCAGATGGCGCGTGCGGCCGGTATCCATGTCATCATGGCAACGCAGCGTCCGTCGGTCGACGTCATCACCGGTACAATCAAGGCGAACTTCCCGACCCGCATCTCCTTCCAGGTGACCTCGAAGATCGACAGCCGCACGATCCTTGGCGAGCAGGGGGCAGAACAACTGCTCGGCATGGGCGACATGCTCTATATGGCCGGCGGCGGCCGCATCCAGCGTGTCCATGGTCCTTTCGTGTCCGACGTCGAGGTCGAGGAGATCGTCTCCTATCTGAAGACGCAGGGCTCGCCGCAATATCTCGATGCCATCACTGCCGATGACGACGAGGATGGTGATTATGGCGGCGGTCCGGCCGGCACGGCAAATCTCGCCGATTCCGAAGACCCCTACGATCAGGCCGTCGCCATCGTGCTGCGTGACGGTAAGGCATCCACGTCCTATGTTCAGCGTAGACTCGGTATCGGTTATAATCGTGCTGCCTCGCTGATCGAGCGCATGGAGCAGGAGGGCATCATCGGCCCTGCCAACCATGCCGGCAAACGCGAGATTCTCGTGCCGACGGACGGGGATATTCTCGACCGCTGATACAGAATAATTTTGCTGCGCCGCCCATCCGGTGGAAACCTCGGGGCATGTAATCCGTTACCTTTCACCGGGCGATCGCGGCGCCTTGAAGACGCCGCCTTTCGGCGGCATGCAGATCGCATACAGGAGGTTCACATGACCAACTCCGTGCCCATCTTTTCCGGCCTGCCGGTAACCCGCCGTGACGTTTTTGGCGTCCTCGCCGTTGCTGCCGTTGCAACCGCCGTTCCGTTTCCCGCTCTAGCCCAGGTCGCCCAGGCGGCAGCACCCGCTGCCAACAGCGCCACGGCACAGGCGATTGCCGATCATTTCTCCGGCGTCGCCACCATGCAGGGCGAGTTCGTGCAGTTCGGCCCTCGTGGCGAACAGACCGGCGGCAAGTTCTTCATCGAGCGTCCCGGCAAGCTGCGCTTCAACTATGACGATCCGTCGCCGATGCGCGTCATTGCCGACGGCAGGAATGTCGCGATCGGCAACGTGAAACTGAAGACCTGGGATCTCTATCCGCTCTCCAAGACGCCGCTCAGCCTGCTGCTTGCGCCACGTATCGACCTTTCCGCCGGCATGGTGAAGGGCGTGAAACAAGAGTCCGATCTGACGACGATCTCGCTCGGCAACAATACGGTGTTCGGCAGCTCGACCATCACGATGATGTTCGACCCGAAGACTTATGATCTCCGCCAGTGGACGATCACTGACAACCAGGGCAAGGACACGTCGGTGATGATTTTCAACGTCAAGACCGGCGTTGCCTTCGACCAGCGCGTCTTCCGCGTGCCTTACGAGGATATCAAGGGCACCTCGGCAAACCGCGACTGATGCTTTTCGGTTGATCGCCGGCCGCTTTTGCCTGCGGCCGGTTTTCTCGCCGACGCCTTTGCTCTAAAGCCTTTTCAGAGGGATCTGAAAGGGCATGGCATGAGTTTTTCCATCACCACCTGGAACATCAATTCGGTGCGGCTGCGCATGCCGATCGTCGAGCAGCTTGTGCTGAAGCAACGGCCCGATATCATCTGCCTGCAGGAAACCAAGGTTCCGAACGACCTCTTCCCGTTGGCACCGCTACGCGCCATGGGCTACGAGCACATCATCATCCACGGCCAGAAGGGCTATCACGGAGTTGCCATCGCCTCCCGCGTGCCGCTGACCGAGGATCACCGGCAGGACTACTGCAATGTCGGCGACGCGCGCCACATCTCGGCGGTCTTCGAGCGCGGCAACCGGCGCATCCGCCTGCACAATTTCTATGTGCCCGCCGGCGGCGACGAGCCGGACCGCACGATCAATCCAAAATTCGGCCACAAGCTCGATTTCATCGAGGAGATGAAGAACTTGAAGGCCAGTGCCGAGCCGAATACGTCAGCGATTCTTGTCGGCGATCTCAATATCGCTCCGCTGGAGCACGATGTCTGGTCGCATAAGCAGCTTCTGAAGATCGTCAGCCATACGCCTGTCGAAACCGATGGGCTTATCGAGGTGATGAAGCGCGGCGGCTGGCACGATCTGATGCGCCAGCATGTGCCTGCTAATGAGAAGCTCTACACGTGGTGGAGCTACCGCGCGAAGGATTGGGAAGCTGCCGACAAGGGCCGGCGCCTCGACCATATCTGGTCCTCGCCCGACCTTGGTCCGCACCTGCAACGCATCGAGGTGCTCAAGGAAGCGCGCGGCTGGGACCGGCCGTCCGACCATGTGCCGGTGACCGTGCATCTCAATCTCTGACATGAGTCAGCTGAAACGGTGAAACTGGCTTGCGGCTTGCGCCGCAAGATCGGCAATACTGTCGCGGATACGGTTTTCCATGATGCGCGCGGCCGAGGGATATTCCTCGATCAGGCGATGGAACAGCGCCCGAGTGATGCGGATAATGCCGGTATCCTCGCGTGCGATCGCCGTGAACTTGCGTTCCACCAGCGTTATGAGTGCCAATTCCGAAATCAGTGCACCGGGGCCTGCGATCGCTTCGGTCCGTCCCATGCCATCGGATCCCGTCACGCTAAGCTCGAGGCTGCCGCTGGTGATCACATAGGCGCTTTCGGCGGGCGAGCCCTGACGGAACAGCATCTGCCCGGCGGCAATCACGCGACGGTCGGCACCGAAGGCAATTAGACGCAGCTGGTCTTCGTTCATGTCCTTGAAGAGCGGAAGCTGCGACAGCAGATGGATATCGTCAGAAAGAGACATGCTAAGGGATGATCTTGTAGCCGCCGTTTTCCGTCACGAGGATCTCGGCATTGGATGGGTCCCGCTCGATCTTCTGGCGCAGGCGGTAAACGTGGGTTTCCAGCGTGTGGGTGGTCACGCCGGAATTGTAGCCCCAGACTTCTTCCAGCAGCACGTCGCGGGTGACGACCTTCTGTTCGGCGCGGTAGAGATAGCGGATGATCGCCGCTTCCTTTTCCGTCAGGCGGATCTTCTGGCCGTTGTCGGTCGTCAGCAGCTTCTGGCTCGGTTTGAAGAGATAGGGGCCGACCGTGAAGGTAGCGTCTTCGCTCTGTTCGTGCTGGCGAAGCTGCACGCGGATGCGAGCCAGGAGCACGGCGAAACGGAAGGGCTTGGTGACATAGTCGTTGGCGCCGGCCTCAAGGCCGAGGATCGTGTCGGAATCCGTGTCGTGGCCGGTCAGCATGATGATCGGAGCCTTGAAGCCGCCCTTGCGCAGCAGCTTCACCGCCTCGCGGCCGTCCATATCGGGCAGGCCGACGTCCATGATGAGCAGATCGACTGGATTGGAGCGGGCAGCCTGGACGCCCTTGCCCGCGGTCGCTTCCTGGAGAACCGTGAATTCCTCATACAACGACAATTGCTCCGTCAGTGTCTGGCGAAGGTCGTCGTCGTCATCCACCAGAAGAATGGTGCGTGCGGTCATGCGGGTGCGTCCTTGCGTTGGTCAGATACTCCTACGCCAAATTCCACATTTGGCAAGGATCGGCGGTCTGACGTTGCCGCCTGGGGTTTGATATGGTTTCAATCGAAGCCCAAGGCAATTCAAGAACATGCGAGAAAAATGGAAAAAGCAAGGCGAGAGCGAAACAGGAGGCCCTCAACGCTCGTTGTGCGTGCCGCGCCGGGCAAACCGAGCAGGGCCATCGTCCGTTTCGGCCCGCTCATCTTGCCCGCCGCGATCGGTCGCAGCGGTCGTACGGTGATCAAGCGGGAAGGCGACGGGGCGACGCCGATTGCCGCCATGCGGCTGCTCTACGGTTTCCGGCGCGGCGAACGAAACGGCCGTCTCCCCACTACGCTGCCCATCAAGCACATCCGCTCCGACATGCTGTGGTGCGATCAGCCCGCCGATGCGAATTACAATAGGCTGGTCAGGGCGCCGTTTAAAGCGAGCCATGAAGAGATGAAGCGGAAGGACGGGCTTTACGATATCTGCCTGGTGCTCGACTGGAACGTGACCTCTCGGGCACGCAACCACGGCTCGGCGATCTTTTTCCATCTCATCCGGCCGGGATACGAGCCGACCGCCGGCTGCGTTGCGATCAGCGCCCGCGACATGTGCCGTATTCTTCCTCACCTCAGAAAGGGAACAATCGTCCGCGTTCTCTGATTGTATTGCAGGCTCTCTGACCTATATGGACTTTCGACCGGACGCGCGGGCTGCGATGCGTCCAGGGAAAACCGCTTCGCGGCTTCAATTCATGCCCCATTCAATTCGTGTCTTTGGCCATTCCTTCAAACTTCCGGAGATATATTGTGACTACTCAGCCCATTATGACTTTCCACGACGGACATTCCATTCCCCAGCTGGGTCTCGGCGTTTGGCAGACGCCGCAAGATATCGCGGCTCCGACCGTGCGCACCGCCATTGCCGCCGGCTATCGCCATATCGATACGGCCTCCGGCTATGACAATGAAGAGGGTGTCGGCGAAGGCATCCGTTCCTCCGGCGTCGACCGCAAGGACATCTTCGTCACCACGAAGCTGCGCAATACCGACCAGGGTTACGACAATGCGCTGCGTGCCTTCGAGGTCAGCCTGAAGAAGCTCGGCAGCGATTATATCGATCTCTATCTCATTCACTGGCCGTCGCCGCATCGCGGGCTTTATCGCGAAACCTGGAAGGCTTTCGTGCGCTTAAGGGAAGAAGGCCGCGTACGCTCCATCGGCGTGTCGAACTTCTATCCCGATCATCTCGATCATATCATCGGCGATACAGGCGTGGTTCCGGTCATCAACCAGATCGAGTTGCATCCGGACTTTCAGCAGAAGGCGGCGCAGGAAGCGCATAAGAAGCTGAATATCGTCACGGAATCCTGGAGCCCGCTCGGTCAGGGCCGCTTCATCTCCAATCCGGTCATCGGCCAGATTGCCGCCAAACATAGGAAGACGCCGGCGCAGATCATTATCCGCTGGCACATCGATACCGGCCTCGTCGTCATTCCGAAGTCGGTGACGCCCTCGCGTATCGAGGAGAACTTCAACGTCTTCGATTTCAAGCTTGACGGTGAAGACATGGCTGCGATCGCCAAGCTCGACAGCGCCGGCGCCCGCATGGGTCCGGATCCGTACACGGCGACGTTCTAAGCGCTGTCACCTCTGCAGCTGCTCAACTAAAAAGCCCGGCACGAAGCCGGGCTTTTATCATCTCGGATGTCCGAGAGAGATCAGTTCCACTCGCGGATATCGACGAAGTGGCCGGCAATCGCGGCTGCGGCGGCCATGGCGGGCGAGACGAGATGCGTGCGGCCCTTGAAGCCCTGGCGGCCTTCGAAGTTGCGGTTCGAGGTCGAGGCGCAACGCTCGCCCGGCTTCAGGCGGTCGTCGTTCATGGCGAGGCACATGGAGCAACCCGGCTCGCGCCAGTCGAAGCCCGCGGCCTTGAAGATCTTGTCGAGGCCCTCGGCTTCCGCCTGTTCCTTCACGAGGCCGGAGCCCGGAACGATCATGGCGTTGACGGAGGAGGCAACGGTCTTGCCCTCAACGACCTTTGCGGCGGCCCGCAGATCCTCGATGCGGCCATTGGTGCAGGAGCCGATGAAGACGCGATCGACAGCAATGTCGGTCATCTTCGTGCCCGGCTTCAGGCCCATATAGTCGAGCGCGCGCCACTTGGAGGCACGCTTCGTCTCGTCCTGGATCTCATCCGGGTTTGGTACGATGCCCTGAACGGAGACGACGTCTTCCGGCGAGGAACCCCAGGAGACGATCGGCGGCAGTTCGGCCGCGTTCAGGTTGACGATACGGTCGAAATGGGCACCTTCGTCGGACTTCAGCGTCTTCCAGTAGGCAATCGCCTGTTCCAGGGCTTCGCCCTTCGGCGCGCGCGGCTTGCCCTTGATATATTCGAAGGTGATGTCATCAGGGGCGATCAGGCCGGCGCGGGCGCCACCTTCGATCGACATGTTGCAAATCGTCATGCGGCCTTCCATCGACAGCGAGCGAATTGCTTCGCCGGCATATTCGATGACGTAGCCGGTGCCGCCCGCCGTGCCGATCTCGCCGATGATGGCAAGAACGATGTCCTTCGCAGTGACACCCGGCGGCAACTGGCCGTCGACCTGCACCAGCATGTTCTTCGCCTTCTTCTGGATCAGCGTCTGGGTCGCGAGAACGTGCTCGACTTCCGACGTGCCGATACCGTGGGCGAGCGAACCGAAGGCGCCGTGCGTGGAGGTGTGGCTATCGCCGCAAACGATTGTCATGCCTGGCAGGGTGAAGCCCTGTTCCGGTCCGATGATGTGGACGATGCCCTGGCGCTTGTCGTTCTCGGAATAATATTCGACGTTGAACTCGGCGGCGTTCTTGGCGAGCTGCTCGACCTGGATGCGGCTTTCCTCGTTCTTGATGCCGAGATGACGGTCAGCCGACGTTGGAACGTTATGGTCGACGACGGCAAGCGTCTTTTCGGGCGCGCGGACCTTGCGGCCGGACATGCGCAGGCCTTCGAAAGCCTGCGGCGAGGTGACTTCATGGACCAGGTGACGGTCGATGTAGAGAAGACAGGTGCCGTCTTCCTGTTCGTCGACCAGATGATCGGCCCAGATCTTGTCGTAAAGGGTACGCGGTGCGCTCATGGCTAATGTCCGTTTTGGCTGGAGCATGGAATTGGGGGTGTGGCGGACAGGCTCCGCCGGCCGTCATTCGATCAACGAAGTCGGCTGTTAAGCGCACCGGAAACGGACGCAAAGAAGCGTGCCGGCAGGCGATAATGGTCCTGCAGCACGAAAATATGCGCACCGATGCATCTGAACTTGGATTCCATGGGGCCGGATATAGCGATTTTTGATCGAAACGGCAATTCGAATCGTTGAGGGCCTAGCGCCGCGGCATCTGCTTCATCTTCTTCTCGATCCGCCGCAGGAAGAGCGACAGGCCGATCGTCAGGATCAGGTAGATATAGGTGACGATTGAATAGGTCTCGAAGAAGCGGAAGGAGCCGGAGGCATAGACCTTACCCATTTGCGTGATGTCGGCGACGCCGAGAACGGAGACGAGCGAGGAATCCTTCACCATCGAGACAAAGTCGTTGGAGAGCGGCGGAAAGATCACTCGGATTGCCTGCGGAAAAACGACGAGGCGGAAGCGACGGTAGCGTGAGAGGCCAAGCGACTTGGCCGCCTCGATCTGACCGATATCGACCGACTGAAAACCGGCGCGGAAAATTTCGGCGATGAAGGACGAATAGCCGATCATGAGCGCGAAGATGGCGCGCCACATCAGCGACAGGTCGCGCACCAGGATCGGCTCTGCAAGACCGGCCTTCACGAAGGGCGTGATCAAAAAATTGTAAGCGGCGACAACGCCAGGTGCGCCGACAAAGGCTATGTAGAACAGCAGGACGAGGATCGGAATGCCTCTGATAATCTCGATGTAGAAGCGGGCGATCTGGCGCAGCACCAGACTGTCTGAGAGGCCGAGCAGAGCGATGCCGAGACCGAACACCGTTGCCAGGAGGAAGGCGACGAGTGTCACGAACACAGTAACACCGATGCCGTTCGCGACAGTGCGGAAGACCTGAGTGTAAATGTCGTTGGCGATGATGACGACGGCGAGAATGATGCCGATCAGAACAAGGACGACCAGCCACCAGGGACGGTCGTCCTTCTCGTGTCGCGGGGATGGTGGTAGTGCCATCTGGGATCGCTCAGAGGATTATTGGCCCATCTTGTGGTCGAGGAACCACTTCTTGTTCAGCGCATCAAAGGTGCCGTCCGCCTTTAGGTCGGCAATGGCCGCGTTAACGGGAGCGACAAGGTCGGAACCTTTCGGGAAGATGAAGCCGAAGTCCTCGGTGCCGAGCGGTTCGCCGACGACCTTCAACCCGCCATTCGAGGAATCGACATAACCCTTTGCGGCGACGCTGTCTGTCAGAACGAGGTCGACGTCGCCGGTCTTCAGAGCTTGCACGGTTGCACCGAATGTTTCGAAGAGCTTGATGCGCGGGTTCTGCTCGTTACCGTCGAGAATTTCATAGACGGCTGTATAGAAGGGCGAAGTGCCGGGCTGGGCGCCGATCAGGCCGTCGTTGAAGGCTCCGAAGCTTTTGGCGTCGGTGAAGCGCTTCTCATCACCTCGCACCAGCATGAACTGCTGCGAACGCATGTAGGGATCGGAGAAGTCGATCTTCTGCTTGCGATCGTCCTTGATGGTGATGCCGGTCATGCCGATATTGTATTGTCCGTCGGACACGGCCTGGATCATCGCGTCCCAGCTCGTGTTCTGGTACTCGACCTTGAAGTTCAGCCGCTTGGCGATCTCGTTCATCGCGTCATATTCCCAGCCGATCGCCTTGCCAGACTTTGGGTCGACGAACTGCAGCGGCGGATAGGCATTTTCGGTCACCACGATGACGGTCTTGCCACCGAGATCCGGCAGGCCGGCGGCAAAGGCTGCGAGCGGCGAAAGCATAGCGGCCGTTAGACCGGCGAGAACAGTACGGCGAAAGAACATGGTGTGGCTCCCCAATATTTGAACGGCAGAATTGTCATGGAAGATACTGATATGGCAAGGCTGCAAGCGCTACGCACCGGCGCAAAAAAAGAAAAGGCGGCCCAAAGACCGCCTTTCCCATGCAATGATTTCGCTTTCGCGAGATGCTTATTCAGCCGAACCTTCAGCAGCGGCTGCAGCTTCTGCGGCGGCCTTTGCTTCAGCGGCTTCTGCTGCTGCCTTTTCGGCGGCGAGAGCCTGTGCGGCTGCAACCTTTTCAGCTTCGATACGTGCCTTTTCCTCGGCAAGGGCCTGACGCTCGGCATCGTTGAGCTTGCGGGCGCGGGTGCCGGTGTTCTCGACGATACGAGCCGACTTACCGCGACGATCGCGCAGATAGTAGAGCTTGGCGCGACGGACCTTACCGCGGCGAACGACTTCGACGCTTTCGATCATCGGGGAGTAAACCGGGAATACGCGCTCGACGCCTTCGCCGTAGGAGATCTTGCGGACTGTGAAGTTTTCCTGCAGACCACCGCCGGAGCGAGCGATGCAAACGCCTTCATAGGCCTGAACGCGGGTACGGTTGCCTTCCGTGACCTTCACGTTGACGCGGACGGTGTCGCCCGGAGAGAATTCAGGAAGGGTGCGCTTGGCTTCGATCTTGGCGGCCTGTTCGGCCTCAAGCTGCTGAATGATGTTCATCGTCTTAACCTTTGGTTCTTCTGAAACAGCCAGAGCGCTCACATTGTCCTTCGGTCGATGCCTCCGGAGTTTGCCTTTCCAGGCGGGAACGGATTCGCCATTCTTTGTTTGCTGGCAGACGGGGCTAGCCCCATTTCCGCGTGGGCCATTACACGAAAGACATCCGCTTGTCATCCCTTGGACGACAAATTTGTGAAATCAGCCGGTTTTTCCGGCCTTTTGCGCCGCAATCAGGTCCGGCCGCCGTTCCTTTGTCAGCGCAACCGCTTGTTCGTGTCGCCATTTCTCGATGGCACCGTGATTGCCCGATGTCAGGATTGCCGGAATCTCGCGGCCTTCCCATCCCTGCGGGCGGGTGTAGTGCGGATGTTCCAGAAGCCCGCCTTCGAAACTCTCGTGCAGGCCCGAGAGATCATTGCCCATCACGCCCGGCAGAATGCGCACGATCGCGTCGAGCACGATCAGCGCGGCCGGCTCCCCGCCTGACAGTACGTAATCGCCGATCGAAACTTCTTCGAGTTCGCGCGCCTCGATCACCCGCTGGTCGACGCCTTCGAAACGGCCGCAGACGATGATGACGCCATCACCGGTCGCCAGCCGGCGCACGCGCTCCTGTGTCAGCGGTTTGCCGCGCGGGCTCATCAGCAGACGTGGGCGGGTGTCATTTTCGGAGGCGCTGTCGATTGCCCGGGCGAGCACGTCGGGCTTCAGCACCATGCCGGCACCGCCGCCGGCAGGTGTGTCATCGACGGTGTGGTGCTTGTCGGTGGCAAAATCACGGATCTGAACGGCATCGAGCGACCATTGCCCGCGTTCGGCCGCCTTGCCGGCGAGAGAGAAGCCAAGGTGGCCCGGAAACATTTCCGGATAGAGTGTCAGCACGGTCGCCCGGAACGCCATGGCGCTTACTTCTTTTTCTTCGGCTTGTCGGGAGCAAGTCCCTTGAGATCGTCAGGATCGTCGATGAGGCCCGCTGCAAGCGGGTCGATGAGCAGCTTGCCGGCTTCGAGATCGATTTCCAGTACGGAGGCTTCCGAGAAAGGGATAAGGACAGGACGTTTGCCGGGGCCTTTGAGCTCCAGCAGATCGCCGGCGCCGAAATCGAAGACGCCGGTCACGGTGCCGTAGTTGATGCCCTTGTCGTCATAGGCTTCCAGCCCTTCCAGATCGGCGTAGAAGAACTCGTCGTCCTCCAGTTCCTCATCCGGCAGGCTGTCGCGTTCCATATAGAGTTCTAGGCCGTTCAGCGCCTCGGCAGCATTGCGGTCGTTGATGCCGCGGAAGCGGACCACGACCATGTTCTTCATCTCGCGCAATTCGAGAATTTCGAAAACGCGTCCATCCATGCTGTGCAGGTGGCCATAGTCGCCGAGCGCGGTCGGATCGGCCGTATATGCCTTTACACGCACCTCCCCGCGAATGCCCTGCGCGCCGCCGATGGTTGCCATCAGCACCGGGTTTTCAAGCTTGGTCATGGGTTCCTTCATTCGAACGCAGGCAAGAAGCTGAGATCACGCCTCTCATAAACGAAGTGGGCGGGAATGGAAACGAAAACGGGCGGCATGTTGTCATGCCGCCCGTTCAGATGAGTTCGAAACCGATTATTCGGCGGAAGCAGCAGCTTCAGCGGCGTCAGCAGCCTTCTGAGCCTTCTCGGCAGCGCGCTCCTGAGCCTTCTTGCCCGGCTTTGCCTTTACCGGGTTGTTGCGGGTTTCGCGCTTGGAGATGCCGGCTTCGTCGAGGAAGCGCAGGACGCGGTCGGTCGGCAGGGCGCCCTGGTCGAGCCAGTGCTTGATGCGCTCGCCGTTCAGCTGAACGCGCTTCTCATCGTCCTTGGAGAGCATCGGGTTCCAGGAACCGAGATTCTCAAGGAAGCGGCCGTCACGCGGGCTGCGGGCATCGGCGAGAACGACGTGGTAATACGGGCGCTTCTTGGAACCACCGCGTGCGAGACGAATTTTCAGTGCCATGTTCTTAACTCCTTAGGCTTTTCTTGAACCGCTTCGTTGAGCGGCATGGTTATCGGGCTGCGGCGCTCTGTTCAGCGTGGTCCGCAGCGATCTGCTCATGATGCCGGATGACTTCCTTGATGACGAAGTTCAGGAACTTCTCGGCGAAATCCGGGTCCAGATGCGCATCTTCGGCAAGCTGACGAAGACGGGCGATCTGGTATTCCTCGCGCGCCGGATCGGCCGGCGGCAACTTGTACCTGGCCTTCAGCACGCCGACTTCTTTGGTGCAGCGGAAGCGTTCGGCCAGAATGTGGACGAGCGCCGCATCGATATTGTCGATCGACTGGCGGTAGCTCGAAAGCTGGGCTTTGACGTCTGGATCAATCATGGGGCAGGCGATCCTTTCACTTCTTCTTGGGCAATCCGGGCAGACCCGGGAAGCCACCACCGAGGCCTGGCAGCTTTGCGCTGCCAAGACCCGGCAATCCGCCCGGCAAACCTCCGCCTAGACCGGGCATACCCCCACCCGGCTTTCCGAGACCCGCAGCTTCAGCCTGTTTTTGCAGTGCTTCCAGCTGTTTCGGGTCGATATTCGAGAGATCGGGCATGCCGCCCATGCCGCCGAGGCCCCCCAGCCCCATCTTGCCGGCGAGGCCGCCCATCATCTGCTTCATCATGCCGCCTTTGCCCTTGCCGCCCATCATCTTCATCATGTCCGCCATCTGGCGGTGCATCTTCAGAAGCTTGTTGATGTCAGCAGCATCGGTGCCGGAGCCGGCGGCAATGCGCTTCTTGCGCGAATGCTTGAGCATGTCGGGATTGGCGCGCTCGGCCTTGGTCATCGAGGAGATGATGGCGAGCTGGCGCTTGAAGAGGCGGTCATCGAGGCCGGCGGCGGCCATCTTGTCCTTCATGCCGCTCATGCCGGGCATCAGGCCCATGATGCCGCCCATGCCGCCCATCTTCTGCATCTGCTTCAGCTGGTCGGCGAGGTCATTCAGGTCGAACTTACCCTTGGCCATCTTGGCGGCCATGGCGGCCGCCTTTTCGGCGTCGATGTTTTCGGCCGCCTTTTCGACGAGCGAGATGATATCGCCCATGCCGAGAATGCGGTCGGCGATACGGCGGGGATGGAATTCTTCCAGCTCGCCCATTCGTTCGCCGACGCCGATCAGCTTGATCGGCTTGCCGGTGACGGCGCGCATGGAAAGGGCCGCGCCGCCGCGGCCGTCGCCGTCCATACGGGTCAGGACGAGGCCGGTGATGCCGACGCGCTCATCGAAGCTGCGGGCAAGATTCACGGCGTCCTGACCGGTCAGGCTGTCGGCGACCAGCAGGATTTCGTGCGGATTCGACTTCTTCTTGATGTCGGCCATTTCGACCATCAAGGGTTCGTCGATATGGGTGCGGCCGGCGGTGTCGAGGATGACGACGTCATGACCGCCGAGCTTGGCTGCCTGGACAGCGCGGGCAGCGATATCGGTCGGCGATTGGCCGGCGATAACAGGCAGCGTATCGATATTGGCCTGACCGCCAAGCTGGCGAAGCTGCTCCTGGGCGGCCGGACGGCGCGTGTCGAGCGATGCCATCAGCACCTTCTTCTTCTCGCGCGTCGTCAGCCGGTTTGCGATCTTCGCCGTGGTCGTCGTCTTGCCCGAGCCCTGCAGGCCGACCATCATGATGACGACAGGGGCGGCGGCATGAAGGTCGACGCCGACACCTTCGCCGCCGAGCATTTCGATCAGCTCGTCATGGACGATCTTGACGACCATCTGGCCGGGCTTGATCGACTTCAGGATCTCGGCGCCGACAGCCTTGTCGCGGACGCGGTCGGTGAACGAGCGGACGACTTCCAGCGAGACGTCGGCTTCTAGAAGCGCACGGCGAACCTCCCGCAGCGCTGCGGAAACATCACTTTCCGAAAGCGCGCCACGGCCTGTCAGTCCATTCAGGATGGAACCAAGACGGTCCTGGAGGTTCTCAAACATCGGCTCTTCCTTGCTACGTTTCGGGGAGTTTTTGGATGTTCCCGAACGTCGTGCTTTTCCTTGACGAAAACAAGACGCAAAGCCAAAAAGCACCCGAGGGCGCGACGCGCTGTCGGGTGTTGACCTCCGGAATCCAGTCCCGGTCGGCGGCTCGGAGTCTGTTACTCGTCGCGGATTTGGCGCGATAAACAGGAAAGTTGCGGGAAAGTCAAGGCGAATGCGTCTAGCGACGTCGTTGCGGACTTTTCTGAAGCCGAACGGCAGGAGTGGCGAGGGATAATCCATCATGCAGCCGGTCGCGACGACGGAAGTATATATCTATATATACTAACATATTCGCCTTAGAATTCGCTGATGTCTGGTAGAATATTTCGATCGGTGAGCCGAATTCGCCCTAAAAGCCAGTTGCAAAATATTCCGCTTCTGATTCTACTTTCTACTTAAGTAAATTCTGTAAAATGATTCGTGAATATCCTTGATGCCGAATGAATCGGCGGAGATATCAAATGATAAACCCGGATATAGAAAGCTGGGCGTTGGCTCGCGCCCATAATATAGTTCTGAAAGAAGGCCTGAATCTGGCGAAGGCGGCACAGGACCTGGATCGCAAACGGTCTCGCTTGTTGGTCTATGAGCTCAGAAAGGTTATCACCGCTGCTATCGTTGAAGCCCACACGGCGTCCCTCAATTCCGATGGCGTGGCGCGTTAGATCCAGATTTTGTCTGGTTTTCATAGGTTGACTGTGCCGTATCCATTCTGATTCCGAACGGGCTTTGCCTTTGCGCGTAAGAAAAAGGACGAACCTCGCTTGGCGCTCACCCACTGGTAATCCCTGAGCATTTCCGCCATATACAGCCGAAACGCAGCGGACATAATCAGATGAGCAACACGGTCGAATTCGCGAAGATGAACGGGCTTGGCAACAAGATCCTGGTCGTTGACATGCGCGGGCGGAGCGACAAGGTGACGCCACAGGCTGCCATCGCGCTCAATGCCGATGCCGAGACGCAGTTCGACCAGATCATGGCGATTCATGATCCAAAGGCGCAAGGCACTGATGCCTATATCGACATCCTGAATTCCGACGGATCCAAGGCGCAGGCCTGCGGCAACGGAACTCGCTGTGTCGTGCAGGCGTTAGCCGCCGAAACCGGCAAGAAGGCTTTCACCTTCCAGACCGTTGCCGGCATCTTGAATGCCTTCGAACACGATGACGGCACGATATCCGTTGACATGGGGCTGCCGGTCTTCGACTGGAACCGGATCCCACTCGCGGAAGAATTCCACGATACGAGCCGTATCGAACTGCAGATAGGGCCGATCGACAATCCCGTCCTGCATTCGCCCTCGGCCATGTCCATGGGCAATCCGCATGCGATCTTCTGGGTCGACCGCGATCCGATGAGCTTCGATCTCGAACGCTTCGGGCCGCTGCTCGAAAACCATCCGATCTTCCCGGAGAAGGCCAATATCACGCTGGCGCAGGTCATTTCGGACTCGGCGCTGCGGACGCGCACCTGGGAGCGCGGAGCAGGCCTGACGCTCGCCTGCGGTTCGGCCGCCTGCGCCTCCGCCGTCAGTGCTGCTCGCACTGGCCGTACCGGCCGCAAGGTGACGATCGATGTCGCCTCCAGCCCGATCCGCCAGCCGCTGAGGATCGACTGGCGAGGGGACGATCACGTGGTCATGACCGGTCCTGCCGAATGGGAATGGTCCGGCACGCTCGATCCATCGACCGGCACATGGTCGCGTGATGCCGAACGCGGAGCGGAAGCGCGGTGAGCGGCGTCGAGGTCATCACCTTCGGCTGTCGTCTCAATACTTATGAATCCGAAGTGATGAGATCGCAGGCAGAAGCAGCCGGGCTCAACAATGCCATCCTGGTCAATACCTGTGCCGTGACCGGCGAGGCCGTGCGTCAGGCCCGCCAGGCGATCCGCCGTGCGCGTCGCGACAATCCGCATGCCCGCATCATCGTCACCGGCTGTGCGGCGCAGACGGAAAAGCAGGCCTTTGCCGAAATGGCCGAGGTCGATGCGGTGCTCGGCAATGAAGAGAAGCTGAGGGCTGCGTCTTATCGCGGGCTTCCGGATTTCGGCGTTTCGGCGGAAGAGAAGCTGCGTGTCAACGACATCATGAGTGTGCGCCACACCGCGCCGCAGATGGTCAGGCATATCGACGGCCATGTGCGCGCCTTCATCCAGGTGCAGAACGGCTGTGACCATCGCTGCACTTTCTGCATCATTCCCTATGGCCGCGGCAATTCGCGTTCCGTGCCGATGGGGGCGGTGGTCGATCAGGCGCGCAACCTCGTCGAAAGCGGCTATCGCGAAATCGTGCTGACCGGTGTCGACGCCACGAGTTATGGCGACGATCTTCCCGGTCAGCCGACGCTCGGGCTGCTGGCAAAAACGCTGCTGAAGCAGGTGCCGGAGATCTGTCGCCTGCGGCTGTCTTCCATCGACAGCATCGAGGCCGATCGCCATCTCATGGATCTGATCGCCGACGAGCAGCGCTTCATGCCGCATCTGCACCTATCGCTGCAACATGGCGACGACATGATCCTGAAGCGCATGAAACGCCGGCATCTGCGGGCTGACGCCCTGCGCTTCATCGAAGACGTGCGTCGGCTGCGGCCGGAGATGAGTTTTGGTGCGGACATGATCGCCGGTTTCCCGACAGAGACCGAAGAGATGTTCGAAAATGCGGTGCGGCTGGCGGAAGAGGCCGACATCGCGCATCTGCACGTCTTCCCCTACAGCCCGCGTCCCGGCACGCCCGCTGCGCGTATGCCACAACTCGACCGTTCTCTCATCAAGGATCGCGCCGCCCGCCTGCGCGCCACTGGACAGACGCTGCACCGGCGCCATCTGGACAAGATGGTCGGAACGCGGCAATGGCTGCTGGTGGAAAATAGCGGTCTTGCCCACACGGAAAACTTCACGCTTGTCGGAGTGCCCGGTCTTCGTCCACGCGATCTCGTCGAAGCGACGATCACTGGCCACAATGGCAAGCATCTCGACATGCAATTGACGGCTGCCGCGGCGGCCTGACTTCACGGACAGCTTCATGGCACTTAGTTTCATCAAAAAGGTCTTCACCTTCGGCAAGCCGGCTGAAGAGCTAGTGCCGGAAGCCGTGGAGAAGGAACTGGAGCCGCGCTCGCGCGACGAAGATCTGCCGGTTGCTGCTGATCCGGTTCTTGCCGAAGAAATGGATACGGCCGGCGGGCCGGCGGCGGATATCGTGGAAGCTCTCGCGGAGCAACAACGGTCCGAATTCCTCCCTACTGCTGATGGTCTGGGCGACATGGGCGTTGTCCCTCTGTCGCTGCTGGAAGCCGAGGCAGAAGCGAATGCAGACGACGCTGCGGCAGCACCCCCCTCTGTCCCTTTGGAACATCTCCCCCACGAGGAGGGAGATCGTTTGGAGGATGACGCTGCTGTGAGAGAGGAAGGCAGGGTCGAGCCAACCGAGACATTTCCAGAAGAGATTCCGACTCACGACGCCCAGGAAATTCCAGCTGAGGTACTGCAGGATTCTCAATCCTTGCCAATCTCGCCCTTTGCGGGGGAGACGTCCGGCAGGACAGAGGGGGGCGTCACCCCCGCCGAATCGGCGCCGAATCACATCCTTCCCAGAGGCTTTGCCATCGGACCGGAAGCCGAACCCGAACCTGTGGCCGCGCCGCAGCCGAGGCTTTCCTGGTTCCAGCGCCTGCGCAATGGTCTCGCGCGCACCTCTTCTCAGCTTACCGGCCAGATCGCCGCGCTTTTCACCAAGCGCAAGCTCGACGATGATACGCTGCAGGATCTCGAGGACCTGCTGATCCAGGCCGACCTCGGCGTCGAGACGGCGATGCGGGTGACCGATACGCTGGCTTCGGAGCGTTACGGCAAGGATGTGACCGGCGAGGATGTCAGCCGCATCATGGCGAGTGAAATCGCCAAGGTATTGAAGCCGGTTGCCAAGCCGCTGCAACTCGATCTCTCCCACAAGCCGCATGTCATCCTCGTCGTCGGTGTCAATGGCACCGGCAAGACGACAACGATCGGCAAGCTGGCAGCCAAGCTTTCCGGCGCCGGCCTCAAGGTGATGGTGGCGGCCGGCGATACGTTCCGCGCTGCCGCCATCGAGCAGTTGAAGATCTGGGCCGATCGCACCAAATCCGAATTCATCGGCACCAAGCTTGGCGCGGATGCTGCGGGCCTTGCCTATGACGCCTTCGAACAGGCAAAAGCCAGGAAATGCGATGTGCTGATCATCGATACGGCGGGCCGTCTGCAGAACAAGGCAGAGCTGATGGCCGAGCTGGAAAAGATCGTGCGCGTGCTCGGCAAGCTCGATCCCGATGCGCCGCATACCGTGCTCCAGACACTCGATGCGACAACCGGACAGAATGCGCTCAATCAGGTTGAGATCTTCCGGAATGTCGCCGGTGTCAGCGGGCTGATCATGACCAAGCTTGACGGCACGGCGCGCGGCGGCATCCTGGTGGCCATCTCCGCCAAGCATAAGCTGCCGGTCTATTTCATCGGCGTAGGGGAAGGGGTCGACGATCTCGAACCGTTCGAGGCAGAGGATTTTGCGCAGGCCATTGCCGGTATCGGCCAATGATGCCACAGATTAGCCGTCGATGGCTTGCATGCATTGCAAAAAAGCAGGTTTAGAGAAGCATGATGACTGAAAGCGATATTACTCCGAGCGCCGCAGACCGGCATCATCCGCTTCTGAAGCTGGCGCTGGAATTAGGGCCGCTTCTGGTCTTCTTTTTTGCCAATCTGCGTGGCGAATGGCTGGTCGCGCGTTTTCCGGCATTGACCGAACTCGGTGGTCCGCTCTTCGTGGCGACAGGGCTATTCATGGGCGCAACCATTCTCTCGCTGGTGGTTTCCAAGATCATGCTCGGCCATCTGCCGATCATGCCCTTCGTTTCAGGCATCGTCGTGCTGATCTTTGGCTCGCTGTCGATCTGGCTGCAGAACGAAACCTTCATCAAGATGAAGCCGACCATCGTCAACGCGCTCTTCGGCTTTGCCCTGCTCGGCGGCCTTGCCTTCGGCAAGTCGCTGCTCGGCTATGTCTTCAACGCTGCCTTCCAGCTCGATGCCGAAGGCTGGCGCAAGCTGACGATCCGCTGGGGCATCTTCTTCCTCTTCCTCGCGGTGCTGAACGAGGTCGTCTGGCGCAATTTCTCGGATAATTTCTGGGTCGCCTTCAAGGTCTGGGGCACGATGCCGATCACCATCATCTTCACGATGGCGCAGATGCCGCTGGTGCTGAAGCACAGCATTTCCACCGAGGCGGAAAGCGAAAAGTGACTGTCATCGACGGCGCCGACCGAGCGCGGCATCAGGTCTTCTGGTTTTCTGCCTGCCTTGCGGTGTTGATCGTCCAGATCATCGCCGAATATCTGATGGGCCGGGTGCCGATCTGTACCTGTGGTTACGTCAAACTCTGGGAAGGCACGGTCAATTCCAGCGGCAATTCCCAGCACCTGTCCGACTGGTACACGCCGTCGCACATCATCCACGGCTTCCTGTTCTACGGGCTTGCGCACCTCCTGCTTCGCGGCAAGCCGCTTGCGGCGAAGCTGCTTCTGGCAATGCTCGTCGAATCCGGCTGGGAGCTTCTGGAAAATTCGCCTCTGATCATCGATCGCTACCGCACGGCGACGATCTCGCTCGATTATTACGGTGACAGCATCATCAATTCGGTCATGGATACGATCTTCATGGCCGTCGGCTTCTTCTTCGCCTCGAGAGCGCCCGTGGCGCTGACGGTTGCCATTGCGATCTTCTTCGAGATATTCACCGGTTACGTGATCCGGGACAATCTGACGCTGAATGTGCTGATGTTGATCTGGCCTGTCGAAGCGATCAAGGTCTGGCAGAGCGGGGCTTAAGAAACCGGCTTGCCCAGCGCCTTTTCCATTGCCGGAAAAAGGCCTTCCTTCAGGCTGATATCGTCGAAAGGGCCGACACGCTTGTAAATGATCGTGCCGTCGGGTGCTACGAGATAGCTTTCCGGAATGCCGTAGACACCCCAGTCGATCGCTGCCTTGCCGTTCGGGTCTATGCCAATGGCTTGGTAGGGGTTGCCGAGTTCGCCGAGGAAGCGCAGGGCGTTCTCGTTCTTGTCCTTATAATTGATCGCAACGATGTTCAGCCGCCCATCCTCGGCGAGCTGCTTCAGGAGAGGATGTTCGTCGCGGCAGGGAATGCACCAGGAGGCGAAGACGTTGACGAGAGTGAGCTTGCCCTTGACCGCCTCATCCGTCAGCGCCGGCAGTCCAGAGCCTTCGAGCGGCGGCAGATTCAGCGGCGGCGCTTCCGTTCCGATCAAGGCGGACGGAATCTCGGCGATGTTCTTGCCATGGAAATCCTGATCGTAGAGCATTTTTGCTGCAGTCGCGGCAATACCGCCGAAAACGACCAGCGGTATCAGTGCAAGTGCATAGCGGCTGGGGCCGCGGCTCTTCGGTCTATCCTCTTGTGGAGCCTCGGTCATTCGCCGTCCTTCGGTCTGGCGGAACGGCGGCGGATGCCGGCGGCTTCGAGCGCTGCCAATTCCTTCTGGCGCGCCCGCCCGTCAGACCAGGTCCAGAGCGTCACCGCAATCGTCACGAGGGCAGCAAAGCCATAGGAGCCATAGACGTAAAAAGCGTAGGAGCCGCCCATCGCTATTCCTCCCGGCCTGCCATACGGGCGGCCATGCGGCGCTGGGAGGCGATACGGCGGCGCCAGATCTCGTTTCTCATCGCCATCAGATGCAGGGTGAAGAACAGCAGGGTGAAGGCGATCGCCATGATCAGCAGCGGGCGCAGGAATTCCGGATCGATCGCCGGGCCTTCAAGGCGCATGACGCTTGCCGACTGATGCAGCGTGTTCCACCAGTCGACCGAGAACTTGATGATCGGTATATTGACGAAGCCGACGAGGATGAGGACGGCGGTAACGCGCGCAGCCCTGGAGGGTTCATCCATGGCGCGGTTCAGCGCGATCAGGCCGAGATACATCAGGAAGAGAATGAAGACCGAGGTCAGTCGCGCATCCCAGACCCACCATGTGCCCCACATGGGCTTGCCCCAGAGCGAGCCTGTGACGAGTGCAAGCAGGGTGAAGGCGGCTCCGAGCGGGGCGGCGGCCTTGGCCGACACATCAGCCAGCGGATGGCGCCAGACGAGTGTGCCGATCGCCGAAATGCTCATGATCGTATAGCACATCATGGACAGCCAGGCCGTGGGCACATGCACATACATGATGCGCACGGTCTCGCCCTGCTGGTAATCCCCTTCCGTCGAGAAGCTCAGATAGAGGCCGATGATAAAACAGAGGGCGGTGATGCCGGCCAGCCATGGAATGACGCGCGATACCAGCGCCAGAAACCGCGTCGGGTTGGCGAGGTCGCTGAATTTGCTGATGGCAAGGCTCGTTTCGCTCATATCCGCTTCCTTACCTTGATCCGCCCGGAGCCGCAATCGAAGTGGCGATCAATCCGCCGTGTTTCTGAGTGCCAGCGCGGCCGCAGCCGGACCGATGACGGCGAAGAAAAGCGTCAGGGCAATGAGGATCAGAAACGGCGGCAGGAAGGGCGCCGGTCCCACGACCGCCGCATAGGTGGCGCTGACGCCGAAGATCAGCACCGGGATCGTCAGCGGCAGGATCAGTACCGAGACCAACAGGCCACCGCGCGGCAGCGCAACGGCAACGGCTGCACCGACGGCGCCGATGAAGGTGATCGCCGGCGAGCCGACAAGAAGGGTAAGCATGGTCGCGCCGATCGCTGTCTCGTTCATGTTCATGAAGAGGCCGAGCAATGGGGAGGCGATGACGAGCGGCAGGCTGGTTGCCGTCCAGTGTGCAGCGCATTTGACGAGCACGGTCAGCACCAGCGGTGTTTCCTGCATGAGCATCAGATCGAGCGAGCCGTCGTCGCGCTCCGCCTGGAACAGGCGATCGAGCCCGAGAAGGGCCGCAAGTAGAGCGCCGATCCAGACGATGGCCGGGCCGATGCGCGAGAGCAGCGCAAGATCAGGTCCGATACCAAAAGGAATGACGGCGACGATCGTCAGAAAAAAGAGGATGCCGATCAATGCGCCGCCGCCAGCGCGGATGGAAAGCCTGAGGTCGCGAAGGAAGAGGGCGATCATTCCCAGACTCCCTGGTCGACGCCGGCAAAACCGGTCATGCGTAATTCTCCGGCATTCTCAAGCCCGAGCGGCTGATGGGTCGCGGCGATTACGATGCCACCTTCCCGGCGGTGCGTTTCGATCAGCCCCGCGAACAATTTGTCTGCGCTCGCATCCAGTGCTGCCGTCGGCTCGTCCAAGATCCAGACTGGGCGATACGCTACCAGAAGTTTGGCGAAGGCAAAGCGGCGCTGCTGGCCGGCGGAAAGGTAACCAAAGGGCAGGTGGGTTATGCCGGGCAGGCCGACAGCTTCTGCTGCATCTTCAGTGCTGAGGCCTACGACTTCAGCCGGCCCGAGAAAAGATCGCCAGAAATCCAGATTTTCTGCAACCGTAAGTTCATTCTTCATTGCGTTACGATGACCGAGGTAGTGGCTTGCTTCTGCTGCCGGGCGCCTTTCGCCACCGTGCAAATCGGCTGTTGTGACTGAGCCTTTTTCAGGTCTTAAAAGGCCTGCCACCACCCGCAGTAAAGTGGACTTTCCCGATCCGTTTTTACCCGTCAGGATAAGCGCCTCGCCGGCCTGCAAGTGAAAGGAAACGTTAACGAAAATCAGATCTTCCCCGCGCCGGGCAGCCAGATTTTCAGCGATAAGATGCATGCATCGGCTCTTTCTTCATTGCGCCCTCGGGCAGGCTCAAAAAATGTCCAATTTTGACCTTTGTCGGTATGGCAAGTCTTTACGAAATTATCTATAAGACCTGCAACCACGCCAGCGGTCGGCGTGAATTTCATCCTTGCGCCGAACTTGAGGTCTTCTCCTCACGTGCGGACAGCGGAAATGGCCGTACCCGCATCCTGATGTGCATTAAGTGCATAGGCGTTCGCACGACTGTGTTGGCTATCAGAAACGGGGTCTCTCGTGTCTAAATCTCTTGACAGTTTCAATTGTCGGTCCACGCTTTCCGTTGGTGGAAAGGACTATGTCTACTACAGCCTGCCGAAGGCTGAGGCAAACGGCCTGCCGGGCGTATCGAAGCTCCCCTATTCGATGAAGGTGCTGCTGGAAAATCTGCTGCGCTTCGAGGATGGTCAATCGGTCACCAAGGAGCACATCCTTGCCGTCGCCGAATGGCTTGATAACAAGGGTGCCGTCGAGAACGAGATCGCCTACCGTCCGGCCCGCGTGCTGATGCAGGACTTCACCGGCGTTCCCGCCGTCGTCGACCTGGCCGCAATGCGCGACGCGATGGTTTCTCTCGGTGGCGATCCGGAAAAGATCAATCCGCTCGTTCCCGTTGACCTCGTCATCGACCACTCCGTCATCGTCGACGAATTCGGCACGCCGCAGGCTTTCGCCAGAAACGTCGAGCTGGAATATCAGCGCAACGGCGAGCGCTACCGCTTTCTGAAGTGGGGTCAGCAGGCGTTCAAGAATTTCCGCGTCGTTCCTCCGGGCACCGGCATCTGTCACCAGGTCAACCTCGAATATCTCGGCCAGACCGTCTGGACGAAGGAAGAGGATGGCGAAACGATCGCCTATCCTGATACCTGCGTCGGCACCGATTCGCACACGACGATGATCAACGGTCTCGGCGTTCTCGGCTGGGGTGTGGGTGGTATCGAAGCTGAAGCCGCCATGCTCGGTCAGCCGGTTTCGATGCTCCTGCCCGAAGTCATCGGCTTCAAGCTGACTGGCAAGCTGAAGGAAGGCGTCACTGCGACCGATCTCGTTCTGACCGTCGTGCAGATGCTGCGCAAGAAGGGTGTCGTTTCCAAGTTCGTCGAGTTCTTCGGCCCGGGCATGGACAACATGCCGCTCGCCGACCGCGCGACGATCGGCAACATGGGTCCGGAATATGGTGCCACCTGCGGCTTCTTCCCGGTCGACGGCGAAACCATCAACTACCTCACCATGTCCGGCCGTACGCATGACCGGATCGCGCTCGTCGAAGCCTATTCCAAGGCTCAGGGCATGTGGCGTGAAGGCGACGGCTCCGATCTCGTCTTCACCGACACACTGGAACTCGATCTCGGCGACGTCGTTCCGTCGATGGCCGGTCCGAAGCGTCCGGAAGGCCGCATCGCGCTCGAAAACATCGCTTCCGGTTTCGCCGGCTCGATGGATGCCGACTACAAGAAGCCCGGCCAACTTTCCAACCGCTATGCGGTCGAAGGCACGGATTTCGATCTCGGCCATGGTGACGTCGCGATTGCCGCCATCACCTCCTGCACCAACACCTCCAACCCGTCGGTTCTGATCGCTGCAGGTCTTCTTGCCCGCAACGCCGTTGCCAAGGGTCTAAAGACCAAGCCGTGGGTTAAGACCTCGCTTGCTCCGGGATCGCAGGTGGTCGGCGAATATCTTGCCAAGTCCGGCTTGCAGGCCGATCTCGACAAGCTCGGCTTCAATCTCGTCGGTTTCGGCTGCACGACTTGCATCGGCAATTCCGGCCCGCTGCCGGCGCCGATCTCCAAGACGATCAACGACAAGGGCCTGATCGTTTCCGGCGTGCTCTCGGGCAACCGTAACTTCGAAGGCCGTATTTCTCCGGACGTCCAGGCGAACTATCTCGCTTCGCCGCCGCTCGTCGTCGCCTACGCACTTGCCGGCACGGTGCAGAAAGACCTGACCAAGGAGCCGATCGGCGAAGACCAAAACGGCAACCCGGTCTATCTCAAGGACATCTGGCCGACCTCGCACGAGGTTCAGGACTTCATCCAGAAATACGTGACCCGCGAGCTCTACGAAACCAAGTATGCCGACGTCTTCAAGGGCGACGAAAACTGGCAGGCCGTTCAGGTTCCTCCAGGCCAGACCTATGCCTGGGACGACGACTCGACCTACGTCCAGAACCCGCCGTACTTTGTCGGCATGGGCAAGAAGGGTACCGGGACGTCGGACATCAAGGACGCACGCGTTCTTGGCCTCTTCGGCGACAAGATCACGACCGACCACATTTCTCCGGCCGGTTCGATCAAGGCCGCTTCGCCGGCTGGGGCCTACCTGCTTGGCCATGACGTCGCAGTCGCCGACTTCAACCAGTACGGTACGCGTCGCGGCAACCATGAAGTCATGATGCGCGGCACCTTCGCCAATATCCGCATCCGTAACTTCATGCTCGGCGCCAACGGCAAGGAAGGTGGTTACACTATCCACTATCCGTCCAAGGAAGAGACCTCGATCTACGACGCGGCCATGCAGTACAAGGCCGAAGGCGTTCCGCTCGTCATCTTCGCGGGCGTGGAATATGGCAACGGCTCCTCGCGTGACTGGGCTGCAAAGGGTACCAACCTGCTCGGCGTCAAGGCCGTGATCGCTCAGAGCTTCGAGCGTATCCATCGTTCGAATCTGGTCGGCATGGGTGTCATCCCCTTCGTCTTCGAAGAGGGCACGACCTGGCAGAGCCTCAACCTGAAGGGCGACGAACTCGTCACCATCGAGGGCCTCGAAAACATCAAGCCGCGCGAAAAGAAGATCGCCAAGATCACCTACGCCGATGGAACGGTAAAGGACGTTCCGTTGCTGTCGCGTGTCGATACGCTGGACGAGGTCGTCTACCTCAACAATGGCGGCATCCTGCAGACGGTTCTGCGGGATCTTGCAGCCTGATTGTTAAGATACTTTCCTGATAATGACCGCCGGAGAGCAATTTCCGGCGGTTTTTCTTTGCGGAAAACGAGGGTGTTTCACTGCTCACGGTGATGTGTTTTGGCTGCACTCCGCCTGGGGCTCCGTCTCACCCGTTCGTGACTTTGCGTTTGGACCTGGAAGGATTATTCGTACGTTCATATCTCAGAGCCGGCGGTTCAGGACTGTTGCCGGCGCTGAAAAAGAGGTGCTGGTGAATGTCCCCGCGTTTTTTGATCCCGCTGGTCGCCGGGCTTGCCTTTGCAGGTCCGCTCTTGGCCGAAGACGGCACGCCGAAAGGCGTCGTTGAACTGTTCACGGCGCAGGGCTGCGCCTCCTGTCCGCCGGCCGATGCCGCATTCCGCAAGCTTGTCAGCCAGGGCAATGTCATCGCACTCGCCTATCATGTCGACTACTGGAATTATCTCGGCTGGGCCGACACGCTGAGCTCAAAGGAAAATACTGAGCGGCAGTACGGCTATGCCCGCATGATGGGCCGCAGCAACGTCTACACGCCGCAGGCAATCGTCAATGGCCGTGACCATCTTGCAGGTGCGGATCTCGCCGGCATCAACGGCAAGATAAACGGCTATGCCAACGAGGGTAAAGGCCTGACAATACCTGTGAGTGCGCGTATGAGCGGCGATGAGTTGGAGATCAAGCTCGGCGCCGGACAGGGCAAGGCCAATGTCGTGATCGTCTATTTCGAGAAGGAAAAAACGATCGATGTCGAGAAGGGCGAAAACAGCGGCAAGAAGATTTCTTACCTCCACAGTGTGACCGATGTGGAGACCGTCGGCATGTGGGACGGCAAGGCCACGACGCTCACCCTGCCGGCGAGTGTGATGGAAAAACCTGATCTGGAGGGGTCGGCGATTCTCTTGCAGTCTGCGACGCCTAACGGCGATCCGGGAGCAATCCTCGGCGCGGCCGTCGTCATGGCTGGAAAAAATATCTAAGAATTTCATCCGCTTGCGGATGAATATCAGGCGGCCCGGCCAAGCGTATTCGGGGCTGGGGTTAAGGTCGATACGCTCCGCCGGGCCCTTTGGCGCGCTGGCGCCAAACTGGAACCTATAGTTCTCTTGGAAATGAGGCGCTGTTTTGACTGAAATGCGGCGCTCCGGAGAAAGCCGGTTTCGTCCACAGTGTGACAGTCCGTACCCTTGCAATTTGCCGTGGCTCGGGCAAACTGTCACTCTCCTGTCACACGTGGAGGTCTTGGGAGTCTGATGACAGATACGCCGGATTTGCGACACGGCGAAAGCCGCTCCGTCGACAATAGTTCTTCAACCGTCGTTGATCTCAGGGAATACAGACAAAACAAGGAGCCGATGCCGGTGACATTTCACCGGCGGGAGCTCGACCAGATCCTGTGGATCTACGGTCGTATGGTGGGCGAGGGCGAGTGGAAAGACTATGCCATCGACCACACCAAGGAGAAGGCAGTCTTCTCTGTCTTCAAGCGCTCAGGCGAAATGCCTCTCTTCCGAATCGAGAAGAACCCGAAGCTTGCCGCAAAGCAGGGCGCTTTTTCCGTCGTGAATTTTAACGGCATGATCCTGAAGCGCGGGCACGAGCTCGGACCGGTGCTGAAGGTCTTCGACAAGTCGTTGAAGCTCGTCGACAAGTAGACAAGCTCATCCCTTGAACAGCGTACCGGGATAGGCATCAGGATCGGGGTGGGTTTCCGTCCCTTCGCCGAGTTCGCGCTGCATCAGCATCGTGTCCAGCCAGCGGCCGTGCTTATAGCCAGTACCCTTCATCAGGCCGATCACTTCGAAACCGAGCGAGCGGTGAAGCGCGATCGAAGCCGGGCTCGCGCCGCCGATGACTGCGGTCATCTGTCGAAAGCCAGACACAGTGCAGCGGGAGATCAGCTCTCCGAGCAGCAGCTTGCCGATGCCCTTTCCGCGCGCCTCCGTGCTGAGATAAATCGAATCCTCGACCAGCCAGCGGTAGGCTGGCCGCGTGCGGAAGGCGGAGGCATAGGCGTAGCCAAGCAGGGTTCCGTCTTCGCCGGTGGCGGCAATGTACGGATAGCTCTGCTCGCGGATGGCGGAGAAGCGGGCTGCGATTTCTGCCTGCGTCGGCGGTACGATCTCGTAGCTGGACGTACCGGTCAGCACGGACTCGCGGTAGATTTCGGTAATGGCGGGAAGATCGGAAGGAAGGGCGTCGCGTAGAATAGGGGGCATTTCGAGTCGATCGGCATGGTTGAGAGAAGGCTCTTGTTGAAGCACTCCGGTCAACTGCTCGCAACAAAAAAGGCGGCCGAAGCCGCCTTTCGTGTTTCAGTCCAGCTTGGTTATTTCCGGTTGCCCATGAACTGCAGCAGGAACATGAAGAGGTTGATGAAGTCGAGGTAGAGCGTCAGGGCGCCCATGATGGCCTTGCGGCCAGCGACGTCATAACCGTCTGCTTCATAATACATTTCCTTGATCCGCTGGGTATCGTAGGCGGTGAGGCCTGCGAAGATCAGCACGCCGATCACGGAGATTGCGAACTGCAGGGCCGACGAAGCCAGGAAGATGTTGACCAGCGAAGCGATGATCAGGCCGAAGAGACCCATGATCAGGAACGAGCCCATCGCCGACAGGTCACGCTTGGTCGTGTAGCCGTAGAGCGACAACGCACCGAAGGAGGCGGCGGTCACGAAGAAGGTCTGTGTGATGCTCGATTGCGTGTAGATCAGGAAGATCGACGACAGCGAGAGACCGACCAGCGCAGCATAGATCCAGAAGGTTGTCTGAGCCGCAGCCACGCTCATGCGGTTAATGCGGAAGCTCAGGAAGAAGACCGCCGCAAGAGGCGCAAGGATCACGACCCAGCGCAGGGGCGACTGGTACAGGACCTGGCCGAACTGGGTGAGCTGGCCGTCCTGGACGGCGAAGGTGAATGCGAAATAGGCGGCCAAACCAGTGATCGCCAGACCCAGCGCCATCAGGTTGTAGACCTTGAGCATATAAGCGCGGAGGCCTTGATCAATCACTTCGCCGGTTTGTGCACGGCTTTGGTAGTTTCGAAGATCAGCCATAGTTTCCTCTTACAAGCTCCGATGAAGATACGGTGTCGGGTTCACGACCCGGGCGCCGCTGCGGAGCTCCAGCATGCCTGCAGACAATATGAGGCTTTCGCTCATTTCAAACAAGGCCTTTGCAACCAGCCGCTCGGTTAAATCGCCGTAAGGTGAAGGGATTTGAGCATCCCAACCGCTACAGCTCGCGCAAAACGGGTGCTGCCTTCTGCCCGAGAATGCGCCAGGTGCCGATGAGGCCGATGCCGACAGTCAATACGAGAGCCGTGATGAGCGTGAGTCCGGCGACATCGGGCATGAAGCTGGAGGGCAGGCGCATGATGCGGCTGACGATGAACCAGGCGGCCACGCCGCCGGCAAAGAGTGCGAAGATGGCGGTGGCAACGCCGAGGATCAGATATTCGTAGCTGAAGGCGCGGATCAGCATGGCTCTCGTCGCGCCAAGAGTTTTCAACACCACCGCATCATGCGTTCGCGCACGGTTGCCGGCGGCAAGTGCACCAGCCAGCACGAGGACGGAAGCGATGAGGGCGACGGAAGCTGCAGCGCGGATCGCGGTTGCAAGCTCGCCGACCAGCTGGTTGACGATATCGATCGCGTCCTTGACACGCACGCTGGTGATCGTCGGATAGGTGTTGGTCACGGATTTCAGGATTGCAGCGTCATCCGCCTCGGTCGAGGCAGGGTCGGTCAGTGTCGCAAGCCACGCATGTGGGGCACCACGGAACGTGTTCGGAGAGAAGACCATCACGAAGTTGATCGACAGCGATTCCCACTCGACCCGCCGCAGATTGGCGATCTTGGCCGTGATGTTGCGGCCGAGGACGTTGACAGTCACAGTATCGCCGATCTTGAGGCCGAGTTCATGTGCCTCTTCCGCGGAAAAGGAAACAAGCGGCTCGCCACTGTAGTCCTTTGCCCACCATTGACCTTCGACAAGTGTCGAATTTTCCGGCGGGCTTTCCTCGTAAGTGATGCCGCGGTCGCCGTTGAGCACCCAGCGGCCAGCAGCGGGAACATTCATCTTGGTCACGTCCTGGCCGTTAAAGGCGATGATGCGGCCGCGCAGCATCGGCACTTCCACCAGTTTGCCATTTGGTGACCGGGTGTGGATCAGGTTGCGGAAGGTATCGAGTTCGGCGCCCTGGATATCAACGAAGAAGAAAGTCGGCGCGCCTTCATTCATGCGGCCGGTCAATTGCTGGCGCAGGTTGCCGTCGATCAGCGTCAGGGTCACCAGCAGCGCAAGGCCGAGGCCGAGCGAAAGGACGACGGAGGGTGTCAAAGCGCCGGGGCGATGAATATTGCCGATCGCCAGCCGGAGCGCCGGCGAATTTACGCGCGGGCTCCTGCGCGCCAGCCAGGCGATCAGAGCCGCGACAAGACGCAGAATGACGAAGGCGAAGATAATGGCTCCGACGAAGACCACAGCAATGAAGCGGTCATAGGCGGTAAAGATGGCAAGGCTGGCCAATGCGGCCAGGAAGAGCACGGCCAGCAGCACATAGGGCCAGGAGGGCAGGCGGCGGGCTTCAAAGCCTTGCTCGCGGAAGAGCGCGGTTGCCGGAACCTCGCGTGCATGGCCGAGCGGCAGGATGGCGAAGGCAAGTGTCGTCAGTATGCCGAAGAGGGCCGCAAGCAACAGCGCGCCGGGATAGAGCGTCGGATCGGTAGAAACTGGCAGGAATTGGGCAAGGAACTGTGCGGCCAGCATTGGTGACAGCGCGCCAAGCACCAGGCCGATCACGACGCCGCCCGCCGCGATGATGGCGATCTGGAACAGATAGATCCACACCACGACGGCCGCCGGCGCGCCGAGGCATTTGAAGGTCGCGATCGTGGTTCGTTTGGCGTCGAGGAAGGCGCGTACCGCGTTGGCGACGCCGACGCCGCCGACGATCAGAGCGGTCAGGCCGACCAGCGTCAGGAACTGTGAGAAGCGGGTGATGTTTTCCGTCAGCGACGGTGCTGCACGATCACTGGTGCGGATCGACCAGCCGGCCGAAGGAAATTCTCTGGTAGCGCGGGCCTGGATGCCGGCCATCGCGCCACGGTCTTCGAGCTTGATCTTGTAGGCATGCTCCACAAGGCTGCCTGTCTGGATCAGCCCGGAGGCTTGAAGCGCATTCCGGCTGACCAGCATGCGGGGGGCGAAACCGAAGCCTTCCGAGAGCGCATCCGGTTCCGTCTTGACGGTACCCGTGATGCTGAGCTTGACGTTTCCGAGCAGCAATTCATCGCCGATCTGCAACCCCAGCCGCTCCAGCAGTAGTGGGGCTACAATGGCGCCGTAGGTACCGCCTTCTCCTGATAGCATGGAGGCGAGCGGATAGTTCGGTTCCGCTTCGAAGGTGCCGTAGAGAGGATAGGCCTCGTCGACGGCCTTGACCTCGACCAACGCTTGATCGGATCCGTCGGGCTTGCGGGCCATGGAGCGAAGGCCGGTGGAGACGGAGACTTCTCCGAGGCCGCGCAGGAAATTCATCTCCTCTGGTGTGGCTTCACGGTTGTTGAGCTCGAAACGAACGTCGCCAGCAAGAAGCTCCTGCCCCTGCGAAGCGATCGTATCTGTGATCGACTGCGACACCGAATTGACGGCGGCGATTGCCGCAGTGCCGAGTGCGATGCAGGCGAGGAAAATGTAGAAGCCCTTCAGGCCGCCGCGCAGCTCGCGCAGGGCCAGACGGAAGGCGAGCGAGATACGCGGCGTAACGATCGTCATGCAATCGCCGCCTCGGATTGGCGGACGGCACTATCACCTTCGATGCGGCCGGAGCGGACGCGGATCTGACGTGAGCAGCGGTTGGCAAGGCCGATATCATGGGTCACCAGCAGCAGGGTCGTGCCGCGTTCGGCCTGCTTGGAAAACAGGAGGTCGGCAATCTGCCGGCCGGTATCGGTGTCGAGATTGCCGGTCGGCTCGTCGGCTATCAGCAGGGCGGGAGATGGTGCCAGCGCGCGGGCGATCGCCACACGCTGCTGTTCGCCGCCGGAGAGCTGGCCGGGATAGTGGCTCAGGCGTTCGCCGAGGCCGACGGAATTCAGCTCGCGTTGGGCGATCTCGAAGGGGTTGGGAATATTGGCGAGCTCGAGCGGCACCGCGACGTTTTCCAGCGCCGTCATGTTGGCAATCAGATGAAAGGACTGGAAGACGATGCCGATGTTGCGGCCGCGGAAATCTGCGACCTGATCCTCGCTCAGCGCATGAAGCGGTGTGTCATTGATGTTGATCTCGCCGCTGTCGAGCTTTTCCAGTCCCGCAAGCACCATCAGCAGCGTCGACTTGCCGGAGCCCGAGGGGCCGACGATGCCGACGGATTCGCCGGCGCTGATCTCCAGATCGATGCCCTTCAGCACATGGACGGAGGCAGCGGCATTGCCGAGCGTCAAATCGGCGTGTTTCAGATCGATGATGGTTTTGGCCAACAGAAATCGCCCTATATAATTCCCTAACCGAATGGCCGCATAACGGCACCTAGCCAATCTAGGGAAAGCACTATGAGATTTAAAGTTGCCGCCCTTCACTTCGCTGTCATCATCTTCTCGCTGATTTTCTCGACAGTTGCCGAAGCGCGTACGATCAATCTGGTCGGTTTCGGCGATAGCCTGATGGCAGGTTACCAGTTGCCGCCAGGCGACGGCTTTCCAGAGAAGCTGCAGACGGCTCTAAGGGCCAGAGGGATTGACGTTTCGATCACCAATGCCGGCGTCTCGGGTGACACCACCACAGGTGGGCTTGCGCGAATCGACTGGTCCATTCCTGACGGAACCGACGGGGTGATCCTCGAACTTGGCGCCAATGATGCGCTTCGCGGTATCCCTCCGGAACAGAGTGAAAAAAATCTCGACCAGATGATAAGCCGGTTAAAAGAGCGTGGCATTGCCGTGCTCCTTGCCGGCATGATGGCGCCGCCGAACATGGGTCCGGACTATGCCGAACGCTTCAACCCGATCTACCAGAAACTTGCGGAAAAACATGGGGTTGAGCTCTATCCATTCTTCCTCGACGGTGTGGTGCTGGATGCGGGCCTGAAGCTCGATGATGGCATGCATCCCAATGCCAAGGGCGTGAACGTGATGGTGGAGAAGATGGAGCCGGCTGTCACAAAATTCGTCAACACGATTTCTTCTGTGAAGAAATAGGGGCTTGCACAGGTTTGTAATGCGTGATTCCGTGTGAGCACCTGCAAAAGATTCGGGGAGTGCTCGTTATGCCGAGACTATTTACCGCCCTCGAAATTCCGCGCAATGCGGCGATGAGCCTGTCATTGTTGCGTGGTGGTCTTCCCGGAGCACGATGGATCGATGTGGAGAATTACCACATCACACTTCGCTTCATCGGCGATGTCGATGGCCGCACCGCAGATGAAATCGTCGAGCGCCTTGACCGGATCGATCGGCCGGAATTCCAGCTTCGGCTGGATGGCATCGGCTCTTTCGGCTCCAAGAAACCGCATTCGATCTGGGCTGGCGTTTCTCCTTCGCCGGAAATGTACGCCCTTCAAGGCGAGATCGAGCGGATCTGCCAACGCATCGGCCTGCCGCCGGATCCGCGAAAATTCACGCCGCATGTCACGCTTGCCCGGCTGAAATATTCCCGTGTCGATGACGTGGTCCACTACCTCGCGGGTCGCGGCAACTTCCAGACCTCGACCTTCACCGTGCCGCGTTTCGTGCTTCTGTCGTCGCGCGAATCTGTCGGCGGGGGGCCTTACCTGACCGAGGAAGTCTTCCCGCTCCACGAGCCGCTGATGGCGCCGAGCCTTTCGACCAGCGTGTTGCAGCCGGCCAAGAGCCTCGCATAGACGAGTTCAAAATCTTCCGGGCCGCCATAATAGGGGTCCGGAATATCTTCGCCGGTGCCAAGCGCGAAATCACCATAGAGACGAATGTTGTCTGCGTGTGGCGAATGGCGGCGCAGTTCCACGACATTCGAGCGGTCCATGGCGAGGATCAAATCGAAATCGTCAAAATCCTCGGGCAAGATCTGTCGGGCGCGCTGCCCGGTAATGTCGATGCCATGCGCGCTGGCCGTGGCGATCGAGCGAGGGTCGGGCAGTCCCCCTGATGCCAGCCGCCGAGGCCGGCGGAATCGATGCGGAGTGCATCGCCAAGGCCTGCCTCGCCCACAACGTGATCAAATATTCCCTCGGCGAGTGGAGAGCGGCAGATATTGCCAATGCAAACAAAGAGGAGACTGATACGTTTCATCTGAGGATCCGACGGAAGGATGAAAGGAGCATGGCATGAAAATGGAAAAGCTGGAAAGATCGGCCATCAACCAATCGCTCGGCGAACTCAAGGGCTGGGTGCTCGACGATTCTGCAAGTTCGATTTCGAAGACATTCAAATTCGCGAGCTTTGTGGAGGCTTTCGGTTTCATGGCGGAATCGGCGCTTGCCGCCGAGAAGCTCAACCATCATCCGGAATGGTTCAACGTCTATTCCCGTGTGGAGGTGAAGCTCAACACCCATGATGCCGGTGGGTTGACGGAGCTGGACTTCAAGCTGGCAAAGGCCATGGAGAAGGCGGCGGCAAGACGCCCCAATTGAATCGGCCGATTGATTCAGCTTGGGCCATCACCATATGATCGGAGCGAGGAAAAGGGATATCGGGATGGACGAGGTCAAATACGGAGAGATCCTGTTGCCGGGCGACGAGGACACGCAGAACCGGCGCGAGGAGACGGTGCGGCGGAAATTCTGGCCGACCTTTCGTCGTGCGGTGCGGCAGATTCCGTTTTCACGCGATGTAGTCGCCGGCTTTTATTGCGCGCTCGATCCGCAGACGCCCACCAGAGTGCGCGGCGTGCTTCTGGCGGCCCTTGCCTATTTCGTCATGCCTGTCGACGTCATCCCGGATATCTTTGCCGTTATCGGCTTTTCGGATGATATTGCCGTGCTGTCGGCGGCATTTGCCATGGTCAGGGGCAATATCCGGCCAAGCCACTATGAGGCGGCCGATCGTGTTCTTGCCGACCATTCCGAAGACGGCATGAAGACGATCTAGGTCTCTTCCCGTTCCAGCAGGTTCCGGAGCTTGCCGAAGGCAAGCCTGATGCGCGATTTGACCGTGCCAAGCGGTAGGCCGGTCGCTTCGGCTATTTCGGTATGCGACTGGCCAAGGAAGAAGGCGGCCTGCAACAGCGCTCGCTGTTCCTGCGGGAGTTGGCCGACGGCATCGCGTACTTGGGCATCACGATCATCATTGGCGACGATTTCGTCGGCGCGCATTTCTTCCGGGGGCTGAAGCGTCGGATCCTCCACGTCGAAAACGCGCGCCAGCGCGCGGCGGTGGAGATCGATGCGCCGATTGCGGGCGATGCGGAAAAGCCAGGTAGAGAACGAGGAGCGAGTAGGATCGTAGAGATCGGCCTTGTGCCAGACAACGATCATAATCTCCTGCACCAGTTCCTCAGCCTCGCCTGACGTCATTTTCTGGCGCATCAGCCACGATTTCAGGCGCGGCGCGAAATGGTCGAAGAGTACGGAGAATGCCGACTCGTCGCGCTCATCGGCAACGGCCTTTGCGAGGGCAGCGAAACGCTGTCTTTCCTCGGCATCCATCCCTCTCACGAACTCCCCGCAGCCAAGATTTCGATCTGAATTTCCTCACCTTAACGACCTACAACGGATTTTAGAAAGGTCAAACTCTTGCCTGAATCTTTGTGTCTTAAATTCAGCCGATCCGATGGGCTCAACCATCAAGGCAGCGGGTAACCCTTACGCGCAGCTGTCGGTTCGCAAACTAACAGTCGGGCGAAAATGAAACAGTTAGATACAATTTGCAGCCATTGTTGACCATTTGGTAACCTGAATTAAGTCAAAATAAAGCAGATCGTGATTATGCGCCGCCCGCAATGATCGCTTCGGGCCTTGAACCGCAAGAACCGGCAGGAATTCCATGTTTGTAAAAAGTATCGTATCCGCTTTCGCCCTCACAGTTGCTATGACCGGAGTGGCGGCAGCGCAGCAGGCGGCTCCGACCCGCATCCAGCAGTTCCAGGCATGGGGCGCTTATTCCTACAAGTCCGGCAACGCCACCGTTTGCTACGTGCTTTCGGTGCCGACCGCCAAGCAGCCGGCAAGCGTCGATCATGGTGATAACTTCTTCATCGTGTCGCAGCGCCCTGGCCAGAATATTTCCTATGAGCCGCAGGCTATGATGGGCTACACGGTGAAGGAAAATTCGAAGATCAACGTTACGATCGACAATAAAACTTTCGTGATGTTCACCAAGGACAAGGCCGGATGGGTCGAGAATGCGGCTCAGGAGCCGGCGCTCGTCGCAGCCATGAAGACCGGTCATTCCATGACCGTCAGCGCTACCTCGCGCAAGGGTACCGGCACCTCCTACAGCTATTCTCTGTCCGGCATCTCGGCTGCGCTGAAGCAGATCGAAAGCTGTAAGTAAGCTCGCGTTTCGAGCCAATGTTTCGAAGGCCGGCCTTGCGCCGGCCTCTGTCGTTTCCATCTATAGTGACGCTTCCATGTCTAGTGACGTGGGGCGAAAATGATGCTAAAGCGGCGCGCAGCTGCGGAAGGGTCGCGATTTATCGCCGCTCCGCCATTCATTTTCTGCAATCACGCGTCAGCGGCCCCGTAAGTCTTCCGGCTTTCCGGGATGGTTGCCATGTTGAGTTCGGGATTAGAAGATTATGTCCGTCATGGATGCGATGACCGTTGCCAACCCCGCCACGCGGGCGCCTCTCGGCGTTGAGCTTTCGCCAAAGCCGTCGCTGATCGGTCTGACGCGCGAGGAAATGGGTGCGGCACTGCGCGAAAAGGGCGTGCCGGACAAGCAGATCAAGATGCGTGTCTCGCAGCTCTGGAACTGGATCTATGTGCGCGGCGTCTCCGATTTCGACCACATGACGAATGTCGCCAAGGACATGCGCGAGATGCTGAAGCAGCATTTCACTATCGCCCGGCCTGAGATCGTCGAGGAACAGATTTCCAATGACGGTACACGCAAGTGGCTGCTGCGTTTTCCGCCACGTGGCGCCGGCCGGCCGGTCGAGATCGAGGCCGTCTATATTCCCGAAGAAGGCCGTGGTACGCTTTGCATTTCTAGCCAGGTCGGCTGCACGCTCACCTGTTCCTTCTGTCACACCGGCACGCAGCGCCTGGTGCGTAACCTGACTGCCGAGGAAATCCTGTCCCAGCTTCTGCTGGCCCGCGACCGGCTGGGCGACTTCCCGGATCGCGACGTGCCTGTCGGCGCCGTCGTGCCTTCCGAAGGCCGCAAAGTCAGCAATATCGTGATGATGGGTATGGGCGAGCCGCTCTATAACTTCGATGCCGTCAAGCAAGCGTTGTTGATCGCCACCGATGGTGACGGCCTGTCGTTGTCCAAACGCCGCGTGACGCTATCCACGTCAGGCGTCGTACCCGAAATTCTTCGCACCGGTGACGAAATCGGCGTCATGCTGGCGATCTCGCTGCATGCCGTTCGCGACGACCTGCGCGATATTCTCGTGCCGATCAACAAGAAGTATCCGTTGAAGGAACTGATCGAGGCCTGCCGGAACTATCCGGGGCTTTCAAACGCGAGGCGTATCACCTTCGAATATGTGATGCTGAAGGACGTCAATGACAGCCTGGAAGACGCCAAGGGACTGATCCAGCTCCTGAAAGGCGTGCCGGCGAAGATCAACCTCATCCCCTTCAATCCGTGGCCGGGCACCAACTACCAGTGCTCCGACTGGGCGCAGATCGAGAAGTTTGCCGATTTCATCAATTCGGCCGGTTATGCTTCGCCGATCCGCACACCGCGCGGCCGTGACATTCTGGCGGCCTGCGGTCAGCTCAAGTCGGAATCCGAGCGCTTGCGAAAGACGGAACGTCTTGCCTTCGAGGCGATGATGATCGCCAATCACGGCGCCGACGACTGATCAGCAAGTTTGATCTTCATTACAATTCTCCGCGATTGATTATCGAGGGCACTTTTCCTAAAAATGCCCTCAAAATCATCCTGGAGGACACTCATGCGTTCAATTCTTCTGGCTTTTGCCGCAACCTTGGCCCTGACGCTGCCGGCGAAGGCGGATGACGTCACGGTTGCCGTGACCGCGATCGTCGAACATCCGGCACTCGATGCAGCGCGCAACGGCGTGCGCGATGTGCTGGCCGCTGCCGGCTACAAGGAAGGCGAGAACCTCAAGTTCGTCTTCGAATCCGCGCAGGGCAATCCGGCAACCGCAGCCCAGATCGCCCGCCAGTTCGCCGGTGATGAGCCCAATGTCATCGTGCCGATCTCCACGCCATCCGCCCAGGCCGTCGTTTCCGCGACGCGCGATATCCCTGTCGTCTTCACCGCCGTGTCCGATCCGCTCGGCGCGCAACTCGTCAAGAACATGGACAAGCCCGGCGGTAACGTGACTGGTCTTTCCGACATGTCGCCGGTCGGCGAGCATATCGCGCTGATCAAGGAAATCCTGCCGAACGTGAAGACGATCGGTTACCTCTACAATTCCGGCGAGGCGAACTCCGTCTCGCTGCTGGCAGCGCTGAAGGCCGAAGCCGACAAGGCCGGCATCACCATCGTAGAATCGGCTGCCACGAAGTCTGCCGAAGTGCAGGGCGCCGCCCGCGCGCTGGTCGGCCGTGCCGATGCGATCTACATCCCGACCGATAACACGATTATCTCGGCGCTCGAAGGTGCGGTTGCCGTTGCCGAAGAGAGCAAGCTGCCACTCTTCACTGCTGATACGGACTCCGTTTCTCGCGGCTCGATCGCAGCGCTCGGCTTCAACTATTATGATGTCGGCAAACAGACGGGAGAGATCGTCGTGCGGGTGCTGAAGGGTGAAAACCCGGGCGATATCGCGGTGAAGACCGCAGCTGGCAGCGACCTCGTCATTAACAAGGCCGCCGCAAGCAAGATGGGCGTGACTCTGCCGGAAAGCGTTATTTCACGCGCGAACAAGGTCATTGAATAAACGACCGTCGTTCCAGGGTCTTAGTGACAATCAGCCGCTCCCGTTTGCACGGGGGCGGCTGTTGCATTACAGCGCCGCGCGCCAGACGGCGCGCAAAGGACGCTGTAACAATGTAAAAACTGCGCGTAATCCTTTCCTTAAATCGGTTCCGATTTAAGGGGTTATGCGCTAAAAGGCTCCGGTTTCGCGACGGGCGGAACGGAAACAAGAAGGGGCTGAAAGCCTTGAGCCAAATCGCATTCTGGGGGGCCGTCGAGCTCGGCCTGGTCTATTCCTTCGTCGCTCTCGGCGTCTATCTTGCGTTCCGTGTCCTCGATTTTCCGGATCTGACGGTGGACGGTTCGTTTCCGCTTGGCGCGGCGGTGACTGCAGTGTTGATCATTGCTGGCCTCAATGCCTGGCTTGCGGCTCTGATTGCGATGAGTGCAGGTGCTGCGGCAGGTATGGTGACGGCGCTCCTCAATGTGCGCTTCAAGATCCTGAATCTTCTCGCCTCGATCCTGACGATGATCGCGCTCTTCTCCGTTAACCTGCGAGTGATGGGCAAACCGAATGTCGCGCTTATCAATGCCGATACGATGATCAGCCCCTTCTTCGGTCATGGTCTGAGGGATTTTTACGTGCGCCCGTTTTTCGTCGGCGTTCTGGTTGTTGTCGCCGTCATCGTCGTCTGGCGCTTTTTGGAAAGCGATGCCGGGCTTGCGATGCGTGCAACCGGCGCCAATGCCCGCATGGCCCGCGCCCAGGGTGTCGATACCAGCAGGCAGATCTATCTGGGCATGGCGATTTCTAATGCACTGGTGGCACTTGGCGGCGCACTCTTTGCACAGACCAACGGTTTCGCCGACGTGACATCTGGCGTCGGCACCATCGTCGTCGGCCTTGCTGCCGTCATCATCGGTGAGACGCTGCTCGGTCGCCGCGGGCTGCTGATTGCGCTTGTTGGATGCGTACTCGGCTCCATCATCTACCGCATCGCCATACAGCTTGCGCTTTCGAGCGATGTCGTCGGTCTGCAGGCCTCCGACCTCAATTTCGTGACGGCCGTGCTCGTGACCGTCGCCCTCATTCTTCCCCGCCTTCGCCGAGGTGCCGTATCATGATCAGCGTCAAGGACATTAAGGTCGTTTTCGGGCGCGGTACGCCGCTGCAGAAGCAGGCGTTGAACGGCGTCAGCCTGACTATCGAGGAAGGCTCTTTCGTCACCGTCATCGGCTCCAACGGCGCTGGCAAATCGACACTGCTCGGCGTGCTCGCCGGGGATGTCATGCCGAGCGAAGGCTCGGTACTAATCGGCAAGACCGATGTGACGCGCAAGTCGACGGCCAAGCGTGCCGGCATGGTTGCACGTGTGTTTCAGGATCCGCTGACCGGAAGCTGCGGCGCGCTGTCGATCGAGGAAAACCTCGCGCTCGCCGCCCGGCGCGGTGAAAAGCGCGGACTTGGCTCGGCGCTCGGCGGTAACAGGCGCGACTATTTCAAGGAGCGGATCGCCGAGCTCAATCTCGGACTGGAAAACCGGCTGAAGGATCGAATGGACCTGCTGTCCGGTGGGCAACGACAGGCCGTTTCGCTGGTCATGGCAACGCTTGCCGGTTCGGAAGTACTGTTGCTCGACGAGCATACGGCAGCACTTGACCCTGGCATGGCCGAGTTCGTCATGAACCTCACACAGAAGATCGTCTCCGAGCGCAAGCTGACAACGATGATGGTGACGCACTCCATGCGTCAGGCACTGGACTACGGTCACCGTACGATCATGCTACATGGCGGCGAGATTGTTCTAGATGTCGCCGGCGACAACAGGAAGAACCTGCAGGTCGAAGACCTGATCGCCATGTTCCGCAAGATGCGCGGCCAGACGCTCGATGACGATGCCCTGCTGATCGGCTAAGCCGGCAGCGTGCTGATCGGTTGATCAGCGGGCCTGGGTGAGCAGGATCTTGGCGGCGAAGACCGAGAAGATGCCGGCGAAGGTATAGTCCATGCCGCGCAGCACCTTCCTGTTCTTCTGCAGCCAGCTCGCCAGCCAGTCGGCTGCCATGACGACGGTCGCATTGACCGGCATGCCGATCACGATGAAGCAGAAGCCGAGAAAAAGCAGCTTGTGTGTGACAGCAGGATCGTTGGCGCTGACGAACTGCGGCAGGAAAGTCATGAAGAAGATAATGACCTTCGGGTTCAACAGATTGACCCAGAAGCCTGAGGAAACGTTCGAAAGGATCGTCCCCTTCGGACCTTCAATCTTGGCGACCGTCAGCTTCGAGCCGAAGCGGATCGCCTGAACGGCCAGCCAGAAGAGATAGGCCGCACCCCCGGTCTTGAGGATCAGGAAGGCGGTCGGCGAGGCGGTAATCAGCGCAGAGATGCCGAAGGCGACCAGCATCGTGTGCACGACGATCCCGAGGCTGGTGCCGAGAACGACGAAGAGGGCTGCCTTCTTGCCCTGCGCAAGTGCACGGCTGATCGACAGCGTCATGTCAGGGCCGGGAGTTGCCGCCAGCAACAGCGTGGCGGCGGCAAATGCAATAAGCGTCGGAAAGCTCGGCAGGAAATCCATGGTCTTCTCTGAAAGACGGAAAAAGATCTGGGGATCTCTTACCCGGCTTTCAGAAAATTACCAATCAAACCTTGTTATGGCGCCGATTACTTCTGTTCGAGGAAGGCCTTGAACCTGTCGGCGTAGTCCTTGTGCCAGCGCGACAGCGGCGGACGGTTCTCGATGATGTCGCCGATCGCCCAGGCCATACGACGTTCGTCGACCGGGCGTGCGACGTCGTTGTCGGGGCATAGAATATAGAAATCTCCGCGCTCCAGGCTTTCGACCATGAAATTAACCGTCTGTTCCGGCGTCCAGGCTCCGGCCGGTTTCTCGCTGCGGTCACCCTTTGTGAGGCCGGTAAAGACGAAGCCTGGAATCAGCAGATGTGCTGATATCTGCGAGCGTTCGGTGTTGCGCAGCTCGTGTTCGAGCGCTTCGGTGAAGACTTTCACGCCGGCTTTCGAGACGTTGTAGGCCGGGTTGCCGGGCGGAGTGGTGATGCCCTGTTTGGAGCCTGTGTTGATGATGAGGCCAGGCTCACCATGGGCGACCATGCCTGGGCCGAAGGTCCTTGTGCCATTGATGACGCCGAGGAGATTGACCGCGAGGATATTGTCCCAGCCGGCCTGTGGGCTGAAGATCGAGGTTTGGGGGCCGATGCCAGCATTGTTCATCAGCACATGCACGCGGCCGAAGCGCTGGATGACGGCGCGCTCGAGGGCTTCGATCTGTTCCTTTTGCGAGACGTCGGTCTCAGTGGCCATCACATGTTCCTGACCAGCAATCGCCTCGAGTTCGGCACGGGCGTCGGCGAGCTTCTCGCCGCCGAGATCGGCGATGACGACGCTCATGCCAGCTCTGGCGAAGTGTTTTGCAGCGGCAAGGCCGATGCCGGAAGCACCGCCGGTGACAACGGCAACATTGGATTGCTTGAAAATGTCTTGAATATTCGTCACGGGACTGGCCTCTCCTCAGAGCAATGTTCGGACGTTGCCGAATATGGGCTCCGGTTCTACGCTGTCAAACCCTATCGGGCCGGTTGCTGTCCTCGTTGCCCTTGCGTCGCGCGCCAATCTCGCTAAAAGTGCCGCGATACCGGGCTTTGCGGGTGTGCCGCGGCCTTTATGCAACGGACCTCATCATTATGGCATCATACAAAGACGTGAAGAAAGTCGTGCTCGCCTATTCCGGCGGTCTCGATACCTCGATCATCCTGAAGTGGCTGCAGACCGAACTCGGCGCCGAAGTCGTCACCTTCACGGCCGATCTCGGCCAGGGCGAAGAGCTGGAGCCGGCGCGCAAGAAGGCCGAGATGCTCGGCATCAAGGAGATCTACATCGAGGACGTGCGCGAGGAATTCGTGCGCGATTTCGTCTTCCCGATGTTCCGTGCGAACGCCGTCTATGAAGGTGTCTACCTGCTCGGCACGTCGATTGCCCGTCCGCTGATCTCCAAGCACCTCATCGATATCGCCCGGAAGACCGGTGCAGATGCGATCGCGCACGGCGCGACCGGCAAGGGCAACGACCAGGTCCGTTTCGAGCTTTCGGCCTATGCGCTGAACCCCGATATCAAGATCATCGCGCCGTGGCGCGACTGGGCCTTCAAGAGCCGCACCGATCTGCTGGAATTTGCCGAGAAGCACCAGATCCCGGTAGCCAAGGACAAGAAGGGCGAGGCTCCCTTCTCGGTCGACGCCAACCTGCTGCACTCCTCTTCCGAGGGCAAAGTTCTGGAAGATCCGGCGCAGGAGGCTCCTGAATATGTGCATATGCGCACCATCTCACCGGAAGCGGCGCCCGACAAGGCGACCACCATCAAGGTTTGTTTCCGCAAGGGCGACGCCGTGTCGATCAATGGTGTCGAGATGTCTCCGGCCACGCTGCTCGCGACCCTCAACAATTACGGCCGCGACAATGGCATCGGTCGCCTCGACCTCGTCGAGAACCGCTACGTTGGCATGAAGTCGCGCGGTGTCTATGAGACCCCTGGCGGCACGATCCTGCTCGCAGCGCATCGCGCCATCGAGTCGATCACGCTCGACCGCGGTGCCGCACATCTCAAGGATGAGCTGATGCCGCGTTATGCAGAGCTCATCTATTATGGCTTCTGGTTCTCGCCGGAGCGCGAGATGCTGCAGGCTCTGATCGACAAGAGCCAGGAGCACGTCGAAGGTGAAGTGACGCTGAAGCTCTACAAGGGCAATGTCATGGTCATCGGCCGCGAGAGCGAAAAGTCGTTGTACTCCGACAAGCTTGTTACTTTCGAAGACGACCAGGGCGCTTACGATCAGAAGGATGCCGCAGGCTTCATCAAGCTCAACGCCCTGCGTCTGCGCACGCTCGGAAAGCGTAACCTGAAGAAGTAAGTCGTCTCAGAGCGATATTAATAGGCTCGCCGGCTGTGTCGCGCGGGCCTTTTCTTTGTTGTGCCGATTGCAGGTTGCAACGTCTTGACGCGGCGAGGTTGTCGCATAAGCTGAGCCGTCATCACTGGAGCATTCCCATGCCGCAATCCCTGCTTCTCGGCGCCTTTCTGGCGGCGCTTTTCTATGTGCTCATTCCCGGCCCGGCCTTCCTGCAGCTTCTCGGCATTGGCGCCGGGCAGGGGCGTAGGGCGGGCGCCTTCTTCATGATGGGTCATCTCGTCGGCGATCTTATCTGGTCGGGACTGGCGCTGGTCGCAATCGTCGGGGCGAAGACCATAGGCACTTTCGTGTTCGACCTGCTTGGGTTCGCCTGCGGTTTCTATCTGGCCTGGATCGGCTGGAGCGCCATCAATGCCAAGCCGAAAGCGGAGGGGCAGGCATTGATGGTGGTGGAGCGGCCTTTCCGACGTGGGCTGATCTTCGGCGTCACCAATCCGAAGGGCTATCCAGTGGCGCTCGCCACGTTCACGGCACTAGTTGCGGGCTCTGCGAACGCGCTCGATTTCCAGGCGCTGCCGATGTTGCTTAGTGTTTCCTTCGTGGGCTTCATCACCGCGGATATCATCCTGATCGGCATCATCGGCGCCGGCGTTGTGCGCCGCTTCTACCGCGCGCATGAACGTTTGATCGTCCGTTGCTCGGGCGTGCTCTTCATGGGTTTTGCCGTGCAGGCGCTGTGGCACGCAACGCCTGGTCTGCTCGGCTGGCGGAAGGCCTGATCAGGCCTCACTGCCCAGGAAACCAACGACCGAATTCAGCGTCTGAACCTCGTTCGGATCGCCGATCGACATGGCGATCTGAAGCTGGCTGCGATAGTAGTCGAGGAAGTTGAAGCTCGTGCCGTCGGTGACGTTGGATAGATCGATGACATTGCCGAGCGGATCGATCGCGTGCATCGGCAGTGGTTCGGATATCGCGGCAAACGTATTCTGATCGATCAGGCCGTTATCGAAGCTCTGGCGCGCATAGCTGCGCAATTCACCCGGGCTGACGGCCGTAAAATCGAGCGCCTGCCCTTTGTCAGAATCTTCGATCTGGAACGAACCTTGAGCGACAGCCGGCTTGGGCTCGATTGTAATATCAGCGGTCTTCGAACTTTTTGCGTTATTATTGGGATTGTTTTTGAATAGCAAACTCTGAGAAGACCGCAGGGAGAAAATTTCCATGCGCATGTCCTCTTACATGAAGATTAAAGAGAAACTAGCGTCTTGGCCCGATTCGCGTCAATCGTTAACGATTGGTTAATTTTCATGTATCAATTCTTGCCTTCAAGATTTAGCCAGGCGGGCAAAAGTCCAAGTTACCCACATATCAATCCTGTGATGGCCTTCCTATATTACCGATCCACTTGCCGGCATAAAGGACTTTCATATGTCTTCTTCCACTCAATTCAATCAGGCACTTGTCAACTGGAATGGCCTTCATGGCCTGCCGCGTTTCGATGCGGTCGCCGATGGCGATTTCGAGGCCGCCTTCGAGGCTGCTCTCGCCTCGCACGAAAGAGAGATCGACGAGATCGCCGGTAACAGACAGGAACCGACCTTCGACAATACGGTCGTGGCGCTCGAAATCGCCGGCGATGAGCTGTCGCGCGTTTCCGCTCTTTTCTGGAACCGCGCCGGTGCCCATACCAACGACGTCATTCAGGCACTGGAACGCGATATTTCGCCGAAGATGTCACGGCATTATTCGAAGATTGGCATGAATGCCGACCTGTTCAAGCGCATCGATGCGCTCTGGGAAAAACGTGAGAGCCTTGGCCTGACGCTGGAACAGACGCGGGTGCTGGAACGGCATTGGAAAGGCTTCGTCAAATCCGGTGCCAAGCTGCCTAAGGCGGAGCAGGAGAAGCTTGCCGCGATCAATGAAAAACTCGCCGGCCTCAGCACAGGGTTCGGGCAGAACGTCCTAGCCGACGAGAAGAGCTGGTCACTGATCCTCTCCAGTGAAGACGAACTCGCCGGCATTCCCGATTTCCTGCGCGATGCGATGGCAGTTGCTGCTCGCGAGCGCGGCGAGGACGGCAAGTATGCCGTAACGCTGTCGCGCTCGATCATCGAGCCATTTCTGACTTTTTCGGAGCGGCGCGATCTTCGCGAGCAGGCCTTCAAAGCTTGGGTGGCGCGCGGTGAAAATGCCGGCGCGACTGACAACAGGAGCATCATTCGCGAGACGCTTGCGCTCCGCGATGAGGTGGCGAAGCTCCTTGGATACGGCAATTTTGCGGAATTGAAGCTCGACAACACGATGGCAAAGACGCCAGAGGCCGTGAACGATCTGCTGCGTGCCGTCTGGGCAAGGGCCGTGAAGCGTGCCCATGAGGAGGAAGCCGATATTGCCGGTTTGATCGCTGCCGAGGGTAAGAACCATGAGGTTATGCCCTGGGACTGGCGGCACTATGCGGAAAAGATTCGGGCGCAGCGATTCAGTTTCTCGGAAGCAGAATTGAAGCCCTATCTGCAGCTCGAAAAAATCATCGACGCCTGCTTCGATGTTGCCGGCCGGCTGTTCGGCATTCGCGCCGTGGAGAAGAAGGGTATTGCTGCCTACCATCCCGATGTGCGCGTCTTCGAGATCCGCGACCGCGAGGACAAGCTGGTCGCCCTCTTTCTCGGCGACTATTTCGCCCGCGGCTCGAAGCGTTCGGGCGCCTGGATGAGTTCCTTCCAGTCGCAGCATAAGCTGATGCTGAAGAACGGTCATCACGGCGAGCTGCCGATCATCTACAATGTCTGTAACTTCGCAAAGCCTGCCGAAGGCAAGCCGGCTCTGCTTTCGCTCGATGATGCGCGCACCCTTTTCCACGAGTTTGGCCACGCGCTGCACGGTATGTTGTCCAATGTCACCTATCCCTCGGTCGCCGGCACAGCCGTGTCGCGTGATTTTGTGGAATTGCCCTCGCAGCTCTACGAGCACTGGCTGACGGTTCCTGCCATCCTTAGGGAATATGCCGTGCATTTCGAAACCGGGGAGCCGATGCCGCAGGCATTGTTCGATAAGGTTCTGGCAGCCCGCACCTTCAATTCCGGCTTCAACACCGTGGAGTTCACCTCTTCCGCGCTGGTCGACATGGCCTTCCACACACGCGACGGCGTGGATGATCCAATGGCCGTGCAGGCTGAGGTGCTCTCGGAGATCGGCATGCCGAAATCGATTGTCATGCGTCATGCCACGCCGCACTTTCAGCATATTTTCTCCGGGGGTTATTCGGCTGGCTACTATTCCTACATGTGGTCTGAAGTGCTCGATGCCGATGCCTTCGCCGCCTTCGAAGAGACGGGCGATGCCTTTAATGGCGAAATGGCCAGGAAGCTTCGCGAGAACATCTACTCCACCGGTGGTTCCGTCGATCCGGAAGAGGCTTACAAGGCTTTCCGCGGCAAGCTGCCGAGCCCGGACGCGATGCTCGTCAAGAAGGGGCTTGCGACCTTCGAGGAATTGACAGGTAGCGACGCATAAGACAGTTTGATGACATGGAGCAAAGCGGTATGGTGACAACCATGCCGCAGCTTTCGCGTGCCACCCCCTTTCGCAATCGCGAAAAAAGCGGTATGAGCGCGCCAAACATAAATGGCGCGTCCACTAAGCGTAGCGCCCCAGCCTCAGAGATTATGACAAATGGCACTTCGCAACATCGCGATCATCGCGCACGTTGACCATGGCAAAACGACCCTTGTCGACGAGCTCCTGAAACAGTCCGGCTCGTTCCGTGAGAACCAGCGTGTTGCAGAACGCGTGATGGACTCGAACGATCTTGAAAAGGAACGCGGTATCACCATTCTCGCCAAGGCGACCTCGGTGGAATGGAAAGGTGTCCGTATCAACATCGTCGACACCCCCGGCCACGCAGACTTCGGCGGTGAGGTCGAGCGCATTCTCTCGATGGTGGATGGCGCGATCGTTCTGGTCGATTCCTCCGAAGGCCCGATGCCGCAGACGAAGTTCGTCGTCTCCAAGGCGCTGAAGGTCGGCCTTCGTCCGATCGTCGCGATCAACAAGATCGACCGTCCCGATGGTCGCCATGAAGAAGTTATCAACGAAGTCTTCGACCTCTTCGCAAATCTCGATGCGACCGACGAACAGCTCGACTTCCCGATCATGTACGGTTCGGGCCGCGACGGCTGGATGAACGTCAACCCGGAAGGCCCGAAGGATGAGGGGCTTGCGCCGCTTCTCGACCTGGTGCTGAAGCATGTTCCGGAGCCGACTGTCGAAGAAGGCCCGTTCCGCATGATCGGCACCATCCTCGAAGCCAACCCCTTCCTCGGCCGTATCATCACCGGCCGCATTGCATCGGGCTCGATCAAGCCGAACCAGGCCGTCAAGGTTCTCGGTCAGGACGGCAAGCTGATCGAAACCGGCCGAATTTCCAAGATCCTCGCGTTCCGCGGCATCGAGCGCACGGCGATCGAAGAAGCCCATGCGGGCGACATTGTCGCGATCGCTGGCCTTTCCAAGGGTACTGTCGCCGATACGTTCTGCGATCCGTCCGTCTCGGAAGCGATGAAGGCGCAGCCGATCGACCCGCCAACGGTTACCATGTCCTTCATCGTCAACGACAGCCCGCTGGCGGGCACCGAAGGCGACAAGGTGACGAGCCGCGTCATCCGCGACCGTCTCTTCAAGGAAGCCGAAGGCAACGTCGCCCTGAAGATTGAAGAAGCCGAAGGCAAGGATTCGTTCTACGTTTCCGGCCGCGGCGAACTTCAGCTCGCCGTTCTCATCGAAACCATGCGTCGTGAAGGCTTCGAGCTTGCGGTGTCACGTCCGCGCGTCGTGATGCACAAGGACGAAAGCGGCCAGCTCCTGGAGCCGATCGAAGAAGTCGTCATCGACGTCGACGAGGAACATTCCGGTGTCGTCGTCCAGAAGATGTCCGAGCGCAAGGCCGAAATGGCTGAGCTGCGTCCGTCGGGCGGCAACCGTCTTCGCCTGCGTTTCTACGCACCGACCCGTGGCCTGATCGGCTACCAGTCGGAACTGCTGACGGATACGCGCGGCACGGCGATCATGAACCGCCTGTTCCACGACTACCAGCCCTACAAGGGTGTGATCGGTGGCCGCGTCAATGGCGTGCTGCTCGCCAACGGATCCGGCGAAGCTGTCGCTTATGCGATGTTCAACCTGGAAGATCGTGGCCCGATGATCATCGAGCCGGGCGAAAAGGTTTATGCCGGCATGATTATCGGCATCCATTCACGCGACAACGATCTTGAAGTGAACGTCCTGAAGGGCAAGCAGCTCACCAACATCCGCGCCGCCGGCAAGGACGAAGCAGTGAAGCTGACGCCGCCGATCCGCATGACGCTTGATCGTGCGCTCTCCTGGATCCAGGACGACGAGTTGATGGAAGTGACGCCGAAGAATATTCGTCTTCGCAAGATGTATCTCGACGCAAACGACCGCAAGCGGTTCGAAAAGTCGAAGGCGGCGCTCTAAGAGCCTCGAGCCATCCCTTAAAACCCCGGCCGTTGCGCCGGGGTTTTTTATTGTGCGCCGCGTCGATTCCGGCTTGTGACAATCGTTAAAAAAGCGTTAAATTTTCTCTGTCGTCCACATATCAAGTCTGTGGGCAATCGATCACGATGCGGCTGTCGCATATGGTTAATTGCCTCCGGCAGGACCAGAGTAAGCGTTATGAAGACGTTGTCGATTGATGTCCGGCGGGCCGAACCGCATGATGCCCGAGCCATTTCGGAAGCCCATCGGCTTTCATGGCAGCATACTTATGCAGGCATCATTCCGCATCGCGCACTCACCCAGATGATCGAACGCCGCGGCGAAAATTGGTGGCGCAAGGCGACACGTGGCCCTGCCACGTTGCTTGTTCTCGATGTTGCGGGCACTGTCGCGGGCTATGCGACCCTCGGTCTCAATCGCGCCCGCGCGCTGCCGCAGGAAGGCGAAATCTACGAGCTCTACCTGCGTCCGGAATACCAGGGCATCGGCCTCGGTAAACTGCTTTTCGGCGAAGCCCGGCGACTTCTGAAATCCCTTGGTTGTAACGGCATGGTCGTCTGGTGCCTGGAAGAGAACGAGACGGCTGCCGGCTTTTATCGCGATCATGGCGGTATCGATTTCTGCGAAGGCATGGAAAATTTCGACCATAAGCAGATCAAAAAGATCGGCTTCATCTGGAACTGATTACGGCTTCGCAACCGACCCATTTCACACTGCAAATATTCCACTTTTGGATGTCCTTGCATATTAAGCATTGCTTGCGAGGCATGTTGCGTTGCGAGATGAAACCGATTAACTGGCTGCGACCAATTCAACCTCGCGGGAGTTTCTTATGCGCATCGATGCCGTTTCAATCGGTAATAATCCACCAGAAGACGTCAACGTTATCGTCGAGGTTCCGGTCGGCGGTCATCCGATCAAGTACGAAATGGACAAGGAAGCCGGCACGCTGGTTGTCGACCGTTTCCTCTACACGCCGATGACCTATCCGGGTAACTATGGCTTCGTACCGCATACGCTCTCGGAAGATGGCGACCCGATCGACGTCCTGATCGCCAGCACCCGCCCGCTGGTCCCGGGCTGTGTCATCAACGTCCGCCCGATCGGCGTTCTGAAGATGGAAGACAATTCCGGCAAGGACGAGAAGATCATTGCCGTTCCGTCGCCCAAGCTGACGCTGCGTTATGAGAAGGTCACGGACTACACCGACCTTCCGGAAATTACGCTGAAGCAGATCGAGCACTTCTTCGAGCACTACAAGGATCTGGAACCCGGCAAATGGGTGAAGATCTACGGCTGGGGCGATTCCAAGGAAGCCGGCGCGCTCATCCTCGAAGCGATCGAGCGCGCCAAGAAGGAAAAGGCCTGATCCTAGCTTTTATGCAATTCCGGACGCAGAATCGCTGCACACTTTTGCTGGAATTGCTTTAGCCGAAAAGCGTTTCAAGCTTTCTGATCAAATCCTCCGGGTCGCCATCGATCCGGAGGATTTTTTTACGCGATGTGTCGCCGGAGACGAGATCGACGGAGGATTTGGCGATGCCGAGCGATTTGGCGATGAGGGCGATGAGCGCCTTGTTGGCTTTTCCCTTTTCCGGAACGGCGGTCACGCGCGCTTTTAGAGCGGGATGATTTTAGATGGAATCGAAAAGGGGATTCCCTTTTTCCCGCAAATCAGCTTCACCATTGAGACCGGTAAAGGAGGCCGGTCTTTATGGCAAAACCTTTTTCCGATGATTTGCGGGAACGCGTTGTCGGCGCGGTGACGCGCGAAGGATTGTCCTGCCGGGCAGCGGCGAAGCGCTTCGGGATTGGCATCAGCACCGCGATCGATTGGGTGCGGCGCTTTCGCCAGACGGGCAGCGCAGCCCCCGGTCAGATGGGCGGGCACAAGCCACGGGCGATCGCCGGTGAGCATCAGGAGTGGCTGCTCGAGCGCTGCCGCACACGGGCTTTTACCCTGCGCGGGCTGGTCGCGGAACTGGGCGAGCGTGGCCTGAAGGTCGATTACCGCTCCGTGTGGACCTTCGTGCATGATGAAGGGTTGAGTTATAAAAAAAGACAATGGTCGCCGACGAGCGCGAGCGGCCCGATGTCGCCGCCCGACGGAACCGCTGGCTGAAGCATCGCTATCATGTCGATCCGGCCCGCCTCGTCTTCATCGATGAAACCTGGACGAAGACGAATATGGCGCCGCTCCGGGGCTGGGCGCCGCGCGGCGAACGGTTGCCCGGTCAGGCGCCCTTCGGCCATTGGAACACCATGACGTTCATTGCCGCCCTGCGCGCCGACCGCGTCAGCGCGCCATGGATCATCGACGGCCCGATCAATGGCGAGCGGTTCCTGATCTATGTGGAAAAGGTGCTGGTCCCCGAACTCAAGCCAGACGATATCGTCGTGATGGACAATCTGGGCTCACACAAGGCAAAAGCAATCCGCACCGCGATCCGCAAGGCTGGGGCCAAACTGTTCTTCCTGCCCAAATACTCCCCTGACCTCAATCCCATCGAAAAGCTCTTTGCCAAGATCAAGCACTGGCTACGCGAGGCACAGGCCAGAACTCGCCACGCGATCGACGAGGCCATCGCAGCCATCCTCAAGACAGTTTCACCACAGGAATGCCAAAACTACTTCAAGGAAGCCGGATATGAACGGACTTAAAATCATCCCGCTCTAGCAGCATTCCGCCCTCGCCATCGGGTTCGATACCGTCGATGGCATCCCGCCCGCCATTCGGCGTCAGCCGGACGGCTAGGCGGATATGATCGTCAAATTTCTTCCAGGGCGAGGTCAAGCGACGAGCGGATAGATCGTCGTCCAGAGGAAGGAACGCAGGAAGAAGATGATCAGCAAAAGGATGATCGGCGAGATGTCGATGCCGCCGAGATTGGGCAGCAGGCGACGGATCGGGCGCAGCAGGGGTTCAGTGACGTTATAGAGGAACGTTCCGACCTGATTGACGAACTGATTGCTGGAATTGATGACGTTGAATGCATAGAGCCAGGAGAAGATAGCGCTGGCAATCAGGATCCAAGTGTAAAGTTGCAAAGCCAAATCAATGGTTTGAAACAGCGCAATCATCGTCGTCTCCAATTCGTTGTTGACAGACATGTAGACATTGGCGACTAAACGAGCAAGTGCCGTGTGAAACCGCACGATGAATCATGTTTAACGGCCGCTTTTGCACGGCTTTGGCGCCGTTTCCTCGGAAAAGCTCTATGTCGCTTTCGCCCACCGGAGACCGTTTTGCCGCGTTCCGGCATCCGTCCTACACGCGCTTCTTTTTCGCGCGATTCCTGCTCTCGTTTTCGCAGCAGATCGTCAGCGTCGCGGTGGGCTGGCAGATGTATGATCAGACGGGGAGCGCCATTTATCTCGGCCTGATCGGGCTCGTGCAGTTCCTGCCGTCCCTCGTGCTCATCCTCGTCACCGGTTCGGTGGCCGATCGCCACAATCGCCGCGCCATTGCCTCGATCTGTTCACTCGTCGGTGCGCTCTGCACGCTGGTTTTGCTCGGTATGACGGTTACGGGCACATTTTCGCCGATCCCGGTCTTCATCGTTCTACTGGTCTTCGGCATCGAGCGTGCCTTCATGGCGCCGGCGGTGCAGTCGCTTGCGCCGAACCTCGTACCGGAGAAGGATCTCTCCAATGCGATCGCCTGGAATTCGTCGTCCTGGCAGCTCGCGGCCATAACCGGTCCCGTGCTCGGCGGTCTGCTTTATGGGGTCAGCGCTTCGACGGCCTATTGGGTTGCCGTTATCTTCTCCGCGCTCGGTGCGATCCTGCTCTGCATGATTCCAAAGCCGCCGCAGAAGACGGCGGGAGAGGCCAAGAGCTGGGACATGATCCTCGGCGGCTTCCGTTATATCCGAGAAGAGAGGGTGGTGCTCGGCGCCATCTCGCTCGATCTCTTCGCCGTTCTCCTCGGCGGTGCCACGGCACTGATGCCGATCTTTGCCCGCGATATCCTGACGCTCGGGCCGTGGGGCCTCGGCTTGCTTCGCTCGGCGCCTGGCGTCGGCGCCATCATCATGGCAATTTTCCTTGCCGCTTATCCTCTTAAGCATAAGGCCGGGATGTACATGTTCATCGGCGTGGCCATCTTTGGTCTCGGTACGATTGTCTTCGGCTTGTCGACGAATACCGAAGTCTCCATTGCCGCGCTCGCCATCATGGGCGCTGCGGACATGATCTCCGTCTATGTTCGCGAAAGTCTGATCGCGCTCTGGACACCGGACCATCTGCGTGGCCGTGTCAACGCGGTCAATACGGTCTTCGTCGGCGCTTCCAACGAGCTCGGGGAATTCCGCGCGGGTACGATGGCTTCGGTTTTTGGCGCCGTCCCTGCCGTCATTATCGGTGGGATTGGCACGCTCGCCGTTGCTGCAATATGGGCAACCGGATTCCCGAAGCTGCGGAAGATCGATACGCTTGCCGCGCCTATGCGAGAAGTGGCGTAACGGCCGCCGTCTTGCCTTCGAAGACGATATCCAGGAAATCGTCGAGCCAGGCTCTGAGCGGCGCATCGAACAGCATGCGACCTTCAAGATGTTCGCGCCCCTGCTGTGCATTCGGCAGGATGAAGCGGTGGGCGCCGTGCACCACCCAGCGATGCATCATCACCCGTGTCAGCTCCGCGTGGAACTGCAGGCCCCAGGCGTTGCCATTGTAGCGGAAGGCCTGATTGGGATAAGCATCGCCGGATGCCAACAGCTCGGCACCATGCGGCAGTTCAAATCCTTCCCGGTGGAAGTGATAGACCATTTTCGGCCAGTGCATCAGCAGCCGACCCCTTTCGGTCGTATGCAGCGGATACCAGCCGATCTCGGTGGACCCGTCACAATTGGCAGTGACCTTGCTGCCGAGCTGGCGCGCCAGCATCTGTGCACCAAGGCAGATGCCGAGATAGGGGCGGTTTTCCTTGAGCGGTATCTCCAGCCAGTCGATCTCCGCTTTCACGAACTCATCGGGATCGTTGGCGCTCATCGGGCCGCCGAAAACCACTGCACCGGCATGATCATCAAGCGTGGAGGGCAACTTATCGCCGAGTACCGGGCGTCGGATATCGAGATCATAGCCTTTCTCGATGAGAAGCTGGCCGACACGACCAGGGCTGGAACGCTCCTGATGAAGAATGATGAGAATGGGGCGCTTATCGCGTCTCATAATTCTGTCAGTCGGCATCGTCCTGCACCACCTGTGCGTCTGTAACCCGCGCGGCCGCCTCCTGCCGCTTCTGAATACGCTCACGGGAAGAAACACCCAGGAGATCGGCGATCCGCCAGATCACATGGTCTTCCATCTCGCTGCGCTCGCCATCGGCATAGACGATATCCCAGAGAATGCCGATCAGCTCCAGCCGCTGTTCGGTATTGAGATGTCTCTTAAGATCGGACGTGAAGCGGAAATAATCAACCGCCGAGCTTTCGGCTTCACGCCCCGCGGCCATCAGCGCGTCGAGCTGCTTACCATCAAGCGCGTACTGCTCCTTCAGGAGCTTGCGCAGTCGCTTCTTCTCGCTGTCCTTGATCTGGCCGTCGGCCTCCATGACCTGCATACAGAGCGCGGCGACCGCGATGCGCGGATCATCGGGGGCAAAGCCTGATTTCGGACGGTCGGCGGTCAGATGCTGGAAAAAGGCCTGAAAGCGTTCGAGCATGCGGTTTTTCGTTCCATTTCAGAAAAGACGGAGCCGTGTCTTCGGTTCCGGTTCCATTTTGGGGTCACGGACACCGGGATCATCCGGCAGGCCGCCAAAGAAGGGTTTTGGTTCGGGGGCAGGAGGCAACGGTCGGGAGGCAGACGGTTCGGCGGCTTTTGCCTGCGCGGGCGCAGGAGTTACCGGACGCACGGCTTCGGCAATCGTTGCGGCCCGCTCCAGCTCGATGATGCGGTGGTCATTGACCACGCTTTCCGGCCGGGTTTCGCGCAGCGGCGGCAAGGTCTTCAGCGCCGTTTCAAGGGGGGCGGTCGAACCCTCCTCGACCGGTCCTTCCAGCTGACCGAAAGGCGCCTTCCATTCGAAGGCGTCGAGACGGCCGGTCACCGGCGAGACGGGAAGCCATTTGTCAGAGACGAAGCCATCGGCAACCCAGGCCGGATCGCGCGGTGCCTTCAGCGCCTGTGCCAGCCAATGGCGCATACGGCCCTGATCGCCGGTTTCGGCTTCCTCGATATCCGCAAGCAGAAGGAAGGCTGCTTCGCGCGGTTCGATACGGGCGGCGGCTTCCGCCTTGGCACGGGCCTTGGCAAATTCCTGCGCGTCGAGCGCCGCCTGAGCGACGATGAGGAGGGATTCCACATTATTCGGCCGCATACTCTCCAGCCGCTCGGCGCGCTTCAGCCGATCGAGCGTGGAGTCACCGCTTCGGGCGCGAACGTAGATGCGGCCGATCTCCGGATGCGGCCCGGCCTTCCATGTCTGTTCGAGAATGGAGGCTGCCTTGCGTATACCGCCTTCACGGAAAAGCGCCTTGGCGGCAATAAGCGCGGCGGGGACGAATTCGGCCGACAGTTTCAGCGCCTGCTGGGCATCGTCGCGCGCGCCGACGGGGTCGCTTTCCAGCTTGTCATCGGCGCGGGCGGTCAGAAGTACGGCATGCAGGCGGTTGGCTTCGGCCTTTTCGACGACCTTGGCGGCCTTTTGCTGTTCCAGCAGCCGGATGGCGTCATCCCAGCGACCGGACTGGCTGCGATATTCGAGCGTCGCCTGTGCGGCCCAAGGCAGGTAGGGCGCATTGTCGGCGGCTTTTTCCGCGTATTGACGAGCCGCTTCGTTGGCGCCGAGGCGCTTGGCCTCCAGGTAAAGACCGCGCAGGCCGAGTTCGCGTGTTTCGGGGTCATTGGCCATCGCCTCGAATTTGGAGCGGGCCTCGTCATAGCGGCCTTCGATGAGAGCGGCCTGTGCTTCCAGAAGATTGATCAGCGGTTCCTGATCGGCGCGGATGAGACCGCGTGAGCGGGCCGCCATCTTGCGGGCGAGCAGTGAGTTTCCCGCGCCGGCAGCGATGAGGCCGGTCGACAGCGCCTGATAGCCGCGATCGCGCTTGCGGGCACGGAAATAACGCGTCACCGAATGCGGCGAGGTCCAGATCAGGCGGACGAACCACCACGCCGCCATGACGGCGGCAATCAATGCGATGATGGCGCTTGCCGCAACGATCAGCTTGGTCTGGTAGATCTGACCCTCCCAGATCAGCGACAGATCGCCGGGGCGGTCGGCAAGCCAGGAGAAACCATAAGCAAGAACGAGGACGAGGAGCGCGAAGATAACCAGGCGGACCATACTCATCCTTCCTTGCCGGTGCCGGAAACGGCTTTGGAGAGAGCTCCGCCAACGAGATCTTCAACGCGGATGCGGGCTTCGAGCGACTGTTTGAAGGCGGCGGAAGCCTGTTTTGCCGTTGCGGGCAGGCTGTTCCATTCGGTGGCTGCACCGGGCAGATCACCGTTTTTCACCTTGTCCTCCATGCGTGCGGCGATCGCTTCGACACTTTCGCCTTCGACATTACCGACGGGACGGACCGACACCAGCGATTTGGCGCTCGACATCAGCCGGTCCGACCAGCTCTGGTTGGGATCAGGCTGGTTAACGGATTCGACGATGGCGGTGGCGACATCGGGAACCTGACGGATCAGTTCGGCGCGCGAGGGTACGCCGGTTTCGGCAAAGTTGCGCAGATCGGTCGCGGCCGGATCATCTGGCGCCACGCCGGCAAACGTATCGAGTTCGGCGATGAAGGGGCCGCCTCGGTCGATCGCGGCCTTGAGAGCCGCGGCGGCGATGGCGCGAGCAACGGCGACATCCTCGCGCGGTTCGTTCAGCTTCTTTTCGGCTTCGGCGAGGCGGCTGGAAATATCGGCGCCGTTTGAGGCCTGCTGCTCGGTAGTCTGCGCCAGGCTCGTCTTCAGCTGATCGATCTCAGCTGTCAAATCTGCAATCTTCTGGTTGAGCGCTTCGGCATCGGCCGAGCCGGTCGAGGTGCCGGGTGCCGGCGCCGGAGGGGCCGCTTCGAGAGCAGCGACGCGCTTTTCGAGCGCACTGCTATCGGCAGCCGGTGGTGGGTTGGCGGCAAGGCTCGCGACCGATTGTTTGAGGCCTTCGATCTCGCCGGAGAGATCCGCCAATTCGCCAGAGTTCGTCTGATGGGTCGAGGAGCTCGGCAAATAGCCGGCATACTGGATCGCGCCAGCGCCAAGCAGGGCGACGAGGCCGCCGAAGATGCCAGCGGCGATAAGACCCGAAGTGCCCGCACCCTTCTGAGGTGCTGGCCGCACAGCTTCGCTCGGGGGAGGCTCTTTGGCCGGCGGTTCTTCCTGTGCTCCTGCTGCTCGCTCGCTCTCATGTTCCGAAAGCGGCTCACCTCCGGCTTCCGCAGCCGCAACGGCTTCGATCACTGGCGCATCACCGGCTGCTTCCGCTGACGTTTCGGCAGGTTTTTCGGGGTCGTTCGCCGAGGCGAAGTCTTGCGCGTCCAAGTCGATCGTGACCGGTTCGTCGGAGCTCTTCGAGTGGCGTGGCGGATTTCCCGATACCATGAGGTCCTCATTATCCTGCATTGCAACGAAACTAGACAGGGATGACAATTAAGGGAAGAGGTTAGATCAAAATTGGGCGGCTAAAGCCTTCAAAGCAGCGACAAAAGGCTTTTTTCATCCGGCATTGGCGAAATCTCCAGGGCTCTCTTCAAGACCGATGGAACAGCTTCCGCAACAGTGTTGCTGAGACAAATGAGACGGATTTTCGGCAGCTGCAGAAAAAGGGACTCTACCTGCGGGATATGAAAGAAATTGCCAGCGGTCTGGCGGGAGTAAAAAAGAACCGCATCCGGAGCATTCTCTGTCAGGAGCGTCGTGACGGCTTCCGGGTTGGGTGCGGCGGGCTCCATCCGGTAACATTCGGCAATCGAGACGTTGTGCCCGAGCTCCGCCAGTCGCGTCTCGAAGGTCCCTGCGCGCGGATTGCCGGCGAGATAGAGAAGCTCTCCGGCGTTACTTGCAGCGATCTGTTCGGCAAGCTCACGGCCGCTGCCTGATGATGCGGTGACAGAACGGAAACCCAGCTTCCGTGCCTCGTCGGCTGTCGTTTCGCCAACGGCAAAAAGGCTGCGCGAAAGGTGAGGTGAAAGTGCCTCGCCCAAAGCCTGCAAGGTGCGCACCGCTTCGGCGCTCGTTATGGCAATTGACCCGGTTGATGTTTCCAGAGCCAGCCGAGCAGCTACCATGTCGTGGAGGGGATGGGCGAGCGGCAGCAGCAACGGCTCATGACCCAGCTCACGCAAACGTTGAGCGGTTCGCTCACCCGAATGTGCGGGACGGGTGACGAGTACACGCATGCGGACTAGCTCCAGTCCTCGAAGAAGTTGCTGCCAGCCCTTGCGCGGACGTCCTGTCCGGCGCGGGTGCCGAGTGCCGCTGCATCGCGGCGATGGCCGTCGATGGTGATCGCATGGTGGTGGCGGCCGTCAGGCGTGATGATGAGGCCTGAGAACCGTATCTGATCACCTTCGCAGACGGCATAGCCGCCGATCGGTGTCCGGCAGGAGCCGTCGAGGGCGCCAAGGAAGGCACGCTCGCAGGAGACCGTGTCGAAGGTCGGCGAATCGTTGATCGGCGCCAGCAGATCGTCGATCCTGTTGTCGCCAATGCGGCTTTCAAGACAGATCGCCCCTTGCGCCGGTGCGGGCGGAAAATTGTCGGGGTCGAGGATATCGGTAATGACGTCGACCTTGCCGAGACGCTTGAGGCCGGCGAGCGCCAGAAGCGTCGCGTCGACCTGGCCTTCCTGCAGCTTGCGCAGGCGCGTTTCCACGAGACCGCGGAAGGTGATGACGTTGATATCCGGCCGCATGCGGCGGATGAGCGCCTGACGGCGAAGCGAGGACGAGCCGACGGTTGCGCCATGTGGCAGGTCGATCAGCTTCGGCGCGGTACGGCCGACGACCGCGTCGCGGATGTCTTCGCGCGGCAGGTAGGCGGAGAGATAGAGACCTTCCGGTAGAATCGTCGGCATGTCCTTGCTGGAATGCACGGCGAAATCGAGATCGCCGGCGATGAGCTGCTGCTCCAGCTCTTCGGTGAAAAGTCCCTTGCCGCCGATCTCGGCCAGCGAACGGTCGGTGATACGATCGCCCTTGGTCGTCAACACGACGATTTCGAACATCTCCTCCGGCAGGTTATGGGCTGCCATCAGCCGGTCGCGGGCTTCGCGCGCCTGTGCGAGCGCCAGCGGGCTGCCGCGCGTGCCAATCCGGAAAGGTTTTGTTTGCATCCGCTTTGATCCGTTGTTACCGGAGTTCTCGTAAACAGGTTTAAACCCTATCGCAATCAACGAACAGGTTTCATGGCTCCCTTTCTGCGCATCCTCGGTATCGAGACAAGCTGTGACGAGACCGCTGCTGCCGTCGTCGAGCGCGATGCGGAAGGTCGCTCCAACGTACTGTCGGATGTCGTTCTTTCCCAGCTGGACGAGCATAGCGCCTATGGTGGCGTGGTGCCGGAGATTGCAGCGCGCGCCCATGTCGAAGCTCTGGATGAGCTGATCGACGAGGCTTTGAAGCGCGCCAATCTGTCGCTCTCGGATGTCGACGCGATTGCCGCAACGTCTGGCCCCGGCCTGATCGGCGGGCTGCTGGTCGGTCTGATGACCGGCAAGGCGATCGCCAAGGCGGCCGGCAAGCCGCTTTATGCCGTCAACCATCTGGAAGGCCACGCGCTGACGGCGCGGCTGACGGACGGACTTTCCTTCCCTTATCTGATGCTGCTCGTCTCCGGCGGTCACACGCAGCTCATCCTGGTGCGTGGCATCGGCGAGTACGAGCGCTGGGGCACGACAATCGACGATGCGTTGGGCGAAGCCTTCGACAAGACGGCAAAGCTGCTCGGCCTTCCCTATCCAGGGGGACCGGCGGTGGAGCGAATGGCGAAGTGCGGCAATGCCGATCGGTTCAAATTCCCGCGACCGCTGGTGGGCGAGGCGCGGCTCGATTTTTCGTTCTCCGGCCTTAAAACGGCCGTGCGACAGGCGGCAATTGGGATTGCGCCACTGACGGATCAGGATGTCGCCGATATCTGTGCCTCCTTCCAAAAAGCGATTTCCCGTACGATGAAGGATCGTGTCGGCCGCGGTCTGCATCGGTTCAAGGCGGAGTTTGCCGACCTCGCCGAAAAGCCGGCGTTGGTGGTGGCTGGTGGCGTCGCCGCCAATCTGGAAATCCGTAGCACGCTGCAGATGCTCTGCGATAAGAACGGCTTCCGCTTTATCGCGCCGCCGCTTCGGCTTTGCACCGACAATGCCGTGATGATCGCCTGGGCCGGGCTGGAACGTATGGCGAAGGGTGTTGCGCCTGACGATCTCGACGTGCAGCCGCGTTCGCGCTGGCCGCTCGATTCCAACGCAGCGACCAAGCTTGGCTCCGGAAAGCGGGGAGCCAAGGCATGAGCGAGCGCATCGCGGTCGTCGGATCGGGAGCTTTCGGCACGGCGCTCGCGGCCGTCATCGCGCTCACAGGGCGCAACTCGGTTATCCTCGTTGGCCGCAATCCGTCGCTGATCGAAGATCTCAAGACGGAGCGGCTGCATGATGCCGTTCTGCCTGGCATTGCGCTGCCGGAAACACTAGAATTTTCTGCCGAAGCCGACGTGATCGGCAATGCGGATATCGTACTCTTTGCCATGCCCTCGCAGGCGCAGGCAGATGCGGCGCGGAGCTATGGTCCTTATCTGGCTAAGGATGCTATCGTCGTCACCTGTGCGAAGGGTATCGAGCGGACAACCGGCGCGCTGCTGACCGATATGCTGGAGCGGGAACTGCCGGATCATCCGGTAGCCGTACTCTCCGGTCCGGGCTTTGCCGCCGATATCGCCAAGGGTTTACCGACGGCCATGGCGATTGCCGCTGCCGACATGCAGGTTGCCGAACGACTGGCGCAGGCGATTTCGAGCCGCACCTTCCGGCTTTATGCCTCGGTAGACCGCATCGGCGTGCAGCTTGGCGGCGCATTGAAGAATGTGCTGGCGATTGCCTGCGGCATCGTCGAAGGCGCTGGCATCGGCGATTCGGCGCGTGCGGCGCTGATTGCCCGCGGGCTTGCCGAGATGTCGCGCTTCATCGTCGCGAAGGGCGGCCATGCCGACACGGCGCGGGGGCTTTCCGGCCTCGGCGATCTGGTGCTGACGGCAACCAGCCATCAGTCGCGCAACCTGCGTTTCGGCATTGCGCTAGGGCGCGGCGAAAAGGTCGATCCGTCCCGTGGCGAGTTGGTGGAAGGGGCTTTCGCCGCGGCTGTCGCCTCGCGGCTTGCCAGGGAGCTTGGCGTCGAGATGCCGATCACCGATGCGGTTTCAGCGATCATCGAAGGCAAACTTGCCATATCCGAAGCCATCGAACAATTGATGACACGTCCAATTACGACCGAATAGGAGACAGACATGCTTTTCGCCCTCCTCTGCAAGGACAAGCCCGGCCATCTCGACGTGCGCATGGAAACGCGCCCAACCCATCTCGATTACCTCAACAAGCTGAATGCCGAAGGCAAGCTTGCCATGGCTGGTCCATTCCTCGATGCCGAAGGCAAGCCGAATGGCAGTCTCGTCATCGTTCATGCAGAAACGCTGGAAGAGGCCAACGCGTTCGGCGCTGCCGACCCTTATGCACTGGCTGGTCTCTTCGAAAACGTCGAAGTGAAGCCCTTCAACTGGGTCTTCAACAAGCCGGAGGCTTAAGGGGATGGCGCACTGGCTTTATAAATCCGAGCCTGCAGCATGGTCCTGGGAGCAGCAGAAGGCCGCCGGCGAGAAGGGCACCGAATGGACCGGCGTGCGCAACTACCTTGCGCGCAACAACATGCGGGCCATGCAGATCGGCGACAAGGGTTTCTTCTACCATTCCAATGACGGGTTGGAGATTGTCGGTATCGTCGAGGTCTGCGCGCTGTCGCATCCGGATTCGACGGCGAAGGGCGATGACCGCTGGGATTGCGTCGATATCCGCGCCGTCATAGATGTGCCGAAGCCGGTGACGCTGAAGGATATCAAGGCTAACGAAAAGCTGTCCAAGATGTCGCTGGTCACCTCGATGCGGCTTTCCGTGCAGCCGGTGACGGATGACGAGTGGGTCGAGGTCTGCCGCATGGGCGGTTTTGCCAACCCGCCGCGCTGAGCAGCTTTGAGAAGCTGAGCAGCTTTGAAAACCGAACCGGAAACCTTCGTCCGCGCCAATACCAGCCTGCTTGCGCCGCCGCATGTGCCGGAGATACGGCTGCATCTGGCGAGCGAAGCCCATGACCTCTGGCTGAAGACGGAAGAGGAGCTTGAGGCGATCGGCCTGCCGCCGCCGTTCTGGGCATTCGCCTGGGCGGGCGGGCAGGGGTTGGCGCGTTATGTTCTCGATCGTCCCGAAACCGTCAAAGGAAAGTGCGTCCTCGATTTCGCGAGCGGTTCGGGACTGGTAGGAATTGCCGCACGCAAGGCTGGCGCTGCCAAAGTGATGGCCGCCGATATCGATCCGTGGTCGCAGACGGTGGTGCGGCTGAATGCGGCCGTCAATTCCGTCTCGCTGGATTTCACCGGAGCCGATCTCATCGGACAGAATGTCGATGCGGATGTGGTTCTTGCCGGCGACGTTTTCTATGACAAATCCTTCGCCGGTGCGCTGGTGCCTTGGTTCGTGACGCTCGCTGCCGAGGGCAAGGATGTGCTGGTCGGCGATCCCGGACGGGCCTATCTTCCAAAGGACAGGCTGGAATTCTGCGCCGTCTACGAAGTGCCCGTCACCCGGGCGCTTGAAGACAGCGAGGTCAAGAAGACGACTGTCTGGCGGTTCAGGCCTTAAAGCGTATCGCGATCTGTCAGATTCGCCTGATACGCTTTAAGCTCTTGTTTTAGCATGTCGTTGTCGCAAAACCGCTGCACACTTTTGCGCGACCTGCTCTAGGGTCGGATGACGCAGACATTGGCCTCATAAGAGCAGGGATCATCGGCGATGCCGACATCGATGACCTTGGCCTTCGGGGCAAGGTTACGTTCCGGCGCAGCCAGACGATAGTACCCGTCGCCGCCGACATAGGTTCCGCCATCGGTCTGATAGGCATAGGATGATCCGGCGTAGAGGCCGCTGCTCCCGTAATTCGGATCATAGCTCTGGGGCTGGGCTGCAATGACAACGATGTTACTGCGGCCGTAGCGGCTTGTCCCCGGGTAGCTGAACGGCTTCAAAAACGGGGTAAGGGGGCGATAGCGGATGACGTTGTCGCGTCTGAAGTGCAGGCCACTGTCCCAGTGGGTGCGCCTGCCGAGGAAGACGCCGTCATTAAAACCGTTATGGCGCGGAAAGCGATGATCGAAGTTGCGTTCTCCGGCCGTGGCGGGAAGCGCTGCAAGCACCGCGACAAGGACCAGGGTGGCCTTGGACAGACTGCGAAACATGGACCAAACTCCGAAACGCTAACAAATCGTTAACGCCAGATTGCGCCAAAAGGCTGATCTTGTCCACGCCGGCATGCGGTCAGCTCAAAAATTGAGCGAAAGAGACGAGTTTTGCAGTGTTGAAAACTTCCCGGTAACGCGAATCGATTAAATTAAAAGCAGGCAGCAATTATGCTTGTCGTCAGGGGTTTCGGTGATTAAACGTCGAGATTGATGCAACGCACACAGAATTTTGTCATTCGTGTGGTTGACTCAGAAAAGCCCCTGACATCAAGGGCAAAGAGAAGACGCCGCGAGGTTCTGATGGCGAATGTAACAAACCGGCCCCTGTCGCCGCATCTGCAAATTTACAAGCCGATCCCCACCATGGTCATGTCGATCGTTCACCGCATTACCGGTGGCGCTCTCTATTTCGGCACGCTGCTGATTGCCTGGTGGCTGATCGCGGCCGCCACCGGCCTGGCCTATTATGACTGGGCCAACTGGGTGCTTGGCAGCATCATCGGCAAACTCGTCCTGCTCGGTTACACCTGGGCACTCCTTCACCACATGCTCGGCGGCTTCCGCCACTTCATGTGGGACCTCGGCTACGGCTTCGAGAAGGAATTCTCGACCAGGCTCGCCATCGCCAATATCATCGGATCGCTCTGTCTGACCGTGCTGGTCTGGGTGATCGGCTTCATCATTCGCTTCTGAAGGTCGCACTCATGGATATGCGCACTCCTCTGGGCAAGGTTCGCGGCCTCGGTTCCGCCAAGGACGGCACCGATCACTTCTGGCGTCAGCGCCTGACGGCCGTCGCCAACGTGCCCCTCATCATCTTTTTCGTCATCTTCATGATCGTCTATGCCGGTGCGCCTTATGCCGACGTGGTTCGCGCCCTCTCGAACCCGTTCGTTGCAGTCGTTATGGGCCTGATGGTCGTTTCCGGCGCGATCCACATGAAGCTCGGCATGCAGGTCATCATCGAAGACTATGTTCACGGCGAGATCGGCAAGCTGCTGCTCCTGATGCTGAACACCTTCTTCGCGGTTCTGATTGCCGGCCTCAGTCTCTTCGCCATTCTGAAAATCGCATTCGTAGGATAACCGTATCATGGCAACGTCTTCACCCGCTCAGAATGGGAAGGCCTACACCTATGTCGACCATTCCTATGACGTAATCGTCGTCGGCGCCGGCGGCGCCGGCCTGCGCGCCACGCTCGGCATGGCCGAACAGGGCTTCCGCACGGCCTGCATCACCAAGGTATTTCCGACCCGCTCGCATACGGTTGCGGCCCAGGGCGGCATCGCCGCCTCGCTGCAGAACATGACGCCGGATAGCTGGCAGTGGCACCTTTACGACACCGTCAAGGGTTCCGACTGGCTCGGCGACGTCGACGCCATGCAGTATCTGACCATGGAAGCGCCGAAAGCGGTCTATGAGCTGGAACATTACGGCGTGCCGTTCTCGCGCAACGAGGAAGGCAAGATTTATCAGCGCCCGTTTGGCGGCCACATGCAGAACTTCGGCGAAGGTCCCCCGGTGCAGCGCACCTGCGCCGTTGCCGACCGTACCGGCCACGCCATCCTGCACACGCTCTACGGCCAGTCGCTGCGCAACAATGCCGAATTCTTTGTCGAGTATTTCGCACTCGACCTCATCATGTCCGATGATGGCAGCCGCTGCACCGGCGTCGTCGCCTGGTGTCTCGACGACGGTACGATCCATCGCTTCGCCGCCAAGATGGTGGTGCTTGCGACCGGCGGTTACGGCCGCGCCTATTTCTCGGCAACCTCTGCCCATACCTGCACCGGTGACGGCGGCGGTATGATCGCGCGTGCGGGCCTGCCGCTGCAGGACATGGAATTCGTGCAGTTCCACCCGACCGGCATCTACGGTTCCGGCTGTCTGATTACCGAAGGTGCGCGCGGAGAAGGCGGCTATCTCGTCAATTCCGAAGGCGAGCGTTTCATGGAGCGCTACGCCCCATCGGCCAAGGACCTCGCCTCGCGCGACGTCGTTTCGCGCTGCATGACGCTGGAAATTCGCGAAGGCCGCGGCGTGGGCAAGAACAAGGATCACATCTTCCTGCATCTCGACCATCTCGATCCGGCCGTTCTGCACGAGCGTCTGCCGGGCATTTCCGAGAGCGCCAAAATCTTTGCCGGTGTCGATGTGACTCGCGAACCGATCCCGGTCCTGCCGACCGTCCATTACAATATGGGCGGCATTCCGACGAACTATTGGGGCGAGGTGCTCAATGCCGACAGCTCCAATCCGGAACGCATCATCCCCGGTCTGATGGCCGTCGGTGAGGCCGGCTGCGCCTCGGTTCACGGTGCAAACCGCCTTGGCTCCAACTCGCTGATCGACCTCGTGGTCTTCGGTCGCGCCGCTGCCATCCGTGCCGGTGAGATCATCGACCGCAACGAGCCGGTGCCGGCGCTGAACAAGGCTGCCTGCGACAAGATCATGGACCGTTTCGATGGTCTGCGTTACGCCGACGGCGGCACGCCGACGGCGGTGCTGCGCGAGAAGATGCAGCGCGCCATGCAGGAAGACGCAGCCGTGTTCCGCACTCAGGAATCGCTGGAATCCGGTTGCCGCCGTCTCTCAGAAATCTGGGGCGAGCTCAAGGACATCAAGGTCACCGACCGCTCGATGATCTGGAACTCCGACCTTGTCGAGACGCTGGAACTGCAGAACCTGATGGCAAACGCCATCACCACGATCTACGGCGCCGAAGCCCGCAAGGAAAGCCGCGGTTCGCATGCCCGCGAAGACTACACGTCAGGGGCCTTCGCAGGCCGTGACGACGTCAACTGGCGCAAGCACACGCTGGCCTGGGTGAACGAGGCGGGTGACGTGAAGCTGGACTACCGGCCTGTCCACACCGACCTCATCGCAGACGGCATCGATCCGCACAAGATCGAGCCGAAGGCCCGCGTATACTGATCAGAGGAACCTGACATGGTTGAACTCGCTCTCCCCAAGAATTCCCAGATGCGCGAAGGCAAGGTGTGGCCGAAGCCGGCGGGTGCCAAGAACCCCCGTGAGTTCCGCGTCTATCGCTGGAGCCCGGATGACGGCCAGAACCCGTCGATCGACACCTTCTACGTGGATGTCGACGATTGCGGGCCGATGGTTCTCGATGCGCTTCTCTACATCAAGAACAAGATCGATCCGACGCTGACGCTGCGCCGTTCCTGTCGTGAAGGCATCTGCGGTTCCTGCGCGATGAACATCGACGGCACGAATACGCTCGCCTGCACAAAGGGCATGGACGACATCAAGGGCACGGTGAAGATCTACCCGCTGCCGCATATGCCCGTGGTCAAGGATCTGGTTCCCGATCTCAGCAACTTCTACGCCCAGCACCGCTCGATCGAGCCCTGGCTGAAGACGGTTTCGCCGACGCCGGCCAAGGAATGGAAGCAGAGCCATGAGGATCGTCAGAAGCTCGACGGTCTCTATGAGTGCATTCTCTGCGCCTGCTGCTCGACCTCCTGTCCGAGCTACTGGTGGAACGGCGACCGCTATCTCGGCCCGGCCGTTCTGCTGCAGGCCTATCGCTGGCTGATCGACTCCAGAGACGAAGCGACCGGCGAACGACTCGACAATCTCGAGGATCCGTTCCGCCTCTATCGTTGCCACACGATCATGAACTGCGCGCAGACCTGCCCGAAGGGTCTGAACCCGGCCAAGGCGATCGCCGAAATCAAGAAGATGATGGTCGAGCGTCGCGTGTGAGCGTCGATATTTCCATTGGAATCGATGATTTCGATCCCGAGGCGGTCGCTGAAATTCGTTCGCGGCTCGCCTCGGTCAAACAGCAGGGCATCCGTATCGGTTTTGCAATCGAAAGCGGCAGCCGCGCCTGGGGCTTTCCGTCGCCCGACAGCGATTATGATTGCCGTTTCGTCTATGTCCGCCCGGTCTCGGACCACATCGGGCTGGCCTTGCATCGCGATGTGATCGAGTTTCCGATCGTCGGTGATATAGACACGGGCGGTTGGGACCTACGCAAAGCCCTGCTCCTTGCCCTCAAGGGTAACGCTGTTCTCGTCGAATGGACAAAATCGCCCATCGCCTACGAAGAAGAGCCTGGATTTCGCGATCGTCTCTCCGAGGTGCTGGACGAGATCATGGTGCCGCAAAAGGTTGCGCTTCATTATATCGGTCTCCTGCGCCGCCACTGGCAGGCCCATGGAGATGGGCCGATCAAGCTCAAGAAGCTGCTATATGCGATCCGCCCGGCAATCGCGCTCGAACGGATGCGCACGACTGATTTTCGGAAGTTGCCGCCAATGAACATGATGAAAGGTCTGGCTGCGGTCAGCATCGATCACGAACTGCGCAAGGCAATCCATGATCTGGTGATGGTCAAAAGCCAAACTCGCGAGATGGGCGAGGGCATGCCGCCGGAGCGTATTCGGTCCTTTCTTGCGGCATCAATTGAGCGCTATGTAGATCTTGCCGAGCGTATCGAACCTGATCAGGAAGCAGAGAGTCGGGCACATCACCGTGCTGACATATTTTATCAGCAAGAAGTCCAGCGAGCGATTGGTTGAATTGCGCCGGTCTCGCCATAGGTGTCACGAAGGCGTTTTAGGTTTGTGCTGACTTGATTAACCAAAGTGAAATACGGTAATTCGAACCTCTAATCGAAATATCTCTGCGGTTGAGGCGGACATTCGGGAGCTTGATGATGCAGTTGCGATATGTGGTGACGGGTTTAACGGCCGCTCTGGCCTTGGCAGGATGCCAGCGCACCTCATATGATTACAGCAGTAACAGTGCGCCTCCGCCGCTGACCGCACAGCCGGTACCCTCGGTGCAGGGCGGCCAGCTTCCGCCGCCGACCGGGCAGTTTCCTGCCGCCCCGACCTCGACGGCGCCGACGGTGGGTGTCCAGCCTGGCGGCGCTGCACCCACTGCCGCCATGGATGTCACCAAGGAATCGATGGTCGGCAGCTGGCGTGTCAACGGCAGCTGTGACATGTTCCTGACGCTTACCAATCTCGGCAGCGGTTCGCGCGGCGGTACACGCGGTTGCGTTGGCGAGCTGACGGCCATGGGCTCCTGGGAAGTTTCCGGCAAGCAGGTTCTGCTCAAGGACCGCAGCGGCAACCAGATCGGTTCCGTCTACAAGGTTGCCGACAACAGCTTCAATGGCCAGACCTCGACCGGGCAGCCGATCACCCTCAGCCGGTAAGATAATCCGGCGGGGTTCCGCCGGTTACGCATAGGCGGACAAGCCCTCATGCAGCCAATGCCAGACTATTCGCTCAGCGTCACCGAGCAGCTCAAATCGCTGACCGCTTCGGGGACGTTGCAGGTCGATTCCGCGCAGATGGACGTGGCCAAGTGCCTCGATCGGGTGCTCGCTTCCCTCAAGCAGAAACGGCCGGCGGCCAAAAGCAGCGCGCTCGGCTGGTTGTTCGCATCCAAGAAGAAGTCCGAGGCCGGTATCAGGGGTCTCTATATCCATGGCAGCGTCGGACGCGGCAAGACGATGCTAATGGACATGTTCTTCGCGATGGCGCCCTGCCGGAAAAAGCGACGCGCGCATTTCCACGAATTCATGGCCGATGTGCACAATCGCATCGCCGCCCACCGGCAGAAGCTGAAGAACGGCGAGACGAAACAGGCCGATCCGATACCGCCGGTTGCCTCCGCGCTTTTCGAGGAGGCGGAACTGCTCTGCTTCGACGAATTCACGGTCACCGACATCGCCGATGCGATGATCCTGTCGCGGCTGTTTTCCGAGCTTTTCGCTCGCGGTTGTGTGCTGGTGGCAACCTCGAATGTCGAGCCCGACAATCTCTACAAGGATGGCCTCAATCGCGGGCTCTTCCTGCCCTTCGTCACGCTGCTCAAAAAGCATGTCGAGATCGTCACGCTCGATTCTCCGACTGACTATCGGATGGAGAAGCTGAACAGTCAGCCGATCTATCTCGTTCCGATCGACGAGCTCACCGACATGGCGATGGATGCCTCATGGACGCAGGCGCTGCATGGCCGCAAGGCGCAGCCGGTGGAGATCCCCATGAAGGGCCGGGCAATCCATGTACCACTCGCTGCCGACCGGATGGCGCGTTTCTCCTTCGCCGATCTCTGCGATAAGCCGTTGGGTGCAGCCGATTTTCTGGCCATCTCCGAACGCTTCGATACGATCTTTCTGGATCACGTTCCGCTACTCGGTCCGGAAAAGCGAAACCAGATCAAGCGCTTCATCATTCTGATCGACACGCTCTACGATCACGGCATCCGTCTTTACGTTTCCGCCGCTGCCATGCCCGAAGATCTGCTCGTCGAAAGACGCGGCACCGAAGGCTTTGAATTCGATCGCACGGCATCCCGTCTTTTTGAGATGAGAAGTGCTGAATATCTCGCGGCGCATCACGAACGGCGGGCTGCCGAGTAACACTTTGGTGACAACTTATCTTACGTTTACGTAAGAATTTTAATATCTAAACGATTGAAATTGCTGCACCAAAAATAATGCATTGCCATTTTTTGGCTTTAGGTCTATGCGATTGCGGCATTGGGCGATGCCCGCGCGTCGCCCGACGGATTTTGATCGCAAAGGAAAAGCGAAATGGCGCGTAACAAGATCGCACTCATCGGTTCTGGCATGATTGGTGGCACGCTGGCGCATCTGGCCGGCCTGAAGGAGCTGGGCGACATCGTCCTCTTCGACATTGCTGACGGCATCCCCCAGGGCAAGGGCCTCGACATCGCACAGTCCTCCCCGGTCGAAGGCTTCGACGCCAACCTGACAGGCGCCAGCGACTACTCCGCGATCGAAGGTGCTGACGTCTGCATCGTCACCGCCGGCGTTCCGCGCAAGCCGGGCATGAGCCGTGATGACCTTCTCGGCATCAACCTCAAGGTCATGGAGCAGGTCGGCGCCGGCATCAAGAAATATGCCCCGAACGCTTTCGTCATCTGCATCACCAACCCGCTCGACGCCATGGTCTGGGCGCTGCAGAAGTTCTCCGGCCTTCCGGCCAACAAGGTCGTCGGCATGGCCGGCGTTCTCGACTCCTCGCGCTTCCGTCTTTTCCTCGCCAAGGAATTCAACGTTTCCGTTCAGGACGTCACGGCTTTCGTTCTCGGTGGCCACGGCGACACGATGGGGCCGCTCGCTCGTTACTCGACGGTTGGCGGCATTCCGCTGACCGACCTCGTCACCATGGGCTGGGTCACCAAGGAGCGCCTCGAAGAGATCATCCAGCGCACCCGTGACGGCGGTGCCGAAATCGTCGGCCTGCTGAAGACCGGTTCGGCTTACTACGCTCCGGCGGCTTCAGCGATCGAAATGGCTGAAGCCTACCTCAAGGACAAGAAGCGCGTTCTGCCCTGCGCTGCCCACCTGACCGGCCAGTACGGCGTCAAGGACATGTATGTCGGCGTTCCCACCGTCATCGGTGCCGGCGGCGTCGAGCGCATCATCGAGATCGATCTCAACAAGACCGAGAAGGAAGCCTTCGACAAGTCCGTCGGCGCCGTTGCCGGTCTCTGCGAAGCCTGCATCAACATCGCGCCCGCGCTCAAGTAATTGGTGCGCTGAAGCAATCGAAATAGGGACAAACCCATGAATATTCACGAATATCAGGCCAAGGCTCTGCTGAAGGGCTATGGCGCGCCGGTCGCGGAAGGCGTGGCTATCCTCAAGGTCGAGGAAGCCGTTGCCGCCGCCAAGTCGCTTCCCGGCCCGCTCTACGTGGTCAAGAGCCAGATCCATGCGGGCGGCCGCGGTAAGGGCAAGTTCAAGGAGCTCGGCCCGGATGCCAAGGGCGGCGTTCGTCTCGCCAAGTCGATCGATGAAGTCGTTGCGCATGCCAAGGAGATGCTCGGCAATACGCTGGTGACGGCGCAGACCGGTGAAGCCGGCAAGCAGGTCAACCGTCTCTACATCGAAGACGGTGCCGATATTGCCCGGGAACTCTATTGCTCGCTCCTGGTCGACCGCTCGGTCGGCAAGGTGGCTTTCGTCGTTTCGACCGAGGGCGGCATGGACATCGAAGCCGTCGCCCACGACACGCCTGAGAAGATCCACACGATCGCCATCGATCCGGAAGCCGGCGTTACGGCGGCCGACGTTGCTGCCATCACCAAGGCGCTTCAGCTCGACGGTGCGGCCGCAGAAGATGCAAAGACGCTCTTCCCGGTGCTCTATAAGGCATTCGGCGAGAAGGACATGGCCCTGCTCGAGGTCAATCCGCTGATCGTCATGAAGGATGGCCATCTGCGCGTCCTCGACGCCAAGATGTCTTTCGATGGCAATGCGCTGTTCCGTCATGACGACGTCAGGGCGCTGCGCGACGAGACGGAAGAGGATGCCAAGGAAATCGAGGCCTCCAAGTGGGACCTCGCCTATGTGGCGCTCGACGGCAACATCGGCTGCATGGTCAACGGCGCAGGCCTTGCCATGGCGACGATGGACATCATCAAGCTCTACGGCAAGGAGCCGGCGAACTTCTGCGACGTCGGCGGCGGCGCCGGCAAGGAGAAGGTTGCTGCGGCCTTCAAGATCATCACCGCAGACCCCAAGGTCGAAGGCATTCTCGTCAACATCTTCGGCGGCATCATGAAGTGCGATGTCATTGCCGAAGGCGTCATTGCCGCGGTCAAGGAAGTCGGTCTCAAGGTTCCGCTCGTGGTTCGCCTCGAAGGCACCAATGTCGATCTCGGCAAGAAGATCCTGAACGAGTCGGGTCTGGCCATCACGGCGGCTGACGACCTGGACGATGCGGCCAAGAAGATCGTCGCGGCGATCAACGGCTAATTTGAAGGATCTGAAAGAATGTCTATTCTCGTCAACAAAGACACCAAGATCCTTGTTCAGGGTCTGACCGGCAAGACCGGTACATTCCACACCGAACAGGCGCTTGCTTATTACGGCACGCAGATGGTCGGTGGTATTCACCCGAAGAAGGGCGGCGAAACCTGGACCGGCTCCAAGGGCGAAAGCCTGCCGATCTTCGCAACCGTTGCCGAAGGCAAGGAAAAGACCGGCGCTGACGCGACCGTCATCTACGTTCCGCCGGCAGGTGCAGCCGATGCGATCATCGAGGCGATCGACGCCGAGATCCCGTTCATCACCTGCATCACCGAAGGCATCCCGGTCATGGACATGGTTCGCGTCAAGGCTCGCCTCGACCGCTCCAAGTCGCGCCTGCTCGGCCCGAACTGCCCAGGCATCCTGACGCCGGAAGAATGCAAGATCGGCATCATGCCGGGTTCGATCTTCCGCAAGGGTTCGGTCGGTATCGTTTCCCGTTCGGGGACGCTGACCTACGAAGCAGTCTTCCAGACCTCCAACGAAGGCCTCGGCCAGACGACGGCTGTCGGCATCGGCGGCGACCCGGTCAAGGGTACCGAGTTCATCGACGTGCTGGAAATGTTCCTCGCTGACGATGCCACGACCTCGATCATCATGATCGGCGAAATCGGCGGCTCGGCTGAAGAGGACGCGGCCCAGTTCCTCAAGGACGAGGCCAAGAAGGGCCGCAGGAAGCCGATGGCCGGCTTCATCGCCGGCCGTACCGCGCCGAAGGGCCGCACCATGGGCCATGCCGGTGCTGTGGTTTCCGGCGGCAAGGGTGATGCGGAATCGAAGATCGCGGCGATGGAATCGGCAGGCATCAAGGTGTCGCCGTCTCCGGCTCGCCTCGGCAAGACGCTGGTTGAAGTCCTCAAGGGCTAAACCAACTTATATACCCGGACGGAAGAAGGCATCCCAACTTCCGTCCGGCTCTCCATTTGTGAAATATGGATGCGCCGCGGACAGGCGGCAATCGGAATGCGGCAGCCGGCGATGAAGCCGGCAAATTCATCTAAGTCAGGAGGCGGACGGAAGCGTCCGCATATCACCATGGCACGGCAAGAAGCCAACGAGCAATTTCAGATCACCTCGTTTCTGGATGGCGCCAATGCTGCCTATATCGAGCAGCTCTACGCCCGTTATGAAGATGATCCCAACTCGGTCGACGATCAGTGGCGGTCCTTCTTCAAGGCGCTGGAAGACGATCCTGCCGATGTGAAGAAGGCGGCCAAGGGCGCATCCTGGCGCAAAAAGAACTGGCCGCTGCAGGCAAGCGGCGATCTCGTCTCAGCGCTCGATGGCGACTGGGGCATCGTCGAAAAGGTCATCGAGACCAAGGTGAAGGCGAAGGCCGAAGCCGCCGGTCAGCCGGCGGGCGCCGCCGACGTGCTGCAAGCGACGCGTGATTCCGTTCGCGCCATCATGATGATCCGTGCCTATCGCATGCGCGGCCACCTGCACGCCAAGCTCGATCCGCTCGGCATCGCCGCTCCGGTGGATGACTATCACGAGCTTTCGCCCGAAAATTACGGCTTCACGGCTGCCGACTACGATCGCAAGATCTTCATCGATAATGTGCTCGGTCTCGAATATGCGACCCTCCGCGAGATGATCGAAATCCTCGAGCGTACCTATTGCTCGACCCTCGGCGTCGAATTCATGCACATCTCCAATCCGGAAGAAAAGGCATGGATCCAGGAACGCATTGAAGGTCCGGACAAGGGTGTTGCCTTCTCCGCTGAAGGCAAAAAGGCGATCCTCGCCAAGCTGGTCGAAGCCGAAGGTTACGAACAGTTCCTCGACGTCAAGTTCAAGGGCACCAAGCGCTTCGGCCTCGACGGCGGTGAATCGCTGATCCCGGCGCTCGAGCAGATCCTGAAGCGCGGCGGTCATCTCGGCCTCAAGGAAGCCGTTTTCGGCATGGCCCATCGCGGTCGCCTGAACGTACTTTCCCAGGTCATGGGCAAGCCGCACCGCGCCATCTTCCACGAGTTCAAGGGCGGTTCTTACGCGCCTGATGAAGTCGAAGGCTCCGGCGACGTGAAGTACCATCTGGGTGCTTCCTCCGACCGCGAATTCGACGGCAACAAGGTGCATGTCTCGCTGACGGCGAACCCGTCGCACCTCGAAATCGTCGATCCCGTGGTCATGGGCAAGGCTCGCGCCAAGCAGGACATGAGCGCTACCGTCTGGGACGGTGACATCATCCCGCTGTCCGAACGTTCCAAGGTTCTACCGCTTCTGATCCACGGCGACGCAGCTTTCGCCGGCCAGGGCGTCATTGCCGAAATCCTTGGCTTGTCGGGTCTGCGCGGCCATCGCGTCGCCGGCACGATGCACGTCATCATCAACAACCAGATCGGCTTCACCACCAACCCGGCCTTCTCGCGCTCGTCGCCTTATCCGTCCGACGTCGCCAAGATGATCGAAGCGCCGATCCTGCACGTTAACGGTGATGATCCGGAAGCTGTGGTCTATGCGGCCAAGGTTGCGACCGAATTCCGCATGAAGTTCCACAAGCCTGTCGTGCTCGACATGTTCTGCTATCGTCGCTACGGCCACAATGAAGGCGATGAGCCGTCCTTCACACAGCCGAAGATGTACAAGGTCATCCGTGGTCACAAGACGGTCCTGCAGCTCTATGCGGACCGTCTCGTTCGCGAAGGCCTGCTCACCGACGGCGAAGTCGAAAAGATGAAGGCCGACTGGCGCGCTCATCTCGAGCAGGAGTTCGAAGCCGGTCAGCACTACAAGCCGAACAAGGCCGACTGGCTGGACGGCGAATGGTCCGGTCTGCGCACGGCTGACAATGCCGACGAACAGCGCCGCGGCAAGACCGCCGTGCCTATGAAGACGCTCAAGGATATCGGCCGCAAGCTGTCGGAAATTCCTGAAGGCTTCAATGCGCACCGCACGATCCAGCGCTTCATGGAAAACCGCGCCAACATGATCCAGAGTGGCGAAGGCCTCGACTGGGCCATGGCGGAGGCGCTTGCTTTCGGTGCGCTTGTCGTCGAAGGTCACAAGATTCGTTTGTCCGGTCAGGATTGCGAACGTGGTACCTTCTCGCAGCGCCACTCGGTTCTCTACGATCAGGAAACTGAAGAGCGCTACATCCCGCTCGCGAACCTGTCGCAGACGCAGGCCCGTTACGAAGTCATCAACTCGATGCTTTCGGAAGAAGCCGTTCTCGGCTTCGAATATGGCTACTCGCTGGCTCGTCCGAATGCTCTGACGCTCTGGGAAGCCCAGTTCGGCGACTTCGCAAACGGCGCGCAGGTCGTCTTCGATCAGTTCATCTCGTCGGGCGAACGCAAGTGGCTGCGCATGTCGGGTCTCGTCTGCCTGCTGCCGCACGGTTATGAAGGCCAAGGTCCGGAACACTCGTCCGCCCGTCTGGAGCGCTTCCTCCAGCTTTGCGCGGAAGACAATATGCAGGTCGCCAACGTCACGACGCCGGCGAACTACTTCCACATCTTGCGCCGCCAGCTGAAGCGCGACTTCCGCAAGCCGCTGATCCTGATGACGCCGAAGTCGCTGCTGCGCCACAAGCGCGCCGTATCGACGCTTGCCGAACTGGCCGGTGAATCTTCCTTCCACCGTCTCCTTTGGGACGATGCCGAAGTCATCAAGGACGGCCCGATCAAGCTGCAGAAGGACGCCAAGATCCGTCGCGTCGTCATCTGCACCGGCAAGGTCTATTACGACCTGCTGGAAGAGCGCGAAAAGCGCGGCATCGACGACATCTACCTGCTGCGTATCGAGCAGCTCTATCCGTTCCCGGCCAAGGCGCTCATCAACGAGCTGTCCCGCTTCCGGAACGCCGAGATGGTTTGGTGCCAGGAAGAGCCGAAGAACATGGGTGCCTGGTCGTTCATCGACCCGTATCTCGAATGGGTGCTTGCCCATATCGATGCGAAGTACCAGCGCGTTCGCTACACGGGTCGCCCGGCCGCCGCTTCGCCGGCAACGGGCCTGATGTCGAAGCATCTGTCGCAGCTCGCCGCGTTCCTCGAGGATGCGCTGGGCGGCTAGCAAGAAGAGGGAAGCGCGATGGCATATTTCTTCATGAGACTTGTGCCGCCGCGCTCCACGTTCCCGCATGACGGGACCGGGGAGGAAATGGCGGCGATGAAGCGCCATGCCGAATATTGGCACCAGAAGGCCCTGGAGGGATCGGCGATTGCCGTCGGTCCCGTTTTCGAGGCTGGAGGGGCTTTCGGCGTTGCGATCGTCGAGGTTGAAGATCAGGTGGCAGCCAAGGCGCTTGCTGATGCCGACCCGATCATCACGTCCGGCTTCGGTTTCCGTTTCGATGTCTCGCCAATGCCCTCAATCATTCTCCGGCCGCAGGCCGGGACCGCTATCTAACACGATAACAAGCACAATCAGGATTTGAACAATGGCCACAGAAATCCGCGTTCCAACACTCGGTGAATCCGTCAGCGAGGCAACCGTCGGCACCTGGTTCAAGAAGGTCGGCGATGCCGTGAAGGCCGACGAGCCCATTCTCGAGCTTGAAACCGACAAGGTGACCATCGAAGTTCCGGCTCCGGCTTCCGGCACGCTTTCGGAAATCGTTGCGCAGGCCGGCGAGACGGTTGGCCTCGGCGCGCTTCTCGGCCAGATCGCGGCAGGCGCAGGCGCCGCCGCTGCCCCGGCTGCCGCTGCCCCGGCCGCAGCGCCTGCTGCACCCGCTCCGACACCAGTTGCTCCGGTTGCTGCCGCTGCCGCTCCCGCTTCGGCCGCCTCCGTATCCTCCATGCCGCCGGCTCCGGCTGCGGCAAAGATGCTCGCAGAAAGCAACCTCTCGGCCGATCAGGTCGATGGTTCTGGCAAACGCGGCCAGGTCCTGAAGGGCGATGTCATCGCAGCCGTCGCCAAGGCTGCAGCGGCTCCGGCCTCAGCATCGGCAGCCCCTGCAGCTCCGCGTGGTCCGTCGACGGTCGAGGATGCCGGCCGCGAAGAGCGCGTGAAGATGACGCGCCTGCGCCAGACGATCGCCAAGCGTCTCAAGGATGCGCAGAACACGGCTGCCATGCTGACCACCTATAACGAGGTGGACATGAAGGCCGTCATGGACCTGCGCAACAAGTACAAGGATGTCTTCGAGAAGAAGCATGGCGTGAAGCTCGGCTTCATGGGCTTCTTCACCAAGGCGGTCACGCACGCGCTCAAGGAACTGCCGGCCGTCAACGCTGAAATCGACGGCACCGACATCATCTATAAAAACTATTGCCACGTCGGCATGGCTGTCGGCACCGACAAGGGGCTTGTCGTTCCGGTCATCCGTGATGCTGACCAGATGTCGATCGCGGAAATCGAGAAGGAACTCGGCCGCCTCGCCAAGGCAGCCCGTGACGGCTCGCTCTCCATGGCAGAGATGCAGGGCGGCACCTTCACCATCACCAATGGTGGTGTCTACGGCTCGTTGATGTCCTCGCCGATCCTCAACGCACCGCAGTCGGGCATTCTCGGCATGCACAAGATCCAGGAGCGTCCTGTCGCCATCGGCGGTCAGGTTGTCATCCGCCCGATGATGTATCTGGCACTCTCCTACGACCACCGTATCGTCGACGGCAAGGAAGCCGTGACCTTCCTCGTGCGCGTCAAGGAAAGCCTGGAAGATCCGGAACGTCTGGTTCTGGACCTCTGAGCGGAGCGATCTGCCATGCGAGACCGGATCATGCGAGTGGCGGGCGCAGTGTTCTGCGCCACGGTTGCCCTCATGCCGGTCTTGGCTCTCGCCTTCGATGCGAACAAGGCGAGCAGTAATTTCGACCTCGTGTCATCAGGCGATGCGGAGCTTTCCGCACGCTCCATCAAGACCGTTGATATGGGCAATGTCGAGCTCACCTCGGGCCGCATCGTAGCCGCCGATCCGCTGGCGCAGCCGGATCGGCCGGCATTGGCAAAAACGGTTCCTGTCGGCGAATATCCGGTGCGGCTCTATGAGGCTTTCGGACGGGTTGCGGCGGCAAGCATGCGCTTTGCCGAGGGCAAGCCCGATCACTGGGAGCTTGCGACCATTCCGGGCCAGGATGTCGGCACCCTGAAGGACGACGAGATCTTCGGTTATCCCGTCGATGCCGGCCTCGGCAGCTATATGGACGCAGATACACTTGATTTGATCGGGCAACGTGAACAGTTGGTTCAGGCGCAAAAGCCGGGTTCCGATGTGAATTATTACGACGACGTGGTCGCTTCCGAACTCGATGCCAACAAGGGTGTCTATGCGTTGCACCGGCCGGTGGCCGGCAAGAAGGGCAATGTGGCGATCTTCTGGAGCGGATGGGGCGACGGCTTCTATCCGGTGTTCTGGGGTCTGGACAAGGACGAGCATCCGCTGGTGCTGCTGACGGATTTCCAAGTCATCGAAAACGCCGACGGGCGCAGAAAGCCGAGCTTGTAATGAATGGAGCGGGGCATATGACGACGAAGCGGAAGGGTCTGGCAGCGATCGTCATCGCCGCACTGTCCTGTGCTCCGATTTCCGCCCTCGCTGCCGAATGCAAGCAGGCCAAGGCGATCTATGGAGATCGCGACGGTGCCTATGAGCTGCGCTTTTCGCCGATTACCTCCGAGGCCATGACCTCGACCCATCAGTTCAAGCTCAGTGCGCTGAAGACCCCTGTCGTGATGGACGGCTATATCATGTCCTCCGACGATCCGCAGCGGACTATGGGCATGGTGATGTTCAACTGCCCTGACGGTGATGTTACCGGCGCCGATCTCGATGCCTGCATGGTCTGGCAGGGTTTTGTATATCGCGCGAAGGAAGGCGGGCTCGACAATCTGCAGTCTGGTGATAGCCCGGCAGCAGACAGGATCGTCTTTCCCGGTCTCGGTCCCGCCATCCGCCAGTCTTCGGCCTGGGGTGACGGCAAGGCAAAGATCGCGCCATGGGATGTTCTCGATTTCAAGGGGTGCGCGCAATGACCGACAGTCCCGTTCTACTGGTTACCGGCGGCAGCCGTGGCATTGGCGCGGCTGCCTGTCTGGTTGCTGCTCGCCATGGCTGGCGTGTTGCGGTGAACTATGCCTCGAACGAGACGGCGGCGAATGCTGTCGTTTCTGAGATCGAGAAGGCCGGTGGTCAGGCGATCGCCGTCAAGGGCGATGTCGGCAGTGCCGCCGATATTGTCTCGATGTTCGAGGCGGTCGACAAGTATTTCGGGCGGCTGGACGGGCTGGTGAACAATGCCGGTATCGTCGACTACATCGCGCGCGTCGATGAAATGTCTGCCGAGCGTCTCGAACGCATGATGCGGATCAATGTAACGGGTTCGATGCTCTGTGCCGGTCAGGCGGTGCGTCGCATGTCCACCAGGCATGGCGGCCGAGGTGGCGCGATCGTCAATATCTCGTCCATGGCCGCAGTGATCGGCGGGCCGGCGCAGTATGTTGATTATGCCGCGTCCAAGGCCGCCATCGATACGTTCACGATCGGGCTTTCCAAGGAAGTCGCGGCTGAGGGCGTCAGGGTCAATGCCATACGTCCCGGCATCATCGAAACGGATATTCATGCCTCCGGCGGGCAGCCGGACAGGCCGAAAGAAATGGCTTCATCGATCCCGATGAAGCGAGCCGGACAAGCGGAAGAGGTGGCCGATGCGATCGTCTATCTGCTTTCGCCCTCGGCATCCTACATAACAGGCGCGATCCTCAATGTGAGCGGCGGGCGCTAGTCAATAACGTAAAGGGAAAAAGCAATGTCCTATGATGTGATTGTTATCGGAACCGGCCCTGGCGGCTATGTCGCGGCAATCAAGGCTGCGCAGCTTGGCCTCAAGGTCGCGGTCGTCGAGAAGCGCGCCACCTATGGCGGTACCTGCCTGAATGTCGGCTGCATCCCTTCCAAGGCGCTGCTGCATGCTTCCGAGATGTTCCATGCGACGCATCATATGGAAGAGTTGGGCATCGAAGTCGCCGCTCCGAAGCTCAATCTCGAAAAGATGCTGGCGCACAAGGATGCGACGGTAAAGTCCAACGTCGACGGCGTTGCCTTCCTGTTTAAGAAGAACAAGATTGACGCCTTCCACGGCACCGGCAAGATCGTCTCCACCGGCAAGGTCTCAGTGACCGCCGAAGACGGCACGGTTCAGGAAATCGAAGGCAAGAACATCGTCATCGCCACGGGTTCCGACGTCGCCGGCATCCCGGGTGTGAACGTCGATATCGATGAGAAGATCGTCGTATCCTCCACCGGCGCCATCGCGCTGGAAAAGGTACCGGAAACGATGATCGTCGTCGGCGGTGGCGTCATTGGCCTCGAGCTCGGCTCGGTCTGGTCGCGTCTCGGCGCAAAGGTCACTGTCATCGAATTTCTCGACAAGATCCTCGGTCCGATGGATGCCGATGTTTCCAAGCAGTTCCAGCGTATGCTTGGCAAGCAGGGCATCGATATCAACCTGAGCTCCAAGGTGACGGGGGTTGAAAAGGGTGGCAAGGGCGCCAAGGTGACCTTTGAGCCGGTCGCCGGCGGCGCTGCCCAGACGCTTGAAGCTGATGTCGTTCTCATCTCCACCGGCCGTATTCCGTACACGGCCGGCCTCGGTCTCGAAGAAGCAGGCGTCAAGCTCGACAATCGCGGCCGCGTCGAAATCGACGGCCACTTCAAGACCAATGTCGAAGGCATCTATGCAATCGGCGACGTCGTGAAGGGTCCGATGCTGGCGCATAAGGCAGAAGACGAAGGCGTCGCGCTTGCCGAAATCCTCGCTGGCCAGCACGGCCATGTGAATTACGACGTGATTCCGAGCGTCGTCTACACACAGCCCGAAGTCGCTTCCGTCGGCAAGACCGAAGAAGAGCTGAAGGCTGCAGGCGTCGCCTACAAGGTTGGCAAGTTCCCGTTCTCGGCCAACGGTCGTGCTCGCGCCATGCTGGCGACGGACGGTTTCGTCAAGATCCTGTCCGACAAGGAAACCGATCGCGTGCTCGGCGGCCACATTGTCGGCTTCGGCGCCGGCGAGATGATCCACGAGATCGCCGTGCTGATGGAGTTCGGTGGTTCCGCTGAAGACCTCGGCCGCACCTGCCACGCGCATCCGACCATGTCGGAGGCCGTGAAGGAAGCAGCGCTCGCCGCATTCTTCAAGCCGATCCATATGTAAGATTAAATATCAGCAATCATTCATGATGCCGCTTGCTTTCGGGCCGGCGGCATTCTTATTTGTTAGGCAAGATCTGCTAACTATTTGACGAAAGACAATAAAATGAATGATCGCGTCGTTGTCAGCTACAGCCTCTCCCAACGTTTCCTTCACTGGGCGACCGTGCTCCTGGTCCTCTACAATCTTCTTTTGCCCGATGGCATGAATGCCTGGTATCGGCTTGTCCGCCGTGGCGGGACACCCTCGCCGGAACAAATCGCTTCGGCCAATATCCACGCCTATGTCGGCATTGCCATCCTGCTTGTGACGGTCGTCAGGCTCTGTCTGCGCTTCGTGCAGGGCGTGCCGCCTGAATCCGCAGACGAGCCGGCAATCTTTCGGCTCGCCGCACGGCTCGCACATGCAAGCCTTTATCTGCTGCTGCTCGCCCTGCCGGCTTCAGGCATCGCGGCCTATTATCTTGGCGTGGAAGCATTGGGCTCGCTGCATGCCGGCGTCCTGAAACTCATCCTCTGGATCGTCATTGCCGCGCACGTTTTCGGCGCTCTGGTTCACCAGTTTTATTGGAAGACCGATGTCTTGCGGCGGATGACGGTCGGTTAAAGGCTAAGGCGGTCAGTTGACCGCCGTGACCGTGAAACCCTGCTGGCGCAGCAGTTCGATGACACCTTCCTTGCCCGGAAGGTGCAGGGCGCCGACGGCCATGAAGACGTTGCCGTTGGCGAGGATGGGCGCGGCGCGTTCGGCCATCACCTTGTTGCGGTCGACGATGACGCGCTGCTCGAAAGCGGCGTAGTCGCTGTTCTCGTCGCTGCCTTCAGGCGTGACGGTCTTCAGCATCGGCATGGTCATGCCGATATCGCCGGAGAGATAGATGTCGGTCATGGTCTCGACCACGTCGTTCATCTTGCCGCCAAGTTCGAGGGTCTCGATCAGCGACTTCAGATGAAACTCGACCGGCAACTCGGCCATGGCCTGCAGCTGTTCCGCCAGGGTCTCAAGACCCTTGACCTGTTTGCCTTCGGCGGCCGCATCCGCTGCGATCTTCTGGTCGAGGAACTGTACGCCCTTTGCCTTGCGGGCGATCTCGCAGGCAGGAAGTGCAACGGCGCTCGCGATCATCCAGGGGCGCATGCGGGAAACGGCCGAGAGGGGGATACCGCGCTGCTTCAGCCCGGTTTCGAGGCGGCTGTAGTCGCCAGGCGAAAGAAGCTTGTCGATTGTGGTGCCGTCCGTGAACATCATCAGATCCGGCTTCATCAGCAACGCTGCGGTCGCCTTCTTCTCATCGAGAATTTCGTCGGACTCGATGACGATCGTATCGGCGCCGTCATGAGCAGTCTGGGTGCGGGGCGGCAGGTTCAGGACGCGCGGGTCGGTGACGTGCATGGTGCCAAGCAGCCAGGAGGCCTTGAGACCCGGTTTTTCGATCTTCCAGAAAATGCCTTTGCCGTTTGGCGTTGCATCCGCTTCCTTCACGGCTTCAGCGTAACGGGCAGGGTCGTTCTGCTGCAGTTCGGTGAGAAGGTTCTTTCCGGTGCAGCTGTCTTCCGCGGCGTCGGCCGGCGTGACGGAAAAGACAACGGCGAGCAATGCGGCGGCCAGCAGCATGTGGAAGGCTGCGATCAGCCAGAGCAGGATATTGCCCGGCTGCGCGATATGGAAAGTCCGGTGGCCGATGAAGATCGTCATGCTGGTAATCCGGTCACTTGTGCTTCGAGCCTCATGCTCTACGCCGGGCTTGCGCATATTCCTTTAAGAGACAGCGTTAACGAAGGATTACGCACGCGGATGCGCCTTATCATACACTTCCAGGAGCCTTGATGCATCAACGCCGGTATAGACCTGCGTGGTCGAGAGGCTCGCATGACCGAGCAGTTCCTGGATGGTGCGCAGGTCGCCGCCGCCGGCCAGCAGATGGGTGGCGAAGGAATGGCGAAGCGCATGCGGGGTTGCCGTTTCCGGCAGGCCGAAGGCACTGCGCAGCTTCTGCATGGTGCGCTGGATGATGGCAGGCTGCAGTTTGCCGCCGCGGGCGCCGCGAAAGAGCGGTTCGCCGTCCTCCAAATGAAAGGGGCAGAGCTGCCGGTATTTCTCGACGGCTTCGAAGACGATGGGCAGCAGCGGCACCAGGCGGGTCTTGTTGCCCTTGCCAGTGATGCGCAGTGTGGTGGCTTCGGGCCTGAGATCGGTGGGTGTCAGGTCGAGCGCTTCGGAAATGCGCAGGCCGCAACCATAGAGCAGGGTCATGACGGCAGCATCACGTGCAGCGATCCAGGGCTCGTCATGGAGCTGGGCATCGCTGCCGACAACGGTGATGGCGTGGCGGTCGGAGAGCGGCTTCGGAAGCGATTTCGGTTGTTTCGGGGAGCGCACGGCGCCGGCGCCCGCCGCATTCACGAGGCCCTTCTTTTCAAGGTGACGCAGGAAGGAGCGAATGCCGGCAAGATTGCGAGCCACCGAGCGGGCGCCGGAGCCCTCCTTGCGCCGGGCGGCCAGAAAGGCGCGGAAGTCTGCCGGGCGCAGCGCCTCGATATCGCGCAATGTCGTCGGACCGCCGAGGTGACCGGTCATGAAGGTCAGGAACTGGCGTGTGTCGCGCTCATAGGCATCGAGCGTATGCTCGGAGAGGCGGCGCTCCAGAGCGAGGTTTTCAAGCCAGGCTCCTCGTTCCGTCATCAGGTGCGGATCGGCAACGATCAGGAGTTCATTCACGGTTTTAACTCTTGAATTTGCTTTCGATGACGCCAATTCTGAAACAGTGACGTTATGGAATTGCTAATGCTTGCCAAGCCCTTGTCATGTATCGATCATAATTCATTGAGATAGCTTATAGCTCCCGTAAAACAGGAATTTTCATGGCACGGCGCGATTCCATGACGGCCTTTGGACAGCTCGCGGAAGCGATCGCCCTGGTTTCACACGGAAAGCCCGGCCATATCGTCGATACGTTGATCGCCGAGCGCGGGCAGAAGATCGTCCGCCATCCGCTTTGGCCTGTCATGCGGCCGTTTCTCTACACGCTGCTGCGCTACAACAAGGCGATCGAATTCGCCAACGACGTTGCCAACATGCCGGGCTTCCAGTCTTTCGAATATATGAGCAACCTGCTGAAGCTCGACATCAACGTCACCAACGCCGAGCGCATCCCGGCATCAGGCGGTTTCATCCTCGTCAGCAATCATCCGACCGGCATTGCCGACGGTGTGGCCGTGTTCGATCTCTTGAAGACGTGCCGCCCGGATATGATGTTCTTCGCCAACCGGGATGCCGTACGCGTCAATCCGCGCTTTGCGGAAATGATCATACCGGTCGAATGGCGCGAGGAATTCAAGAGCAAGCTCAAAGCGCGCGAGACACTGCAGCTCACCAACCATGCGGTCAAAGAGGGCAAGGCCACCGTGCTTTTCCCCTCAGGCCGTATCGCCTACTGGGCGAACGGGCAGCTGAACGAGCGGCCATGGAAAACTTCTGCCGTCGGCCTTGCCCGTAAATACGGCCTGCCGATCCTGCCCGTTCATATGACGGCGCGCAATTCCGGGCTTTTCTACTGGTTTGCCAAATGGTCGACGGAATTGCGCGACATGACGGTATTCTATGAACTTCTGAACAAGAAGGGCGACCGCTTCGATTTCGTCATCGGCAATCTAATTCCCGCCGAACAGCTCGACGGCGATCTGAACGAGGTAACGAAGGCGCTGGAAAAGCACACGGTCTGCGACATGGCGGCTGATGGGGATTCACGCTTCGTGCCCGTGTCCCGACAACTGTTGCCGGAGTTGGTTGCTGCCCATTCTTTTTAGCATTGCTTTGCGCTAAAGCGGAGGCATGCGTCTTCGCTCCATGTTTGCCAAGAATTACCGGTCACTGCGCTCGATCCGCATGGATCTTGCGGATACGACGCTGTTTCTTGGAGAGAACGGTGCCGGCAAGTCCAATCTCTATCGTGCCCTGCAACTTGTACAGGCGGCGGTTCGCGGGCGGCTGGCCTATGAGCTTGCCGCTGAAGGCGGCATGCTGTCGGCTCTTTGGTCCGGCAAGCGGCCCAAGTCCGACGGACCTGCACGCATTCGCCTAGAAGTCGAGATCGTCGACGAGGAGCGGGCCGTCACATTCCGATATCATGTCGAGGCCGGCCTGCGCCCACCAAAGGCGGCTGCGGGCTTTGCGTTGGAACCGCAGATCAAGGCTGAGGAGCTTTCCGTCGAAATCGGCCGCCGTCCGGTGATCATGATGAAACGGGCCGGCCCTGGCATCTCTGTTCGTGATGCTGCGGGGCGGATGCAAGACTATCCGGACGAAGCGCTGACATCGGAAACAGCAATCGCTTTGCTCGGCGATGCCGGCCATTTTCCCGAAGTTGCCGCCTTCCGCCGTATCGTCAACAATTGGCGCTTCTTCCACGGTTTTCGCACGGACAGGGCCTCGCCACTTCGTCATCCCTGCCTTGCCGTCACCAGTCCCATGCTGGACGAGGATGGTGCTAATCTCGCCGCCGTCTTTGCGACGCTTGCGCACACACGGCAGGATACGGTGGAGCTTGATCGCATTCTCGCATCGGCCCTCGGGGGCGCAAGGCTCATCGTGCCGGAACCGGGCGAGACGGCGGAGTTCGGTTTGATGCTTCCCGATTTCCCGTACCGCGTCTTTCATCCGCGTGAGCTGTCTGACGGACAGATCCGCTTCCTCGGTCTTGCTGCGGCACTGCTTTCTTATCGGTTGCCGGCGCTCATCGCCCTGAACGAGCCGGAGGCGAGCCTGCATCCGGATATGCTGCTGCCGCTCGCAGACATGATCGCGGAAGCTTCAAAGAGCAGCCAGGTCTGGATCGTCACCCATTCGGCGCAACTGGCCGAGGCCGTGCGCGAACGTTGTGGCGTTCGTTCACGAAAGGTTATCCGCGAGAATGGCGCCACCTGGATCGAAGGCATGCGGCTGACGGGAACGATCGCTGGTGACGACGACGATGACGAATAGCCCTCATTGTCGGCGGGTTTCATTTCACGGCCGTTGCGGGCATGGTCTGCCGCGATGAGTACAGATTCGTCCGATCTTTTTGGCGCGCTTTTCGAGGCCCTGCCCGTAAACCGTACAGTTCCGGTGCTGGTGCCGATGCCGGCGCCAAAACCCTATTCCTATTCTGTGCCCGATGGCATTGCGGTCGAGCCCGGCTCGGTCGTGCAGGTGCCGCTTGGGCCGCGCCAGGTGATCGGTGTCGTCTGGGATGGCGGTGAGGATGGTGTCGACCCTAAGAAGCTCAGGCCCATCACCCACGTCTTCGATTGCCCACCGCTCAACAAGGAGATGCGGGATTTCATCGACTGGGTGGCGACCTATACGCTTTCTCCGCCGGGACTGGTGGCGCGGATGGCGCTGAGGGCGCCGAATGCCTTCGAGCCGGAGCCGATGGTGGAGGGATTACGGTTCGTCGGTGGCCAGCCGGAGCGGATGACGCCGGCGCGCGCTCGCGTGCTCGATGCGACCTCAGACGGGCTCTCCTGGACCCGGATCGGTCTTGCCCATGCCGCAGGTGTCTCCACCAGCGTCGTTGACGGGCTGATTGCACAGGGCATTTTCGAGACCATCTTCCTGCCGCCGCCGCCTGTTGTTGCTAGGCCCGATCCGGACTTCATCGGTTCCCGCCTCGAGGGTCCGCAGAAGGAGGCCGCCGAGGAAATTCTGGACGAAGTGCGCAAGGGCGAATTTGCCGTTTCGCTGATCGACGGCGTGACCGGCTCCGGCAAGACGGAAGTCTATTTCGAGGCAATCGCAGAGACGCTGAGGCGGGGCAAACAGGTGCTGATCCTGCTGCCGGAGATCGCTCTTACCGCAAGCTTCCTCGAACGCTTCCAGGACCGGTTCGGCGCGAAACCTGCCGAGTGGCATTCCGATCTTGCGCCGCGTATGCGTGAAAAGGTCTGGCGGCAGGCGGTAACGGGTGAGGTGCGGGTCGTCGCCGGCGCGCGCTCGGCGCTGTTCCTGCCGTTTGAAGATCTCGGTCTCATCATCGTCGATGAAGAGCATGATCCTGCCTACAAGCAGGAAGATCGCGTTTATTACAACGCGCGCGACATGGCTGTTGTACGGGGTCGGATCGGCGATTTTCCTGTTGTGCTCGTTTCGGCGACGCCTTCTGTGGAGAGTCAAGTCAATGGCCAGAGCGGACGCTACAGCACGATCCATCTGCCGACACGTTTCGGCGACGCGGCACTTCCCGACCTGCATCTCGTTGACTTACGACGACACCCCCCTGAGCGCGGCGGTTTCCTGTCACCCGTGTTGATCCGGGCGATCGGTAAGACGGTAGAAAAGGGCGAGCAGGCGCTGCTTTTCCTCAATCGCCGAGGTTATGCGCCGCTGACGCTCTGCCGTGTCTGCGGCCATCGTTTCCAATGCCCGCAATGTTCGAGCTGGCTGGTCGAGCATCGCTTTCGCCGGCAACTGCAATGCCATCAATGCGGCCATACCGAGCCGACGCCAGAGGCCTGCCCGGAATGCGGAACGCTCGACCACCTCGTCGCCTGCGGGCCGGGCGTGGAGCGCATCGCCGAAGAGGTGGAGCGGCATTTTCCCGATGCGCGTACCATCGTGCTCTCTTCCGATATCATGGGCGGGGTGAAGCGGCTGCGGCTGGAGCTCGATGCCATCGCCAAGGGAGAGGCGGATATCGTCATCGGTACACAGCTCGTGGCCAAGGGGCACAATTTTCCGCTGATGACGCTTGTCGGCATCGTCGACTCGGATCTTGGGCTCGCGAATGGTGATCCGCGCGCGGCGGAGCGGACCTTCCAGCTTCTTTCGCAGGTCACGGGTCGTGCCGGCCGAACCGGGCTCAAGAGCCATGGGCTGCTGCAGACCTATCAGCCGCAGCATCCGGTCATGCAGGCGATCGTGTCGGGCGATGCGCGGGCCTTTTACGAGCGCGAAATCAGCGAGCGGGAGCGTGCGGTGCTCCCACCCTTCGGCAGGCTCGCCTCCATCATCGTTTCGGCCGATACGCGGCATGATGCGGAGAACCATGCGCGCGGCATGCGCAACGCTGCACCCCAGGTTTCAGGCATTTCCGTCCTCGGTCCGGCGGAGGCGCCGCTGGCGCTGGTGCGCGGCCGCCATCGTTTTCGTCTTTTGGTGCATGGACGCCGGAATTCCGACATGCAGGCCTATCTGCGGGCGATGCTGTCGCAATCGCCGAAAGAGCGCGGCTCTGTTCAGGTGCAGCTCGACATCGATCCGCAGAGCTTCCTGTAGATCATTGCTGCCCGACATTTCCGGATGCGGCCGATCATGGCATAAACGCAGAATCAGCTGATGATTTGGGGTCGAGGCATGGAACTCTACTTTCCGACGGAATTTGGCGAGCAGCTTGCCTTCGGTGCGGCAGCCTTCACGGCGCTTGCCGGCTTCGTCATCATGTTCGCGCCTGGCCTTGCTATGCGAGCTTTCGGTTTGGCGCCCCGCGGCGAGCGGCGCGAAGGTTTTAGCGAAGTCCGATCAATGGGCGGCCTCTATCTTGGCCTCGGCCTTGCCACGATCATGCTGGCGCAGGACTGGACCTATCTGGCGCTTGGAGCAGCCTTCGCGATGGCGGCTTTCGCACGCATCATTTCCATTCTGTCTGATAAGGGGAGCACGCTCCTCAATTATTTACTTCTGGTTGTGCAGGCGGCCGTCGCCGCGCTGCCGCTGCTCCACGTTTTCGGCTTCCTGCAGGGCTGATCTGAAGCGGAAAAGAAGGTGTTTCACGGGCCGCTTTCAGGTGTTTCCGTAATTTTGCAGACAGAAAATCAAGCGAAACACGTATTCGGGCATTACGCGTGTTGCGAGTCCGGATATCCTATGTTAGACGGACCCCGAATTTCGGAAGAAGCAAGAGGCTTCTCTTGCGATTTCTGGGGGAAATCAAAACGAATTCAAGATCATAAGTTCGGCGCCCGCCGAAAGTCCGATTTTGAATTGAAATCAGGGAAATTTGTGCCCGTGGCAGACACGTCCCAGCTTACTTCTGGTGTTGCAGAGCGCTATGCCTCGTCGCTTTTCGAGCTGGCTCTCGAAGAAGGCGCGGTTGACAGCGTTACCGCTGATCTCGACCGGTTCCAGACCATGCTGGACGAAAGCGACGACCTGAAGCGCTTCGTTCTCAGCCCGGTTTTTTCCGCAGAAGATCAGCTCAAGGGCATCGTTGCTATCGCCGAAAAGGCCGGCATCTCGGGCTTCTTCGCCAATTTCCTGAAGGTCGTGGCGCGTAACCGCCGCCTGTTTGCCCTGCCGGGCATGATCAAGGCCTTCCGCATCATTGCTGCCAACCATCGCGGCGAAATTTCTGCTGAAGTCACTTCGGCCCATGCTCTGAACGCGGAGCAGGAAAATGAATTGAAGGCGGCGCTGAAGGGCGTCACCGGCAAAGACGTGGCGATTGCTGTCACGGTTGATCCGTCAATTCTTGGTGGCCTGATCGTCAAGGTCGGATCCCGTCAGATTGACACGTCTCTTCGTACCAAACTCTCTACCCTTAAGCTTGCATTGAAAGAGGTCGGCTGATGGATATCCGCGCTGCGGAAATTTCCGCAATTCTTAAAGACCAGATCAAGAACTTCGGCAAAGAGGCGGAAGTCTCTGAAGTCGGCCAGGTTCTCTCCGTTGGTGACGGTATCGCTCGCGTTTATGGCCTGGACAACGTTCAGGCTGGTGAAATGGTCGAGTTCCCCGGTGGCATCCGCGGCATGGCGCTCAACCTTGAATCCGACAATGTCGGTGTCGTTATTTTCGGCTCCGACCGCGACATCAAGGAAGGCGACACCGTAAAGCGCACCGGCGCGATCGTCGACGTTCCGGTTGGTCCGGAACTGCTCGGCCGCGTTGTCGATGCTCTCGGTAACCCGATCGACGGCAAAGGCCCGATCAACGCGACCCGCCGTTCGCGCGTGGACATCAAGGCTCCCGGTATCATTCCGCGCAAGTCGGTTCATGAGCCGATGTCGACCGGCCTCAAGGCTATCGACGCTCTGATCCCGGTCGGCCGCGGCCAGCGCGAACTCGTCATCGGCGACCGCCAGACCGGCAAGACCGCCATTATTCTCGATACGTTCCTGAACCAGAAGCCGATCCACGACAACGGCCCGGAAGCGGACAAGCTTTTCTGCGTCTACGTTGCCATCGGCCAGAAGCGCTCCACCGTTGCCCAGTTCGTCAAGGTTCTGGAAGAGCGCGGCGCGCTGAAGTACTCGATCGTTGTTGCCGCCACGGCTTCCGATCCGGCTCCGATGCAGTACCTTGCTCCGTTCGCAGGCTGCGCAATGGGCGAATACTTCCGCGACAACGCTCAGCACGCGCTGATCGGTTACGACGACCTGTCCAAGCAGGCCGTTGCCTATCGTCAGATGTCGCTGCTGCTGCGCCGCCCGCCGGGTCGCGAAGCTTATCCGGGCGACGTTTTCTACCTGCATTCGCGTCTCCTTGAGCGCGCTGCAAAGATGAACGACGACAAGGGCGCTGGTTCGCTCACCGCTCTGCCGGTCATCGAAACGCAGGGCAACGACGTTTCGGCCTTCATTCCGACCAATGTGATCTCGATCACGGACGGTCAGATCTTCCTCGAAACCGACCTGTTCTACCAAGGTATCCGTCCGGCCGTTAACGTCGGCCTGTCGGTTTCCCGCGTCGGTTCTTCGGCTCAGATCAAGGCGATGAAGCAGGTTGCCGGCTCGATCAAGGGCGAACTCGCCCAGTATCGCGAAATGGCCGCCTTCGCCCAGTTCGGTTCGGACCTCGACGCTGCAACGCAGCGCCTGCTGAACCGCGGTGCACGCCTGACCGAACTCCTGAAGCAGCCGCAGTTCTCGCCGCTGAAGACGGAAGAGCAGGTCGCCGTGATCTTTGCCGGCGTCAATGGCTATCTCGACAAGCTGCCGGTCGCCCAGGTCGGCAAGTTCGAACAGGGCCTGCTGTCCTACCTGCGTTCGGAAGGCTCCGACATCCTCGATGCGATCCGAACGGAAAAGGCTATCAGCGATGCTACGAAGGGCAAGCTCACTGCTGCTCTCGACAGCTTCGCTAAGTCTTTCCAGTAATCGGGCACTAGGTTAGGACGGATAACGGATGCCTTCACTTAAGGATCTGAAAAACCGGATCGCCTCCGTCAAGGCGACGCAGAAGATCACCAAGGCGATGAAGATGGTCGCCGCGGCGAAGCTTCGGCGTGCCCAGGAGGCGGCCGAGGCCGCCCGGCCTTACTCGCAGCGTATGAATGCGGTCCTGGCGAACATCGCCAAGGCTGTTACCGACGCGGACGGTGCGCCGGCCCTGATGACCGGCACGGGCAAGGACCAGGTTCATCTGCTCGTCGTCTGCACGGCCGAACGCGGCCTGTGCGGCGGCTTCAACTCGCAGATCGCCCGCTTCGCACGCGATCATGTCCGCAGGCTCGTCGCTGAAGGCAAGACGGTTAAGATTTTTACCGTCGGCAAGAAGGGTTATGACATCCTGCGTCGCGAATTCGCGTCGATGATCGTCGAGCGCAAGGAATTGCGCGACGTCAAGAAGATCGGTTTCGAGAATGCCGACCAGATCGGCAAGCGTCTCATCGAGATGTTCGATGCCGGTGAATTTGACGTCTGCACGCTGTTCTACTCCGAGTTCAAGTCGGTGATCAGCCAGGTTCCGACCGCGCAGCAGCTCATCCCGGCCAAGGCTCCCGAAGTTGTCGCCGAAGATGCGGACCATGCCGGCGCTGTCTACGAATACGAGCCGGATCCGGCGTCGATCCTTGGCGATCTGATCCCGCGCAATATCTCCGTCCAGATCTTCCGCGCTCTCCTTGAGAACGTCGCGGGCGAAATGGGCGCCAAGATGAGTGCGATGGACAATGCGACGCGCAATGCTGGTGAGATGATCAACAAGCTGACGCTGAGCTACAACCGTCAGCGTCAGGCGCAGATCACCAAGGAACTGATTGAAATCATTTCGGGCGCGGAAGCGCTCTGAGTTAGGAAAAGAGGGTAAGAAAATGGCTGAGGCAGCTACCCGCTCTGTCGGCAAAGTCACCCAGGTTATCGGCGCTGTCGTCGACGTTGCTTTCGAAGGCGAACTGCCGGCGATTTTGAACGCGCTCGAGACCGACAATAACGGCAACCGGCTGGTTCTCGAAGTCGCTCAGCATCTGGGCGAAAACGAAGTCCGCACCATCGCGATGGATTCGTCCGAAGGACTCGTTCGTGGTCAGCAGGTTATGGATACCGGCGCTCCGATCTCGGTTCCGGTTGGTGACGAAACGCTCGGCCGTATCATGAACGTCATCGGTGAGCCGGTCGACGAAGCTGGTCCGCTGAACACCGCCCACAAGCGCGCCATCCACCAGGACGCTCCGGCCTATGTCGAGCAGTCTACGGAAGCGCAGATCCTTGTCACCGGCATCAAGGTCGTCGACCTTCTCGCTCCCTATGCAAAGGGCGGCAAGATCGGTCTGTTCGGCGGTGCGGGCGTCGGCAAGACCGTTCTCATCATGGAACTGATCAACAACGTCGCTAAGGCGCACGGTGGTTACTCGGTCTTCGCAGGCGTGGGTGAACGTACCCGCGAAGGCAACGACCTTTACCACGAAATGATCGAATCGGGCGTCAACAAGCATGGCGGCGGCGAAGGCTCCAAGGCTGCGCTGGTTTACGGCCAGATGAATGAACCGCCGGGCGCCCGCGCTCGCGTCGCTCTGACGGGTCTGACGGTTGCAGAACATTTCCGCGACCAGGGCCAGGACGTTCTGTTCTTCGTCGACAACATCTTCCGCTTCACGCAGGCTGGCTCGGAAGTGTCGGCTCTGCTCGGCCGTATTCCTTCGGCCGTGGGCTATCAGCCGACGCTCGCGACCGACATGGGTCAGATGCAGGAACGCATCACCACGACGACGACCGGCTCGATCACCTCGGTTCAGGCCATTTACGTTCCGGCCGACGACTTGACCGACCCGGCACCGGCAACTTCGTTCGCCCACCTGGACGCAACGACGGTTCTGTCGCGCTCGATCGCTGAAAAGGGTATCTACCCGGCCGTCGACCCGCTTGACTCCACGTCGCGCATGCTCGATCCGCTGGTTGTCGGCGAGGAGCACTACGAGATCGCTCGTAAGGTTCAGTCGACGCTGCAGCGCTACAAGGCCCTGCAGGACATCATCGCCATCCTGGGCATGGACGAACTATCTGAAGAAGACAAGCTGTCGGTTGCTCGCGCCCGCAAGATCGAGCGCTTCCTGTCGCAGCCGTTCTTCGTTGCCGAAGTCTTCACCGGTTCGCCGGGCAAGCTGGTTGCTCTCGAAGACACGATCAAGGGCTTCAAGGGCCTCGTCAACGGCGATTACGACCATCTGCCGGAAGCTGCTTTCTACATGGTCGGCTCGATCGAAGAAGCTATCGAGAAGGCCAAGAAGCTCGCTGCTGCTTGATGAGCGACGCTCTGGACGAGATGATGTTCTGCTGCGACACCCTCAAGAGTGTCGTGGCCGAACTTCCTGAACCGGCGGCGCCGACTATCTACCGTGCCGACAACGGCGTGATGATGATGGTTGTCGGGCTGGCTCAGACCGAGGAAGGCCTTGGCTATCTCGACCAGGCCATAGTGTACTGCCCGTTCTGCGGGACCAAATTGCAAGATGCAAAAGCCATAGCCGAGAAGGTAAGTCACTGATGGCTGACAATTTCAATTTTGAGCTCGTTTCGCCGGAGCGCCTGCTGCTGTCGGAAATGGTGACCGAGGTCGTCATTCCTGCCACCGAAGGCGAGATGACTGTTATGGCCAACCATGCCCCGACGATGACGACCATCAAGCCGGGCATCGTAAGCGTTCGTTCCTCTTCGGGCTCGAAGCAGGATTACGTTGTGTTCGGTGGTTTCGCTGACGTCCTGCCGACCGGCTGCACGCTGCTTGCCGAATCTGCCGTTCCGGTGGAAGAACTCAACAAGGACGAACTGACCCGTCGCATCGAAGCTGCGAAGAAGGAACTTGAGGATGTCGTGCACCACGAGCACAAGTCCAAGCTCGAGCACTTCATCATGGAGATGACCCGCCTGCAGGGCATGGTCGGTCAAGACTGATCGGTTCAGTCAGACATCATAGATTGAACAGAAAAGCGGCCTTCAGGCCGCTTTTCTCATGGGAGAACATGCTGCCCCTTATCCCGGCGAATGCTGTAAAACAAAACAGCCGGTATCTCACCGCCGGCCCGATCGATTTCGCCCGTGAAAATTCAGTATCTCAGAACCCGGTGCCGCCGCGCAATTCGGACAGCAGCGTGCGGAACATGATCTTCATATCCAGCCAGATGCTGAAATTTCTAATGTAGTAGATATCGCTGGCAATGCGGGCGCGCGCTTCTGTCGGTCGATCTGTCGGACCGCGCCAGCCGCGCGTCTGGGCAAGGCCGGTGATGCCCGGCCGCATCAGATGGCGGTAATGATATTCGGGCACCAGTTCCTCGTAGAGCATGCCGGCTGCGCGCATATTGATCGCGTGGCAGCGGGGGCCGACGAGCGACATATCGCCCTTGATGACGTTGAGAAGCTGCGGAAGCTCGTCGATGTTGGTCTTGCGCAGGAAGGCGCCAATCCGCGTCACGCGCCGATCACCCTTGACAGTCTGCTCGACGCCAGTCGGATCGCAGAGATCGGCCCGCATGGAGCGAAACTTGTAGACGGTGATCTTGCTGCCCTTCAGGCCCCAGCGAACCTGCCGGAAAAACACCGGCCCGCCGTCATCGATCACGATGAGAAACGCGATCACCAAAAGAACTGGAAACAGAATAATCAGCGCGCTTGTTGCACCGAAAATGTCGAAAGCTCTCTTCAATCCGAGCTGAAATCCGTTCCGGCCATCCAATGCGGCAAAGTTTTCGGGCTGGCGAATATTGGAATTCGCTGCGTCGCGAGCCTTCATCCTCACTGTTTTTACAGCGAAAGCCGTATCTTGAAGCTTATTTGAAGTAAACACGTTCATTAAGCAACGTCCGTGGAAATACTCGTATATTGCATCGCGCTGGCACAAATACATGGGCGGGATCGGTTTGTCACCCACCTCCCTAACGTTTTCGTAACCATAACGGAGCCAAATTTGGGAGTATTTCGAAATATGTCTCGGATATTTTTAATGGGTTGAGAATTAACTATATTGTTTAATGGCTGAATTCTTGCGCGTTATGCGTGCGGCGCTTCGTATTGCCGGTCGTTCGAGAGCGAAATAGCTGAGGCTTGCGAAAAGAAAAATGATCGACGTCGCGAAGGCGCAGCCGATAAACCAGTCCTGTACCGGATCGTCTCTGCCGATCCCGAATATCGCCGGAGAGATCGTCTGCATCGAGGTCAGCACGATATCCTGCCAGATATAGATCCCGAATGAGATGGTTGCCGTAGAGCGCATGACGATATTGTCGAGCAGTGCCGCAAGCAGCACGGAGCGCGAGAGGGTCACAAAGGCGGCAGCGATCAGAACTGGAAACAGCGGAAAGGCATAGGGAATTCCGAGCCATCCGTAGGCTTCCCAGGGTCCGCCTGTCGAAAGCGGCAGCTGGAGGCCGGCGGCGGCGAGGCAGGCGAGTGCGATGATATCGAACGAGATCCGACGTTTTCGCGGCAGCAGGATCTGAATGCCGGCTGCGAGTGTGCCGAGCGCAAAAACGGCGAAAAAACCGATGGGATTGTAGCTGGGCATCCACTCCTTCGCGCCGCCCTGCATGCCATATTGCCAGCCACGGTCGATCTCATTGGGCGGGAAAAGCACACGGAAGGTTTCATGGGCGATCAGCGTCACGGCAATGATGCCGAGCCAGGCAAGGCGCGTGACGGGCGGAGAACGGCGGTTTTCCGGGATCGCGAAAAGCCAGAGGAAACAAAGCGGCAGCAGCACGTAGCTCGTCGCTTCGAAAGAGATGGACCAGAGCGGGCCGTTGCCTTCGACAGGAAAGAAAGTGCGCCAGTGCCATTGGCTCATGAAGAAAAGGCCGCTGGCATAGCGCAGAGTAAGTTCCGGTGTCAGCACATGTCCAAGTAACGTGATGCTGAGGATGAAGCCCGCCGTCAAAGCCACCCAATAGCCGGGTACGATGCGGGCCGCGCGGCGTAGCGCATAGATGCGCAGATCAGGCATCGTATTGCCCGCATCAAGGGAACGCCAGAACGGCAAGGCCAGCAGGAAGCCGCTGAGGACGAAGAAGATGGCGACGCCGAAATTGCCGAAGCGCAAGGCAGTCAGCGTCGGTCGCAATTCTTCGCCGAGCTTGGTGAGGTCGATGCGCAGAATGAGATGGTGAGTGAGGACCAGCAGGCAGGCGGTTGCACGCAAGAAATCCGCTCCGGCCACCCGGTCCTGCTGCTGCATGTCGCTCCCTCGCTCCTTGCGGGACTTTGCAGTGAAAAGCTGCTGCCCGCAAGGGCGGGCTCGTCTCAGCCAAGGAGACTGTTGGTGTAGTAGGCGGAAAAGTCGGGCTTTTCCGTCAGTGCCGTACCGTTGGCATCGAGGAGGATGCCATGATCGAACAGGAAAGTGCCGATCGCTTCGGCCTTGGCCGGATCGATGGTGCCGATCGCGCCGTTTTCGCTCCTGAGGAAATGACCCTCGACGAGGGCCTTCTGCGATGCCTTGACAAGATCGGTGTTGAGCAGTGCGCCATTGCTGCCGGCGATCAGGAGGTCGCAGGCCTCGTCCGGATTGTCGACAGAATGGGCGTAACCCTTCAGTGTTGCCTGGATGAAGGCGCGGGCATTTTGCGGATTGGCCGCAAGATAGGCGTCGCTGGAAGCGATCGCGGTCGTCTGTTCGTCGGGAATGCCGTAATCGCTGTAGCGCCAGCGGCCGACCTGCCGGTTCTCGAGCTGGGCGGCAATGCCCTCCCAGGTGTAGATTTCCAGGGTGAAGTCGATGGCGCCGTTGTCGAGCGCCTCATAGGCTGAAGTGCCGAGCGTGACATTCTGGAAGGTGCCCTTGCCGCCGTCGTTGCGGATCATCGCGGAGACGAGCGCCTCCTCCCATGCGCCGCCGAAGCCACCATAGGTCTTACCATCAAGGTCTTTCGGGCTCTTGATGTCGTCACGGCCGCCCTTGAAGATCAGCCTGCCGGTTTCCGTCTGCACCACGGCGTAGACGAGCTTCACATCCGCGCCGGCGGCGCGCTGGGTGAAGGTTTCGATTTCCCCGCAGATGCCGAAATCGGCAACGCCGTTCGCGACCAGCGTGCCGGCGCTGGTATCGGCATAGGGCAGGATTTCGACATCGAGGCCGGCTGCTTCATAGAAGCCCTTCGCCCTGGCGACATAGATGCCGATATGATTGGTGTTCGGCGTCCAGTCGAGCGCGATGCGGACCTTTGCGGCAGCGGACTGGGCGAAGGCCGTGCGGCCGACGAGGCCTGCAGCCATGGCGGCAAAAAGGGTTTGTCGGCGGGTGAGAAGCATCAGGACCTCCTCAGGTTCTTTGCGGATGCAGCAGTGTTTGAAGGATTTCTGTTTCGATCGTCTGTGCGGCCGGGGAGCCGAGATCGGCAAGCGTGCGCGGTCTTGCCAGCGGCACCTCGAATTCCCTGACCACAGCTGCCGGGCGGGCGGAAAGCACATAGATGCGGTCGGACAAAAAGACCGCCTCGCGCACATCATGTGTAATCAGCAGCGCCGTCCAGCGATGATCGGTCCACATGCCTTGCAGCCATTCCTGCATCTGTGTGCGGGTCAGTGCGTCGAGCGCTCCGAAAGGCTCGTCGAGCAGCAGCACATCCTGCCGCTGGATCACAGTGCGCAGCAGCGCCGCACGCTGGCGCATGCCGCCCGAAAGGGCCGCGGGATAGTGGTTTTCGAAGCCGGCAAGGCCGAAGCGTTCGAAGAGAGGGGCAGCGACGGCGCGCGCTTGCCTGCGACGCATGCCATGCACTTCGAGGCCGAGGATCGCATTGTCGATCACGCTTCGCCACGGCATCAACGCATCGCGCTGGGGCATGAAAGCGAAGGCATGCGCAGCCTGTGAGAGCGGAGTGCCGTCGAAGAGAATGTCGCCTTTATCGGCCAGCAGTGCCTGTGTCAGCAGCCTGAGGATCGTCGACTTGCCGGAGCCAGAGGGGCCGACGATCGAAACGAATTCACCTCTGGCGATATGGAGAGAGATGTCCTTCAGCACCTCCATGCCATCAAAGGACTTCGAGATGTTCTTAAGCTCCAGCATCCCGCTCATCGGCGTTTCTCTGCGGCGGATTGCCAGGGCATGGCGAGACGCTGGATCGCCAGCGTAAGGCCGAAAAGGCACAGCGTCAGAAGGGCACTGAGAACGACGGCGGCGAGCACAAGATCCGGCCGGAAATTGTTCTTGGCGTTGAGGATGTAAATCCCCAGGCCACGGGAGGCGCCTGCATATTCGGCAAAGATCGCGCCGACCACGGCATAGGTGATCGATATGCGCAGACCCGCAAAGAAGAAGGGCATGGCGGAGGGAAGTCGCGCCAGGCAGAAGATGCGCCAGCGGCTCGCCTTCATGGAACTCAGAAGCTCGGCAATATCTCCGTCCGTCGATTCATAGCCCTGCAGCAGGGCGACCAGCAATGGGAAGAAGGTGACGAGCGCGACGAGCAGAAGTTTCGGCAGCAGCCCGAAACCGAACCAGAGCACGACCAGGGGCGCAATCGCGACCAGCGGCAGCGTCTGGCTGACGATGAAGAGCGGCAGCAGCGCGCGACGCATGAAGGGCACGAAATCCATCAGCACCGACGAGACGAAGGCAAAGACCAGCGACAGGGCAAAACCGCCGAGCGTTGCACTGAGCGTCGGCCAGGTATTGTCAAGCAGCGCCTGCCTGTTCACCCAGCTTTGTGTGAGGATGCGCGAAGGCGAGGGCAGGATGGAGGGTTTGATGCCGGAGAGATCGACATAGAGCTCCCAGACAGCCAGGAAAGCAAACACGGCAAGAATGGCAGGCAAGGCCCGCCTCAGTGTCGCAAATGTGGAATCCGATTTCGATAAGGTCATCGCCGTCAAGCGTCTCAGGCTTTGCTCGGGCTGTTCGCGGAGACCGTGATATCCAGCGTCACATGGCCTTCTGGATCGCCGAAGCGATAGAAGGCTTCGTGAATGGTCGCGAAGATCGCGCCGGCATCGCCGCGCAGCTTGGTGCAGAAATTCTTGGAGCGGTCGAATGTGCCCGAACGCTTCAGGAAATCGATGCAGCCATAGATCTCGTCCATATGCGTGCCCGTTCCCATAACATAGAGAGAAAACTGGGCTGCCGTTGCCCGGCCGGTCTGTTTCGTATCCCTGACTGCCGTGATCGCGGCCTCGACGCGCTCGGCAAGCGGCTCGGACCGGCTGGAAGACAAGCCGGCGCCGCAGATCGCATCATCCGGTTCGCCGGGGCAGCCACGCGAGATGGCGGCGGACAATACGCAATGCTCGCCGCTTGCGGCAGCCGAGACGAAGAGGTCGCGCATGGCGGCAAACAGCACGTCGGGCGGGCCGACCATCAGGGTAGAAATATCGTCGGTTTCGATGCGAAGACGATCGCGATAGGGCTCGAGAGCCTTGATAGCGTCAAGGATGATGCCGACGAAATTGCCGGACATCGGATACAGGGACACTTGCGCGCCGGAAAACATTTGGACCTCGCTCCGCTGGCATTACCCAGATCAGCTTTGAAGGGTCCGGAGGCATGCGCCTCACATCTCAGCCCCGGCAGTTCGGAGCTCCCCCGTGAAATTGTGGCGGAAACTAACACCGGGTTTGCGATACTGCAACCGCAAAATTCCTACCCGGCTACACGGTCGGTATGAGGGCGATGACCGTTTGGGAGCACCTGTTAGGTGTCGGGGAAGGAAACACCCGGACGGAGGCCCTGTCCGGGTGTCCAGCCGCTTCCGTACCTGCCAGAAACGGAACCGGATGTCGTTGTCTCAGGCGGCTACACCGGCATAAGGAGTGTCGCTGCGGGCGGTGATCAGCGCTTCAGTCCACCATTGCAACTGGGCCATCATTCGCGAGAGCCGGCGCAACGCATCCTGCGGATCCTGCAGCCAGCCTTCATTGTCGAAACGACGCCAGGGGGAGTTGAAGCTCACGGCGTCGCAGATCGTGACGGCATGGAGTTCGGCGAAGACGAGGCGGAGCTGTTCAACTGCCCGTAATCCGGCGGAGACACCGCCATAGCAGACAAAGGCAATCGGCTTGCCGTGCCAGGGCTCGATGAAGAGATCGATGAGGAACTTCAGTGAGGCGGTGAAACTGTGGTTATATTCCGGGGTGACGAGGATGAAGCCATCGGCCTGGTGAAGCCTGTCCGTGAGCCGTCTTGCCTCCGGATGATGCGGCGCATGCTCTCGCGGCAACGAAAATGCCAGCGGATCGATGATGTCGATCTTGAATTGCGGAAAGCGGGCCAGCTCTCTTTCGAGCCATTTCACCACCCTGTCGCAGATGCGGCCCTCACGCGTGCTGCCATAGATGACGGCAAGCCTCATGGGTTTCTGCATGCATTGCTCCTTCTCGTATCGCCTTTACGGCCTCGGGAGCGCAGTCTATAAAACCTCAACTAACATTGAGGTCAATAGGCCATGCAGCAGAATTCGACATTCTCGTTGAGCAAGCTCCTGACGGTGGGCGAGGTGGCAGAGCGAAGCGGGCTTGCTGTTTCTGCCCTTCATTTCTATGAGACGAAGGGGCTGATCTCCAGCATCCGCACCCGCGGCAACCAGCGCCGCTACGGCCGCGACGTACTACGGCGTCTCGGCATCATCAAGGTGGCGCAACGCGTCGGCATCCCGCTTGCCGAAATCCAGACTGCGTTCGAAACCCTGCCGCAGAGCCGTACGCCGACAGTCGAGGATTGGCAGAGGCTGTCGGCGCTCTGGAAAGATGATCTCGATGCCCGCATCAAGCGGCTGAGCCTGCTGCGCGACCATCTGACGAGCTGTATTGGCTGTGGCTGCCTCTCCATCGACGCCTGTCCATTGCGCAATCCCTTCGACGTTCTCGGCAGGCAAGGCGCCGGTGCGCGGCTTCTGGACCCGGGTGCTTAGACCTTCGGGCTTTCTTTTGGCTGATGGCCGCATATGTTAGGCCCTGGTAGTGCAAGCAGCGGGACCGGCCGCTCGCAAGGAGGAGAGCTTCGTGTTTCATCCCAAACTGTTCGAGAACCGCAATGTCGTCGTCACGGGGGGCGGCCGCGGTATCGGCCTGGAAATTGCCCGACAGTTTCTGGATTGCGGGGCGCGCGTACTCGTTCATATCGGGCGTGATGGGGAGCGCGAACTGCCGGATTTTCTGCTGACAGCCGAATCGGAGCGGCGGGCGCTGCTGCTGCCGGCAGATTTCCTGCATCCGCGCGGGGCGGCAAAGTTTGCGGAGGAGGCGCTTGAATTCTTCGATGCGCTGCATGTGCTGGTCAACAATGCCGGTACCATGCATGGCCGCTTTCTGGCCGGAGAGCTCACCGATGCCGAGTACGAGACCATCGTGCGCCTCAACCAGACGTCGGTGGTGGAGTTGACGCGCGCTCTGCTTCCGGCGCTGCGGGCGGCGCAAGGTGCTGCCATCGTCAACACGGTTTCGATTTCGGCGCTGACCGGCGGAAGCCCTGGTTCGGCGATCTACTCCGCATCGAAGGCTTTCGTTGCGACCTATTCGAAGGCGCTTGCCCGGGAGCTCGCGCCTGACGGTATAAGGGTCAATTGCGTCTCGCCCGGAACGATCGATACCGATTTCCATGCACGCTATTCATCTCGCGAAAAACTGGAGCAGACTCGTAAGTCTATCCCGCTGCAGCGGCTTGGAACAGCGGAGGATTGCGCGCCTGCCTATCTCTTCCTGGCGGCCCCTTCACTCTCCGGCTACATCACAGGTCAAGTCCTGGAGATCAACGGTGGTCAGCTTATTTGCTGATTTGGTTGGACTTTTTTTGGTACTTCATGACAATTGACCAATTCGCTTCTGCGAATATGATAGTGTACTGATCTACCTTATTACCTCCTTCCGAGAAGCAAATGCCATTGCCTAAACCGAAGCCGGGCATGACTGGCCAGGACTTGCAGAAGCTTGCTAACAAAGCCCACGAGGCGAGTGATCTCCTGAAGGCGCTAGCCCATCAGACCCGGTTGCTCATCCTTTGCATCCTGTCGGAAGGGGAAAAGACGGTCGGCGAAATCGAGGATATCCTGGGTATACAGCAGGCTATGGTGTCCCAGCAGCTTGCCCGGTTGAGGCTCGAAGGTCTCGTCAATACGCGGCGCGAAGGACGGCTCGTCTATTACAGCACAGGTAACGAAAGCGTTCTGGCTTTCCTCGAATCACTTTTCAGTCTCTTTCCTGTTGCCGAGAAAAGTTAGAGCCCACGGCTCTTGCGAAGCGGTGGACAAGCCGCAAAAATAGGCCTCGTCTCGAATTCGGCAGGGAGGCCGGATGATCGACAAGCTGGAATTCTTCATTGCGCTCGCCAACGAAAAACATTTCGGCCGTGCGGCAGAGGAATGTGGCGTCTCCCAACCAACGCTTTCGGCCGCCATTCGCCAGCTCGAGGATCAACTCGGCGTCATGCTGGTGCAGCGCGGCTCTCGCTTTCAAGGATTGACGCCGGAAGGGCAGCGCGTGCTCGAATGGGCGCGGCGTATCGTCGGCGACACACGCACCATGCGCGAGGAAATGCGCGCCGCCCGCAAAGGTCTCTCGGGCCATCTGCGTCTGGCTTCCATTCCGACCGCGCTCGCCATGTTGTCGCGAATCACAACGCCCTTCCAGGAGCGGCATCCCGACGTCACCTTCTCCATCGTCTCGCGCAATTCGCTGCAGGTGCTGAGCATGCTCGAAAACCTCGAGATCGATGCCGGCATCACCTATCTGGAAAACGAGCCGCTTGGGCGCGTCACCTCGGTCCCGCTTTATGCGGAGCGCTACAATCTGATCACCGCCGCCGGCAGCCCGCTCTCGGATCGCGAGAGTGTGACATGGCGTGAGGTAGGCGATCTTCGGCTTTGCCTATTGACGGCCGACATGCAGAATCGGCGTATCATCAACCGACATTTGACCGAAGCCGGTGCGACAGTGCATCCGACGCTTGAATCCAACTCGATGATTGTGCTTTTTTCGCATGTACGGACCGGCCGCTGGGCGAGCATCATGCCACGTAACGTCGCGAAATCATTTGGCTTTCCTGTGGAGATCCGAATGATCCCAATCGTCGAGCCGGAGGCGCACCATCTCGTTGGCCTGGTTGCTCCCTATCGTGAACCCTTTACGCCGCTTGTCTCCGCTTTGTTGCATGAAGCAAGAACACTCGTTGAAGACGCAGAACTTTGATAGGAAAAAACTATCGAGCAACGAGACTGCTTTATTGATTGCACCCTGCTTCCCTGAGACAGTTCTGTGGAAATCGCAATGACATGGGGAGTTTTGCGGTTTTCAGGGAATGCGTAAGCCGAAGGGAGGCTGCTGATGAATATACGTATCGCCGAGGGCGATATAGCCGGGCGTATCCGTTCGATCGTCGCTGATCTTCGATCCCTCGAAGGCCCACTGCTCCCCATTCTGCATGAGGTCCAGGACCAGTTCGGTTACGTGCCGCAGGAGGCCCTACCGGTCATCGCCGACGAGCTCAATCTTTCCCGCGCCGAGGTTCACGGGGTCGTAACCTTCTACCATGATTATCGAAATCATCCTGCCGGTCGGCACGTGCTGAGACTCTGTCGCGCCGAAGCCTGCCAGTCGATGGGTGGCGATGCATTGGCCGAACGTATCAAGACCCTGCTCGGCATCGATTTCCACCAGACGACTCTCGATGGCAGCGTGACCCTGGAGCCGGTCTACTGTCTCGGTCTCTGTGCCTGCGCGCCGGCCGCCATGTTCGATGGCGAGGTGCATGGCCGGGTCGATGACGAATTGGCGACCGAACTCATCGAGGAGGCGCGCCGATGACTGTGAAGATTTATGTTCCGCGCGATGCCGCAGCGCTCTCGCTCGGGGCCGAAAAGGTGGCAAAGGCGATTACCCAGGAGATCGCTGCCCGCGGCCTCGATGCGACTATCGTGCGCAACGGCTCGCGCGGAATGTTCTGGCTGGAACCGCTGGTCGAGGTCGAGATCTCCGGTAAGCGGATCGGCTATGGGCCGGTCAAGGAGAAGGATGTCGCCGGTCTGTTCGATGCGGGATTGATAGGCGGCGGCGCGCATGCGCTCTGTCTCGGGGAGGTCGAGGACCTCCCGTTCCTGAAAGGCCAGACCCGTCTCACCTTTGCCCGCTGCGGCATTACCGATCCGCTTTCGCTTGAGGACTATGAAGCCCATGGCGGGCTTGCGGGTCTTCGCCGCGCGGTGTCGATGCAGCCTGCCGATGTCGTCAAAGAAGTTACCGATTCCGGCCTTCGCGGTCGTGGCGGTGCCGGCTTTCCGACCGGCATCAAGTGGAAAACGGTGCTCGATGCGGCGGGTTCGCGCAAATATATCGTCTGCAATGCAGATGAGGGCGACAGCGGTACCTTCGCCGACCGGATGATTATGGAAGGCGATCCCTTCGTGCTCATCGAAGGCATGGTGATATCAGGCCTTGCGACCGACGCCACGAAGGGCTTCGTCTATACGCGCTCGGAATACCCGCACGCCATCGCCACGATGACAGAGGCGGTGGGGGTCGCCCGCAGGGCCGGCATTCTCGGCACCTCGGTGCTCGGTTCCGGCAAGGCATTCGACATGGAGATCCGCACGGGTGCAGGCGCCTATGTCTGCGGCGAGGAGACGGCGCTGCTGAACAGCCTTGAAGGCAAGCGGGGTGTCGTCCGCGCGAAGCCGCCGCTGCCGGCGCATAAGGGCCTGTTTGACTGTCCGACGGTCATCAATAACGTGATCTCGCTAGCTTCTGTGCCTGTGATCATGGACAAGGGTGCCGCCTTCTATCGCGATTTCGGCATGGGCCGGTCACGTGGCACCATTCCGCTGCAGATCGCCGGCAATGTGAAATATCGCGGTCTCTATGAAACCGCCTTCGGCCTGTCGCTCGGCGATATCGTCGATGATATCGGCGGCGGCACCGCATCCGGCCGGCCGGTAAAGGCGGTACAGGTGGGCGGCCCGCTTGGTGCCTATTTCCCGCGGGCGCTCTTCGATACAGCTTTCGACTATGAAGCCTTTGCTGCCAAGGACGGGCTGATCGGCCATGCCGGCCTCGTCGTCTTCGACGATACGGCCGATATGTTGAAGCAAGCTCGCTTTGCGATGGAGTTCTGCGCGGTGGAAAGCTGCGGCAAGTGCACGCCCTGCCGCATCGGCTCGACACGCGGCGTCGAAACGGCCGACAAGATCGCGAAGGGGATCGAGCCGGAAAAGAACCGCGAGCTGCTCGCCGATCTCTGCAATACGATGAAATTCGGTTCGCTCTGCGCGCTCGGCGGCTTCACTCCCTATCCAGTCATGAGCGCCATGACACACTTTCCCGAAGATTTTGCTCCGGTCCCTCTCACAGAAGCGGCGGAATAGACCATGTCTCTTGTTCACGAAATCGATTACGGAACGCCGGCCTCGAAATCCGAAACGATGGTGACGCTGACCATCGACGGCCGGCAGGTGACTGTCCCCGAGGGAACGTCGATCATGCGCGCCTCCATGGAGGCCGGCATCGAGGTGCCGAAACTCTGCGCAACCGATATGATCGATGCCTTCGGTTCCTGCCGCCTCTGTCTCATCGAGATCGACGGACGCAACGGAACGCCTGCCTCCTGCACCACGCCGGTGGCCTCCGGCATCGTCGTCCATACGCAGACCGAGCGCCTGAAGAATATCCGCCGCGGCGTCATGGAGCTCTATATCTCCGACCATCCGCTCGACTGTCTGACCTGCGCTGCCAACGGTGACTGCGAACTACAGGATATGGCAGGCGCCGTTGGTCTTCGCGACGTGCGTTACGGCTATGAGGGCGACAACCACGTCAAGGCTCGCAACAATGATGAGATCAATCTGAAATGGATGCCGAAGGACGAGTCCAATCCGTACTTCACCTTTGATCCGTCGAAGTGCATCGTCTGCTCCCGCTGTGTGCGCGCCTGCGAGGAGGTGCAGGGCACCTTTGCGCTGACGATCGAAGGGCGCGGTTTCAGTTCGAGCGTTTCACCAGGCATGCATGAGCATTTCGTTGATTCCGAATGCGTATCCTGCGGCGCCTGCGTACAGGCCTGTCCGACCGCGACGCTGACGGAAAAATCGGTCATCCGCATCGGCCAGCCGGAACATTCGGTTGTTACCACCTGCGCCTATTGCGGCGTCGGCTGTTCCTTCAAGGCGGAAATGCGCGGCGAGGAACTGGTGCGCATGGTGCCGTGGAAGGACGGGCAGGCCAATCGCGGTCACTCCTGCGTCAAAGGCCGCTTCGCCTACGGCTACTCGACGCACAAGGACCGTATCCTCAATCCGATGATCCGTGAAAAAGTGACAGATCCCTGGCGTGAGGTCACGTGGGACGAGGCCTATGCACATGTCGCTTCCGAGTTCCGCCGCATCCAGTATCAATATGGCCGCGAAGCGATCGGCGGTATCACATCGTCCCGCTGCACCAATGAAGAGACTTATCTTGTCCAGAAGCTGGTTCGCGCCGGCTTCGGCAACAATAATGTCGATACCTGCGCCCGCGTCTGCCATTCGCCGACAGGTTATGGTCTCGGCCAGGCTTTCGGGACCTCTGCCGGCACGCAGAATTTTGACAGCGTCGAGCAGTCCGATGTGGTCGTCATAATCGGCGCCAATCCGACCGATGGGCACCCCGTCTTCGCTTCGCGCCTGAAGAAGCGCCTGCGACAGGGCGCCAAACTTGTTGTCATCGATCCGCGCCGCATCGATATCGTCCGCTCGCCGCATGTCGAAGCATCCTTCCACCTGCCGCTGAAACCCGGCACCAATGTCGCTGTTATGACGGCGCTGGCGCATGTGATCGTGACCGAAGGCCTGTACGACGAGAAATTCATCCGCGAGCGTTGCGACTGGTCGGAATTCGAAGATTGGGCAGCTTTCGTGGCTGAGCCGCAGCATAGCCCTGAAGCCGTCGAGAAATTCACCGGTGTCAAGCCGGAAGACGTGCGTGGTGCTGCCCGGCTTTATGCGACCGGCGGGAACGGCGCCATCTATTACGGCCTCGGCGTGACCGAACACAGTCAGGGTTCGACGACCGTCATGGCGATCGCCAACCTCGCAATGGCGACCGGCAACATCGGTCGTCCGGGTGTCGGCGTGAACCCGCTGCGCGGCCAGAACAATGTGCAGGGTTCGTGCGACATGGGCTCCTTCCCACACGAACTTCCGGGCTATCGTCATATCTCCGACGATGCAACGCGCGATATCTTCGAAAAGCTCTGGGGCGTGAAGATCAACAACGAGCCGGGTTTGCGCATCCCGAACATGCTGGATGCTGCCGTCGATGGTTCCTTCAAGGGGATCTACATTCAGGGTGAAGACATTCTGCAGTCCGATCCGGATACCAAGCATGTGGCCGCCGGCCTTGCCGCTATGGAATGCGTCGTCGTGCAGGATCTCTTCCTGAACGAAACAGCGAATTATGCCCATGTCTTCCTGCCGGGTTCCACCTTCCTGGAAAAGGACGGTACGTTCACCAATGCCGAGCGCCGCATTAACCGTGTGCGCAAGGTAATGACGCCGCGCAATGGCTATGCGGATTGGGAAGTGACGCAGACGCTCGCCCGGGCCATGGGCCTAGACTGGCATTATGAGCATCCGTCCGAAATCATGGACGAGATTGCCGCTACGACGCCGAGCTTCGCTTCGGTTTCTTACGACTATCTCGAAAAGATGGGCTCGGTTCAGTGGCCCTGCAACGAGGCGCATCCGCTCGGCTCGCCGATCATGCATGTGGACGGGTTCGTACGCGGCAAGGGCAAGTTCATCCGTACGGAATATGTGGCGACCGACGAGCGCACCGGTCCGCGCTTCCCGCTGCTTCTCACGACCGGGCGTATTCTCAGCCAGTACAATGTCGGGGCGCAGACGCGCCGCACCGACAATGTCGTCTGGCATTCCGAAGACAGGCTGGAGATCCACCCGCATGATGCCGAGCAGCGCGGCATCCGCGATGGCGACTGGGTAAAGCTCGGCAGCCGCTCGGGCGATACGACGCTTCGCGCGTTGATCACCGATCGCGTGGCGCCCGGCGTCGTCTATACAACCTTCCATCATCCGGATACGCAGGCAAACGTCATCACAACCGACTTCTCCGACTGGGCGACGAACTGCCCGGAATACAAGGTGACGGCGGTGCAGGTCTCGCCATCCAACGGGCCCTCCGACTGGCAGATCGAGTATGATGAACAGGCTCGCCAGTCTCGCCGTGTCGTCGGCAAGATGGAGGCCGCCGAATAATGACGGAAAGGTCGACCCGCACGGCCGTGACGGAGGTCGCCCGGAAGGGCGGCATCATGACGCGGGGCGAGCGTATCGTGCCCGAGGAGGTACCGATCGCCTTTTCCTATGGCGGCAGTTCGCATGCGGTCATGATGGGCACGCCTGCCGATCTCGAGGATTTTGCTGTCGGTTTCAGCCTGACGGAAGGCATCATCACCGACCGCAGCCAGGTCGCCGGGATCGAGCTCATCGAGGATGAGAAGGGCATCGATGTCCAGGTGACGCTTCTCGATGATGTCGAGGATACGCTGAGGAGGCGTCGACGCAGCATGGCGGGACCTGTCGGCTGCGGCCTCTGCGGTATCGAATCGATCGAGCAGGCAGTTCGCAAGGTGCCCGACGTTTCCAAGGCGGGGCTGTCGCTGTCGCATGCCGATATCGTGCAGGCGATCGCACTGCTCAACGATTCCCAGCCACTGCATCGCGAGACGCGGGCAGTTCATGGGGCTGGCTTCTATGTTCCCGGCAAGGGGTTGATCGCCGTGCGTGAGGATGTCGGCCGGCACAATGCACTCGACAAGCTCTGCGGAGCCGTCATCAGAGCCGGCACTATGGGCGCGTCAGGCGCCGTCGCCGTTACCAGCCGCCTCTCCGTCGAAATGGTCCAGAAGACGGCGATCCTTGGTGCGCCCGTACTGATCGCCATTTCCGCGCCGACGGCACTTGCCATCCGCACTGCCGAGGAAGCCGGCATGACGCTTGTCGCCCTCGTGCGCGGCGAGGATTTCGAGATTTTCACCCACCCGCACCGCCTGTCGCCCGGAAGCATTGCCGATGTCGCATGATACCAAGACCAAACTTGTCTACATGGCAAACCAGATCGCAACCTTCTTCAAGACCCAGCCCGAGAGTGAGGCTGCGCAGGGGGTCGCGACCCATATCAACAAATTCTGGGAACCGCGCATGCGGCGGCAACTCTTCGAAATTCTGGAGAAGGAGGACAACGGCCTAGATGCGCTCGTGCTGCAGGCCGTTCCCTTGATCCACAAACCGGAGCCGGCAGAACAGTCGCTTCGTTAAACGAACATCGGTGCGTGAAAGAGGGGAGACGGGGATCAACCCGCCTGCACATGCACCTGTGACAGCAAGGTCTGAATTAAGGAGGAGTCGTTCATGACTGCAGCGGATACAAGTGCAGGCGATGTTCTGGCAGGTGTGGGCCTGCTGGATCGCGAAAGGATCATCGCAAGGCCAGGCTTCAATCGGTGGCTCGTGCCGCCGGCGGCGCTCGCCATCCATCTTTGCATCGGCATGGCCTATGGTTTCAGCGTCTTCTGGCTGCCGCTGTCGAAATCCCTCGGCATTACGGCATCCACCGTCTGCCCCGACCTGACGCTGGCGTCGGCACTCTTTACCACCAGCTGCGATTGGCGCGTTGCCGACCTTGGCTGGATCTATACGCTGTTCTTCGTGCTGCTCGGTTCGTCCGCCGCCATCTGGGGCGGCTGGCTGGAGCGTGTCGGCCCGCGCAAGGCGGGTGTCGTCTCGGCCTGCTGCTGGTGCGGCGGCATTATCATCGCCGCTTTCGGCGTCATCACGCATCAGCTCTGGATGATGTGGGTTGGTGCGGGCGTGATCGGCGGCATCGGCCTCGGTCTCGGCTATATCTCGCCGGTTTCGACGCTGATCAAATGGTTCCCTGACCGGCGCGGCATGGCGACCGGCATGGCGATCATGGGTTTCGGCGGTGGCGCGATGATCGGTGCTCCGCTGGCCAACCTCCTGATGAACACCTTCAAGACGGATACGTCCGTCGGCGTCTGGCAGACCTTCATCGTCATGGCGGCCATCTATTTCGTTTTCATGATCGGCGGCGCATTCGGCTACCGTATTCCGCCGGCCGGCTGGCGTCCGGAAGGCTGGACCCCGCCTGCCGCCAAGAGCACGATGATTACCACCAGACATGTTCACCTGCGGGACGCGCACAAGACAAAGCAGTTCTGGCTCATCTGGGCGGTGCTCTGCCTCAACGTCTCGGCGGGTATCGGCGTTCTCGGCATGGCTTCGCCGATGCTCCAGGAAATCTTCGCCGGTTCGCTGATCGGCTTGCCGGATGTCGGTTTCGCGCAGCTTGACGCCGGTCAGAAGGCGTCGATCGCGACGATTGCTGCCGGCTTTGCCGGTCTGCTGTCGCTCTTCAACATCGGCGGACGGTTCTTCTGGGCCTCTCTGTCCGACAAGATCGGCCGCAAGAATACCTATTACACCTTCTTCATCCTGGGAATCGTGCTCTATGCCGCCGCACCGACGCTCGCGGATATGGGCAACAAGGCGCTCTTCGTGCTTGCCTTCGGCATCATCCTGTCGATGTATGGTGGCGGCTTCGCGACTATCCCCGCTTATCTGGCGGATATCTTCGGCACGCAGTTCGTCGGCGCAATTCACGGCCGTCTGCTGACGGCGTGGGCGACTGCCGGCATCGTCGGTCCCGTGGTCGTCAACTATATCCGTGAAGCGCAGATCGCTGCCGGCGTGGCGCCTGGACCGGCGCTCTATACGGGCACGATGTATATCCTCGCCTGCATGCTGGCGCTCGGCCTGATCGCCAATGCGTTTGTGCGGCCGCTCGCCGACAAATGGTTCATGTCAGACAATGAGGTCGCCGCCCTTCAAGCAAAGACTGCCGCTGCCAATGCCGGGCCGACCGGTTCGTTTGGCATCGGTACAGGCGGTCTCGATGTTAAGGCGGCGCTTGCCTGGGCGGTGGTTGGCATTCCGCTGCTCTGGGGCGTCTGGGTGACGCTGAGGGCGACCTTGGCATTGTTCGGCTAAAAAAGAAGCTCCCTCGCGGGAGTTGTGGAGAGACTGGAGTGATCGGAGACCGGGCGGAAGCGTGCTTGCCGCCCGGTTTTTGGAGGGTAAATTCACTGCAGGAACCATCCTACAAAGCTCGACGAAGCTGGGTTCACGCCGGCTCAGGGGCCGCCTGAGCTTGAACAACAAAAAACCGCCCTTGTGGAGGCGGTTCCTCGTTCGTGTCGTGTCGTGAGGCGATCAGGCCGCCAGCTCGTCCGTCTCGTTTTCCTTGAACATCTTTGCGAGGTTCAGGAAACAGATCATGCCGTTTTCGGAAGCGATGATCCCTTCACAGAAGGCTCGGTCGAAGGACGCCGTCACTTCCGGAACAGGCTGCACCTGGCTGGAAGAAATCGTCAGGATGTCGGAAACGCGGTCGACCAGCATGCCGATGACCATATTGTGCACCTCGGCGACGACAATGGCGCTGCGCTCGTTGGCAACAGTGCCCTTCATGCCGAGCTTGTAGGCGAGGTCGATGATCGGGATGACCGAACCGCGCAGGTTCATGACACCGATGACGTCTGCCGGGGAGTGCGGGATGGGCGTCGACGGCGCCCAGCCGCGGATTTCGCGGATAGTCGTGGTCTTCACGCAGAATTCCTGATCGTGGAGGCGGAAGGCAATGATTTCGAGCGTGTCGCCGCTGAAGCTAGTAGAGTTGATCGTGGCCATTAGAATTCTTCCCAACTGTCATAAGCCAGGGCAGAAGCGGATGCGCCACCATTGGCGCGGACGAGCTTTGCCTTCACACCACGCGATGACTTTGCACTTGGCGAAGCATCGTTAGGGTTACCGACGACATTAGCGGAAGAGTGTTGCCCAAATCTAAACTGTGAGACGAGATTGCGAAGGTTTTCAGTCTCGGACGAAAGTCGGGCGCTTGCTGCCGTCGTCTCTTCCACCATGGTGGCATTCTGCTGCGTGCCCTGATCCATGATGTTGACGGCCTTGTTGATTTCCGCGAGCCCGGTCGATTGTTCGAGCGGGGATTCGACGATCGCCGTTTTACTTTACTTCAGGTGAGGGTTTTTTCGATCTGCTCTACCGCCCAATCCACCTGTTCCCTGGTGATGACCAGCGGCGGCGCGAAGCGAATCGTGTGGTCGTGCGTATCCTTGGCGAGCAGACCGCGATCCTTCAGGGCGTAACAATATTGTCGGGCGCCGCCGGCCTCCGGCTCCAGTTCGACCGCCAGCATAAGGCCGCGGCCGCGCACGTCCTTGACGATATTGGAGCGGATGGAGCGCAGACCTTCGAGGAAATAGTCGCCCATCATCTCGGCGTTCTCAATCATTCCTTCTTCGGTCAACACTTTTAGGGCCGTGCGGGCAACCGCACAGGCGAGCGGATTGCCGCCGAAGGTCGAGCCGTGCTGGCCGGGCTTGAGCACGCCCAGGACTTCCGAATTCGAAAGCACGGCGGAGACCGGGTAGAAGCCGCCGGAAAGCGCCTTGCCGATCAGCGTGACGTCGGCTTCGATGCCTTCATGCTCTTCGGCAAGCAGCTTGCCGGTGCGGCCGAGGCCGGTCTGGATCTCATCGAGGATGAGCGTGACGTTGTTTGCTGTGCAGAGTCCGCGTACCCGGGTGAAATAACCGGTCGGTGGAATGATGACACCGGCTTCACCCTGGATCGGCTCGATCAGTGCTGCAACGGTGTTGGCATTGATGGCGGCCGCAAAGGCTTCGGCGTCGCCAAAGGGAATAATGCGAAAACCGGGCGTGTAGGGTCCGAAGCCGGTGCGAGCGTCGGGATCGGTCGAGAAGCTGATGATGCTCAGCGTGCGACCGTGAAAATTGTTGGCGCAGACGATGATCTCCGCCTTGCCTTCCGGCACTCCCTTCACCTCGTAACCCCACTTGCGAACCGCCTTGATGGCTGTCTCGACGGCTTCCGCGCCCGAATTCATCGGCAGGATCTTGTGGGAGCCGGTGAGCGCCGCCAGTTCCTCGTAGAGATAGGCGAGTTGGTTGTTGCGAAAGGCACGAGAAGTGAGCGTCAGGCGGCTTGCCTGCTCGACCATGGCGGCAAGGATCTTCGGATGGCAATGGCCCTGGTTGACGGCGGAATAGGCCGAGAGGCAATCGAGGTAGCGCTTGCCATCCGTATCCCAGACATGAACACCTTGCCCCCGCGTCAACACCACATCCAGCGGCTTATAGTTATGGGCACCAAGGCGCTGTTCCGTAGCGATGAGGTTCGACGAGGTATTCATGGCCGGTGCTCCCTTATGCGGCGCGTGTGGGACGATCGAAGATGCGGCGGCCGAACAGGCTTGCCGTCATCTCCACCATGATGCGGGCGCTCTTGCCGCGGTCATCAAGGAAAGGGTTGAGCTCGACGAGATCGAGCGAGGAGACAAGGCCGCTGTCGGACAGCATCTCCATGATGAGATGTGCCTCGCGGAACGTGGCGCCGCCGGGAACGGTGGTGCCGACGCCGGGCGCAAAATCGGGATCGAGGAAATCGACATCAAAGCTGACATGCAGCAGGCCGTTCGCCTTCTCGATCGTTTCCAGGATCTGGCGGAGGATCACGGCCACGCCTTGTTCATCGAGTGAGCGCATGTCGAAGACATTGACGCCGTGCTTGCGAATTTCCTGGCGTTCCGCGGCATCGACTGAGCGAATGCCGACCTGGAAGACTTTCTTCGGATCGACGAACGGACGATCCTTGGGCAGGATTTCGGCAAATTCCGCCAGACCACAGAAGAAGGCGACTGGCATGCCGTGAATATTGCCCGATGGCGAGGTCTCAGGTGAATTGAAGTCCGAATGGGCATCGAGCCAGAGAACGAAGAGCGGACGGCCTTTTTCGGCGGCATATCGTGCCATCCCGGAAACGCTGCCCATGGACAGGCTGTGGTCGCCGCCGAGGATCAGCGGGAAGCGGCCGGACTTGGCGGCATCGTAAGTCGCCGCCTCAAGCGCGCGGGTATAGGCACCGACAGTGCGAAGATTGTGCGCCTTAGCATGATTGGGAAGATCCCTTGCCGGTACGACATTGAGGTCGCCCACGTCAACGACGTCATGTCCAAGATCGATCAGCGCCTTGTCGACGCCCGCAATGCGCAATGCTGTCGGTCCCATGCCCGCGCCCCTGCGGCCGGAACCTTCCTCAAGCGGAACGCCGATGAGGGTGACAGATCGTGATTGTGCTTCCATTCCTAGGGCTCCGTTGTGAGGCCTGTTTCGACCGATAGTGGGATAAAGCGGCGACAGCAAATAGATAGAAAAGTGTCAGAAATGGATTATGATTGCGCAGATTGGTAAGGCTAATTTGACAAAATGAAACCATGGACGATCTCGACAACGAGCTTTTGAGCGCACTTCGGCACAATGCGCGAATCTCCGTCTCCTCGCTTGCGGCGATGACAGGCGCATCACGGGCGACGGTTGCCTCGCGGATCGACCGGATGGTCGAAAACGGTACCATTGCCGGCTTCACCATCCGCACTGGTCACGAGACGCGGTCCGCCGGTGTTCGGGCGATCGTCATGATCGAAGTCCATGGCAAGCTTGCCGATAAGGTCGCCACTCAGCTCCGCGGTCTGCCGCAAGTGCGCGCGCTTCACAGCACTAACGGCAAATGGGATTTCGTCGCTGAGCTCGAGGACCGCGATCTCGTCTCCTTCGATGAAACACTACGCAGGATACGCCTGTTCGACGGCATCAACACGACCGAAACCAATATTCTATTGAAGACCAGCAAGGCGAGCTTCTAGGCCGCCCGCAATCTTCCAAGCCCTCAATATTCACGCTCGTAGACGATGCCGGCTTCACCCGCGCCATTACCACCGGCGGCGCCGCGCAGTTTCACGCCGCGGCCGACATCAAGATTGATGATTGCCTTGGCGCCGGCCTCTCCGCCCTGCTGCAGCTCGAAATAGGTGCGTTCGTTGAGGTAACGGCCGACGCTGACGCTGGTCCTGCCCTTCTCGTCGGTACTGATGTCAAGGTCATCGACACCAAGCTGGTTGCGTAGCCCTTCAAAGAGTGAAGTGGAGCGATTGCCGGCGAGCTGGCTGACGGCATCGGCTAGCTGGGCGATCTGCACCGGCGACAGTCGGGACATGGACTGCCCGAAGATCAACTGGGCGAGCACCTCGTCCTGCGGCAGCGCAGGCGAGGAGGAGAAGGTAATAGCCGGATCGGTCGCAAGCCCCGCGACATCCACCGTGAGCGTCGTGGAGCCCGAGGTCGAGGCGGCCTCCATGTCGAGGGCAGGTGTCAGGTCACCGGCAAAGGTGATACGGCTGCGATCGGAGAAATCGAGGCGGCGGTTGAGGATCGTCAGACGGCCGCGGCGCATGGTGAAGGCGCCGACAACTTCAGGCGCCGCAGCCGAGCCGCGGATCGTAATGTTGCCGCCGACCTCTGCATCGATGCCGCGGCCGCGCACGAAGATCTGCGAGGGCGCATCGAGCTGGATATCGAGCATAATGGTCGAAGATTTTTCCCGCGGCTGCTGCTGAGCATTGTCTCTGAGTTGGGCAAGCACGGCGGGGGGCGCGTGGATATGGCGGATATCGATTTCACGCAGCGATGTCGGCAGCCTCTCGGGCACGGTGATCGAAGCCTTGTCGATGTGAAGCTTGCCATCAAGCGTAGGATTGGAAAGCAGCGGTCCCCTCAGGCCAAGCGTACCGTCGACCGTTGCGACAACCAGCGTGCCGTCGACATAGACCGCGCGGTCCAGGCGGATGGCAAGATCGGCGGGGAAACTGCCGCTGATGCCGACCGAGCCGCTCGCCGAGATCGAGCCGCCGCTTGCAAGCCTGCCGTTCAGCCGAGAAATGAAGGCCTGCTGGCCGTTGAAGGTAATGGTCGCGCCAAGGCCTTCGAGCGCGAGGTTGCGGCGCACGTCGATCAGCTTTGCGCCATCCGTCGTGACCGTTCCGTTGATGACGGGTGCCGCCGTCGTGCCGCCGACCTCGAGATTCACATTGGCGACGCCTTCGGCGACGAGACCCTGCTGAGCGAGTTGTGCGCCGAGAACTGCGAAGGGAAGGCTGCCGTTGAAGCGCATCGACATGGCGTGGTTGCCCGTCATTGCGAGAGTACCGCCGCCTTTCAGCGATAATCCGCCGTCGCCGGCAAGACTGGTGTCGACCGTCAGCCTGTTGTCGGCAAGCTTGCCGCTTGCGCCGAGGGTGAGCGGGGCAAGGCCTGCGCTCTTCGTCTGGCTCGTTTCGGCATTCTTCCAGTCGACCTTAAAATCGACCGAGGGAAGGGGAAGCGATCCCGAGGCCGTGGCTGTCGCCGTGATAGCGCCTTCGGCCCCAAGGTTCGGAACGAACCCGTTGGCGACGGCAGCCGGCAGATTGGTGACATCGGCCTTAGCGTTGACGCCCTTTATGGTCATGCCTGAAATATCGAGATTGCCCACGGCCTTCAGCGAAACACCGCCGTTGCCATTGAGATTGGCGTAGAAATCCAGCCGGTTCTTGCTGAGCTTGCCGGAAGCGGCGAGCGTCAGGCCAGACAGACCAGCGGTCCTAGTCTGTTTCGTTTCGGCGTTTTTCCAGTCGATGTTGAACTCGGCCGATGGCGCGGCGAGCGAACCGGAAGCCGTGGCCGTCGCAGTAATGATGCCTCCGGCTCCAATATCCGGAACGAACCCATTGGCGACGGCAGCCGGCAGATTGATGATATCGGCCTTCGCATCAATGGCTTGGATCGTCGTGCCGGCGAGGGCGAGATTGCCGGCGGCCTTCAGTGAGACGCCGCCTTTGCCATTCAGATTGGCGTCGAAATCCAGGCGGTTGCCGACATATTTGCCCGAAGCGGTAATCGCCAGACCGGAAAGACCAGCGGTCTTGGTGTGGCGCGTTGCCGCATTCGTCCAGTCGACCTTGAAATCGACCACCGGTTCTGTCGGCGTGCCCGAGGTGACAGCGGTACCGGAGATCGTGCCTTCGGCCCCGAGATCGGGCACAAAGCCGTTGGCGAGGTTTGCGGGCAGGCCGGCAATATCAGCGTTGACGGCGAGATCGCGAATGGCAGCGCCGTCGATCGTGACGCCACCGGTCGCCTTCAAAAGTGCGCCATTACCGCTACCGAGATTGGCATCGAAATCGACCCTGTTGTTTTCATATTTGCCGGTGGCCCTGGCGGACAGATCTCTAAGGCCGTTGCTTTTTGTTTGGCGCGTCGCCGCATTCGCCCAGGCAAGATCGAAGGTGACAGCCGGCGCCGGCAGCGAGCCGGAGGCGGATGCCTTGCCGGAAATCGTGCCTTCAGCGCCGAGATCGGGAACGAAACCGTTGGCAAGGCCGGCCGGAAGATTGGCAAGATCGGCATCGACCTTGAGATTGCGAACCGTCGTTCCCGCAAGTTCGACATTGCCTGTCGCCTTTAGCGACAGGGCTTTCGATCCGCTGAGGTTGGCATCGAAATCGAGTTTCTGGTCGGCGAAATGCCCGGTTGCCGCAAGGTCCAAACCGGTCAGACCGGTGGTTTTGGTGTGCCGCGTCGCGGCGTCCTGCCAGGTGAGTTTGAAATCCGCAGCCGGTGCGGCCAGCGTCCCGGATGCCGACGCAGTGCCGGAGATGATCCCACCGGCGTCGAGATCTTTCACGAAACTATTGGCGATATTGGCGGGAAGATTCGCAAGTTCGGCGTCAATCTTGACGTTGTCGATTGTGTTTCCGGTAACGGCGACATTGCCGCGCGCTTTCAGTGATAGCCCACCCTTGCCGGCGAGTGCGGTATCGAAATCGAGCTTGTTATCCGCAAACCGGCCGGATGCATTGAGCGAAAGGCCGCCAAGTCCGGCGTTCTTTGTCTGGCTTGTCGCGGCGCCTTTCCAGTTCAGCTTGAAATCGGCAGCCGGTGCCGCGGGCGTACCCGTTGCCTTGACCGTTCCCGAAACGGTGCCTTCGGCGGCGAGATCGGGGACGAAGCCATTGGCGATCTTTGCAGGCAGACTGACGATATCGGCGTCGATATTGAGTGTCGGGCCGTTCGGATCGGCGAGGCCGACGTCGCCCGCCGCCTTCAGGGAAAGGCCGTCGGCGCCGCTGATGCCGCCATCGAAATTCAGCTTTTTGTCGGCGAAGGTGCCTGACGTCGTGATGCCGAGAGGCGCGATGCTGGCGCCCTTTGTATGGCTGGTGGCCGCATTCTTCCAGTCAAGCTTGAAATTGACGGTGGGGGCGGCCGGCGTCCCGGTCACATTGACCGTTCCGGAAATCGTGCCGTCGGCGGCAAGATTGGGGACGAAGCTGTTGGCGAGGCTTGCGGGCAAGTCGGTGATGACGGCATCGAGCTTCAGTGTCTCGCCGGCCGAGCCCGTGACCGCGACCGAGCCATTGCCGGTCTTGACGGTCAGGCCGGTCAGGCTGGCAACACCGTTTGTGACGTTGACCTTTGCGGGTGAGGCGAGTTCGACCGGGATGTTGCGCGGCTTTGCAATGAAGCGATCGAGGCTGAGGTCGATCATGCCGCCTGCCGACTGCACGTTGCCGGCCGCCTGCAGCGGATTGCCGTCGTAGCCCGCGTCCAGATTGAAATCTGTGCGGGTCTGCTCCTGTGCGAAGTCGAGGGCGATGCCGGTGAGTTTGTTGGTCCCGAAGCCGAACTCGTCTGCACGCACAGTGCCATTAGCCGCAAAGGCCATGAGGTCGCTGACGGTAACATCCACTGTCGGCTTGAGGATCGTCAGCGTGTTGCGGCGGATGCCGCTGCCATTGGCGGCGACCTTGAGTGCGATCTTGCCATCATCGCCGGTAATGTCGATGGACCCCTTGAGGTCACCTTCCGCCTTCTGGCCGCCGAGGGCGGCAAGCAGACTGATATCCGGAAAGTCGAATGTCAGTGCGCCCGCCGGCGTCATGCCTGGCGAAAGCGTGAGTTTGCCCGACAGGCGATTGCCGCCAACATCGGCCGTCAGCGCGGGGATGGAGATCGTTCCGTTTTCGGACCTGACATCGCCATTGATGCCGATCGGCTGCCCGTCGATCGTGCCGGTGGCGGCAATCTTCCCCTGTGGAGCGGCAGGATCGGCGGTGCCGGTCAGGTCGATATTCAGATCGCCGAGCGTACGATCGGCCATCTGCAGGCTGGCGGCTTTCACGTTTGCGGTCAGAGCAAGAGCGGGAAGGGTGCCACTCGCCTTGATGCTGTAATCGGCCCCGCCGCTCGTGCCTGACAGCAGCCTGCCGATATCGGGAAGTTTGCCGGTGAGATCGGCCGTCAGTATGTCGTCGTCGAGCGCGACATTGCCGGCCGCCTCGATGGACGGCGATTTCAAAACGATGTTCGAAAGCGTCACCTTGGACGGGATCGTTCCGGCAATCTGGGTTTCGAGATCGATCGGCGCATCGAACTTTCCAGCTACAGCCGGCGGCAGGGCGGCGGGCTGCACGGTAAATTTCGCATTGCCGGTCAGCATGCTGTCAGCCAGGCGATAGGAGCCGTTGAGATCGGCGCCGATATTGGCGCTTTCGATGGTCGTGCCGTTGAAACCGATACCGTTACGCGAAATCTGAAGCGGAGCGACGAGCGTGACAGGTCCTCGAACCGCGCGGTTGAGATTGGGCTCGGTGAAGGTCGCGTCTCCGGCAACGAGGCGCAACTGGATATCGCCGGCGCCATTGGCGAGATTGAAGGCATCGCTCTTGGCCGTCAGTTTGACGTTGCCGATATCGGCCTGCGGCATCGTGGCGGAATCCAGCGATCCGCTGGCGTTGATGCGCACCGCCTGGGCCTGTCCGGTCATCGCCAGATTGAGGCCTGAAATCATGAAACGCGCTTCGCCATCGGCGAGCGGCCAGCGGAAATCGACTGGACCGGAGGTGCCGAGGACATTGGCGTTCAGGCTATTGTTGCCGGCGGGATCGAGCGTGCCGGATGCGGCCATGACGACGCTGCCGGTCGCGAGATTGCCGGTCTGGATATCGATCTTGCCGTGATTGTCGAAGGTAGCGGAGACATCGATATTCGTCTGGCCAGCAAAAAGCGGCCTGAATGTCATGGGAAGCAGCGAGCTGACATCGCCACCGCCCTTGAGGTCGAGATGATGCAAGCCGTCGGGGGTGATCGCGTGCTTGCCCTCCAGCGCAGCTCGTTGCTGGCCATCGAGGGCAGCCTGCAGCTTGCCGTTCCAATCGGAAATCGGCCCTTCGCCGTTCAGCGCGATATTGACGGCCGGGCTGCCGGGCAGGCCGAGGAAACCGGCGAGCAGGCCCCCCTGCGGTTCGGCAAGCTGGGCGTTCAGCCGCAGATGACCGTTTGCCGGGGTGAAGGCGACGGCGGCGGAGAGTTTTGCGTCGGGAACCTGATGGCGGTTGACGTTAACAAGCGCTTCGCCGCCATCGCCATCGGCCTGGAGGTTGCCCGTCGCGGCAAGCGAGAAGGCGCGGCCGGTCAGCGGCGCGGCAAGAGAGATATTGGGCAAGGCGATATGTTCGATATCGATCCTCAGCGGCAGGCGGAAACCGCCGCTGGTTTCTTCGCCCGGGGCCACCGGTTTGGACGGCAGGGTTCGCACCGGCGGGCGGCGCATGTCGATAGAGGCGACCGAGACCTGTTTGGCGTGGAAGGTGCCGGTTAGCAGCGCCAGGGGGTTCCAGTCGATGGCAATGCCGCGAATTTCCGCGAAGGTGCCGCGTGTGTCAGACAAGGTAATCTCGGCTGCGCGTAAGCCGCCGGTCAGCAGCGCTTCCGGTTCGCGCACTGTGATCGTCATGTCGCGATTGGAAAGCGTGGCGGCGACATTTTCGGTGATGATACGTGCGCCGAAGGAGGTGAAGCCGAAGATCGCCAGCGCAATGACCGCGAGGATGATCGCCGCACCGAGGCCATAGCCAAGCAGCCGTATCATCCAGTTCATGATTTTCGCCAACATTTTCATAAGCGCGGACACTATCCCGTTTTCATGACAGCTCACAGGTTGGAACACTGTGAAATCGGCCTTCCTGTAATGAATGGCCTAAAGCGCGTCGCGATCTTTTAGATCCGCTTGCCGCGCTTTAGGTCTTTATTTTTACGCATGTCGTTGTCGCAAAACCGCTGTACACTTTTGCGCGACATGCTTTAGAACGACTGGCCTATGCCGGCATAAATTCCATAATCCGTCCCACCGTCGTACTTGTTCAAAGGTACGGCGAAATCAAGCCGAAGAGGGCCGAAAGGTGTTGCATAACGGATACCGGCTCCCGCACCGGCCCTGATATCGGAGAAATCGGGCGCGATGCTGTCCGAAACCGTACCGACATCGATGAAGGGTACGATGCCGATCGTATCGGTGATCTTGACGCGCGCCTCGAAGGAGGCGGTCACATAAGAGCGGCCGCCGGTCTCATCGCCGTTTTCGTTATAGGGTGAGATTTCCTGGTATCCGTAGCCGCGCACCGAACCGCCGCCGCCGGCGAAGAAACGCTGGGTAGCGGGAATATCCTGAACGCCGTCGCCGCCGATCAGCGTACCGGCCGCGAGCTTGGCGGCAAGGACGATGCCGTCTTCGGTGCCGAGGCCGAGATAGCCTGATATCGAGCCCTCGAAGGCCGAATAGACCGTGCCATTCATGAACTCATAGCCCGGCTTTGCCGACAGCGTGGCGTGGTAGCCCGCCGTCGGATTGTATTTGTCGTCGCGGGCGTCGCGGTCGTAGGTGATCGGCAGTGTGAAGGTCAGATAGTTGTTGTTGCCGAAGGCGTCGTCATCATTCTCGAAGCTCACCTCGCCGGCAGCGGAGATGGTGTCCTGATCCGTCAATTCATAGGAGAGGCCAAGCGAGGCGGTAATGAGCTTCGCATTATAAGCATCAGGATTTTCGGTCTTGGCGACGATGCCGGCCTTCAGCGTAGCGGATGGATGGATGAAGCCCGGCTTCGTGAAGAGGATACCGGCGGAATAATCGAGATCGCCGAGGTCGGATGCTTCGCCGAGGCGTGAGACGGCGCCTTCGATGCGCAGCGATTCGGCCCCGCCGAACAGATTGCGATGACCCCAGTAGCCGTTGACGCCGAAACCGTCGATCGTCGAATATTGCGCGCCAATGCCGAGGTAACGCCGCTTGCCTTCGGAAACCTCGATCGTCATGGGCAAAGTACCATCGGCAGCAAGTGCGTCGCCCCCGTGGATCGTGACGCTTGAGAAGACGCCAAGCGCGCGCAGGCGTTCACCTGCTTTCCTCAGCGCCTCCGGCGAATAGGCTTCGCCCTTCTGCAGGCGCGAATAACGCTGGATGAATTCCGGCTTGACCATCTTTTCGCCTGTGACGCCGACATCGCCGATCGGGGCAACCGGGCCGCCTTCGGCAGCGAGAACGATATCGACGGTATTGTTGCTGTGGTCGGCGACCACGCGGCGCTCGGTCAGTTTGGCGAAGGGTCTGCCCTCGCTCTTCAATTGGTCGACGATCGTATCTCCGGCCTTGATGATCGCAAGCGAACCTGCCTGCTCACCCGGAGCGAGATCGTAGTCGGCGGGATTGCGGTGCGCGGCATCGCCACCGAACTGAACCTCATTCACGGTAAATACAGGGCCGGGCGCGATGTCCACCTTGACCGGGACGGGTTTGGAGCGGTCGAAGGTCGGATTCGGCGGCAGGTCGTCAATGTTGCGACCGCCGATGGTGATCGTCACCACGCCACCATAGCGCGCCTTTTCGTAGAGTGTGGCGATCAGCCTGTCGCGGTCGTCGCGGGCTTTCACGACGACACCCAGATCGCCTGAAACCGGACGATTCTTATCGCCGATAAGGCGAGAGCTGTTCTCCAGCGACTCCTTCAGGTCGCTATCGGCTGCCCCGGCTTCGAGGTCGACGTCATAGCGCACGGGATCGGGCACCTGCAGGTTCTCATCCTCATCCTTGCCGAATATGGTGATGCCAAAAAGCTTGAATGCGTAAGCTTTGCTCACGAGGATGGGTGAAAATGCAGTCGCCGCTGCGACCACCAAAATGGCGCCTGCTCGATACGCAATACCAGTTCTCAGGCCCGTCCCTCTAATCCGCATCCGCCGCTTTTGGGTTACATTAAAATGAAGCTCTGCGTTGCCCAGCCGACAATAAGCTTAGCGGCAAAATCCCGTCACGTGTACCAATTTAAACTGCTGACGCACTAATTTAGTACAAAAAAATCCCGGACGAGGGTCCGGGATTTCCGTTTTTCCCATTCTGATTGCAGATCTCAGCGGCAATCATCAATGTAGCGGCGACCATACCGGTCCCGATAATAGCATTGGCCAGGTTGCTCTGCGACCCTGCCGATCAACGCGCCCGAAACGCCGCCAATCGCTGCGCCGACTGCCGCGCCGCGCACGTCGCCGGTGACCACGCCGCCGATAACGGCACCCGACGCTGCGCCGATGCCGGCGCCTTGCTGTGTGGGTGTACAGCTTGCGATCGAAAGGCCGATCAATGCGAATACGAGGACTCTTTTCATCTCTTCTCTCCGAGGTTTTTGGCGCCCCAGCGGGCGGACGTCGTCCCTAACCTGTTTTTTCTCAGGCTAGCCCGGAAATTATGTCGCAAGAAGGGCTTGTCCACCATCGACGAACCTTTTTTCGTAAGGCGCGGGTTTCTTTCCACGATTAAAAGCAGGAGTTTCGAGAATTTTTTACCGGAATTGACGTCGATCAAATTCGCTGACCACGGCTCGCATATTTTTTATCTGGAATCATTCAAAAGTCTGCGCCTTTTGCCGCAGTTGATGGTAAAGCAGGGACCAAGGGTTGACGTACGGTTGCCGTCTCAGCAAGAAAACAGCCGTACGAACTGGAGCATATGATGGATTTCGAAGCGTTTTTCAAAAGCGAGCTGGACGGGCTTCACACGGAGGGCCGTTACCGCGTTTTTGCCGACCTGGAGCGCCATCGCGGTAACTTTCCGCGTGCGACCCGCCACACGGCTGATGGCGAACAGGAAGTGACCGTCTGGTGCTCCAACGATTATCTCGGCATGGGCCAACACCCCAAGGTGATCGAGGCGATGAAAGACGCCATCGATCACTGTGGCGCGGGTGCGGGAGGCACCCGGAATATCTCTGGCACCAACCACCACCATGTTCTGCTCGAGCAGGAACTCGCCGATCTGCATGGCAAGGAAGCCGCGCTGACCTTCACATCCGGCTACGTTTCCAACTGGGCAGCGCTCGGCACGCTCGGCGCCAAAATCCCCGGCCTCATCATCTTTTCCGATGCTTTCAACCATGCCTCGATGATCGAGGGCATCCGCTATGCCAAGTGCGAGAAGGTCATCTGGAAGCACAATGACGTCGCCGACCTCGAAGCCAAGCTGGCTGCTGCCGATCCCAAGGCACCGAAGCTCATCGCCTTCGAATCCGTCTATTCGATGGATGGCGATATCGCGCCGATCAAGGAAATCTGCGATCTCGCCGACAAGTATGGCGCGATGACTTATCTCGATGAAGTGCATGCCGTCGGTATGTACGGTCCGCGCGGTGGCGGCATTGCCGAGCGCGAAGGCTTGATGGATCGCATCACCGTCATCGAAGGCACGCTTGCCAAGGCGTTCGGCGTCATGGGCGGTTATATCGCGGCTTCCACCGCGCTTTGCGATTTCATCCGCTCTTTTGCGTCGGGCTTCATCTTCACGACGTCGCTGCCGCCGGCTCTCGCTGCCGGCTCGGTCGCGTCGATCCGGCATCTCAAGGCAAGCCCCTTCGAGCGCGCGCGCCATCAGGACCGCGTGCGAAAGCTGCGCATGCTGCTTGACCAACAGGGCATTCCGCACATGCCGAACCCCAGCCATATCGTCCCCGTCATGGTTGGCGATGCCGCCAAGTGCAAGTGGATCTCGGATCTGCTGCTCGACAATTTTGGCGTCTATGTGCAGCCGATCAACTATCCGACGGTGCCGAAGAAGACCGAGCGCCTGCGCATCACGCCGACGCCGCTGCATTCGGATGCCGATATCGAGCATCTCGTCGGGGCCCTGCATTCGCTCTGGTCGCGCTGCGCGCTGGCCCGTCACGTCGCTTGATGTCACGTCGCCTGATTTTTCAGGAAAATTTCTTTATCGGATGAGCCCGGCAGCCCGCTGCCGGGCTTCTTTGTCTGCAGCGAAGACATCGTCCATCGTCGCGGCTGCGGGCAGATCGATGAGATCGTCCATGACTTTTTCGGTGATCTCGGCCATGGCGAGGAAGGGCAGGCGGCCTTCGATGAAGGCTTCGAGTGCGACTTCCTTTGCGCCGTTCAGCACCGCGCCCTGGACGCCGCCGCGCGTCATTGCCAGTCGGGCAAGCCGCAGGGCAGGGAAACGTTTTTCATCCGGAGGCTCGAAGTCCAGCCGCGCGAGCTTGGCGAAATCCAGCCGCTCGATCGGCAGGTTCGCCCGGCGCGGATGGGAAAGGGCATAGCCGATTGCGGTGCGCATATCCGGCGCACCCAGCTGTGCCAGCACCGAGCCATCCGTATAGCCGACCATCGAATGGATGACCGACTGCGGATGGACGATCACCTCCACCTGCTCGGGGCGCAGGCCGAAAAGGTGCTTCGCCTCGATCATCTCCAGCGCCTTGTTGAATAGCGACGCACTGTCGATGGAGATCTTCAGGCCCATAGACCATCTCGGATGGGCGCGTGCGGTTTCCACCGTGACGTTGGCCATCTCCTCCAGCGAGGAGGTGCGGAAGGGACCGCCTGATGCCGTCAGGATGACACGTTCCACGGCATGGCGCTGATTTTCCTCCAGCACCTGGAAGATCGCATTATGTTCGCTGTCGACTGGCAACAGCTTGCCGCCGCCGTTTTTCACCGATTCGACGAACAAATCGCCTGCCGAAACAAGACATTCCTTGTTGGCGAGCGCGATATCGGCGCCGCGGCGTGCTGCGGCAAGTGTGGGTGCAAGGCCGGCCGTGCCGATGATGGCTGCCATCACCCAGTCCGCCTCGCGGTCTGCGGCCTCCATCAGCCCGGATGTGCCGGCGGCGACCGCAATGCCGCTGCCGGAAAGCTCACTCTTCAGCGATTCGTAGTGCTGGTCATTGGCAATGACGGCCAGATGCGCGCCTGACGATTTCGCTTGTTGCGCCAGCAATTCCACATTGCCGTTGCCGGTCAGGACGGAAATTTCGAAATTGTCCCGGCCGCCCAGATGATCGATGACATCAAGCGTATTTTGGCCGATCGAGCCTGTCGAACCGAAGATACTGAGGCGCCGAGGCGCGATTTTGCTCGTCATCATCGTCGATTTCGCAAGAAATTGCATATTCGGCATCGGCTCTACAGGGGATCGTGGGAGGCAGCAAGTGTGCGGTGCAGCAAATTTCAACTCCAGAGGGGTTTACATGGACCCGCCATGATGGGATCCTGATGGCATTCCTTACGGGGATGATTATTTGCTGCGGCCGGTTACGGTCGAAAGGCAAATCCGCTGGGCGCTGATGCGTCCGACGAGCAACTGGCAATTTATGCCACTGGCCGCTGGGCCAAACAAAAATCGAAGACTGAACCGGGATTGCGTGTATGCGCCGTCCTTCATTGCGTTCGACGCGAGCGCTCCAGGTCCGCTTTACGCCTATCGGTGCGCGATCGGCGTACCAGTTCAAAACGATGCGATATTATGACGAAAATAAAGATTGCATGCTTTGTTTTTGCGCTTCTGCCGCTGGCCAATCCGGTATCTGCGGATGATCTGGTAATCTGGTCGCCGGTGAAGGTGTCTGCCCGTTCCTACAAAACGACGGTCGGGTTCCGCCTGCCGATGGAATGGGAAACGAGCGCCGGTGCGGATTTCGCGCTTGCCTCCAACAAGAGCGGGGCACCGCTGCCGGCTTCCGGCCAGGCGATGCTTTGGGGCAAGCTGCAGAAGGTGAGCGTTACGCCGGCCAGCCGTGCGCAGCAGGATGTGACGCTGAAGGTCGATACTTTGCGTGGCAGCGGCGCGTTGATGCTCAGCCGCTCACGCAGTTGGATCCTCTCGGATTCGCTTGATATGCAGACGACACGCGCGGTCAGCCTCGGTTACAACGCCGTCGATGCGCAGCAGACAACAGTGTCGGCTTCCCAGGCGGTCAAGCTGATCTATCCGTGGACCGGCACATCGATTTCCGCCGGCAGCAGCATCGGTAATGTCAATGGCGACTTTTCCAGTACTGTCGCCGTCAGTCAGAACATCTTGCCCAACCTCGGATTGAGCGCGTCTGTGTCCGATCCGCTTTCGGCGGGGCGGACGGGAAATGTCAATTTGAACTATCAGCTTCGCTGGTAGGCGAAACCAAAGCCCTGTCGACCGCGTTTGTTCTTCTTCAACACCAAGGAGGACGGAACGATGGTCTTCAAGGAACAGACATTTCACGGTCGTCAGCCCGAAGCGGAGGCTGAATATGCCAATCGCGCAACACTGGAAGCCGCAGTCGCCAATGCGCTGGCGGTTGCCGGCGGCATTGACGCAGCCGATGTCGAGGTGACGGCCGAAGGCGACGAGATCGTTCTGAGCGGCAGCGTTAGTACGGTCGACCAAATCGAACGGGCAACAGTCATCGCAAGAACAGTTGAAGGCGTTCATACAGTGCGAAACCGCATTTTGCTCACTGGCTCGACGGTTGACGTTCGGCATTAACCATTAGCCGAACATCAACCTCTCGTAAGTTCGTTCGCGCGAACATGCGATCTTGCTGCATCGAGCCCATGATTTCGGCATCATGGTTTATGCCACGACGCCTGGCCAACTGCGTCTGCAGCTTTCTGAAAGTGGTTTTGTCGCCGAACCGCTGCTCTTCTCATTGAAGGTCGCCCACTTGGGGGCGAGATTGTGGCTGACGAAGAGTATTTCCACGTCGTAGCGCGCAGTCGCTCAGCTTCAGCCGGCAAAGCGTTCCGGCAGAAAACCGGCGGGGGCTTTCTCGCCGACAAGCCGATCGGTCTTCGGTGCAGGAACGGGCCCTTGCGGCTGATGGGCGATTGCCAGCAGCAGGCCGCTGACAATGAAACCGATCGCAAGCAGAGTTATTCGAATACGCATGGCGGATACTCCCGTTTTGTCGCTTAACGCGAAGAGATTCCTGAAGTTCCGCATGCTTGAGAAAAGGAAAGACCCGGCCAGTCTCTCCAAACGGGTTGGCGCCTTCAGCAGCAGAATCTGGCTTTCTTGAGCGCGACAGGGCCGTGGCTGTGAACGCGCATCACTCGAGTCGCCTCGCCGCGGTCTCGTATGGGCGGCAATCGGCCTCATCGGTGTATGGATCGTGGCGGCGTTTTCGGCGCTGGCGCAAAACGCGCCATGCGATTCGACCTGAATTTCGTGAGAGAATGGTGATCCCGGCGCGATTCGAACGCGCGACCCCCAGATTAGGAATCTGATGCTCTATCCTGCTGAGCTACGGGACCACTCGGATGCCATGCATACAAAAGGCTTGGCGCGAAGCCAAGCCTTTTCGGTATATCCAATGTCGTTTCGTCTCAGGCGCCGAGACGTTGTTCGGCGAGGCGGACCCAATAGGAAATGCCGTGGGCGATTGCCTCATCGTTGAAGTCGTAGGCGGGGTTGTGCAGGCCGGCGGTATCGCCGTTGCCGATGAAGATGAAGGCGCCGGGGCGGGCGTTCAACATATAGGAGAAATCCTCGCCGCCCATCATCGGGTCGACTTCGGGATTGACGTTGGCTTCGCCGGCAATGTCGCTGGCGATAGCAACGGCATGTTCCGTCTCGTCGGCATGGTTGAAGGTGACGGGGTAGTTGCGGTGGAAATTGATGTCGGCTTCGGCACCATGGGCAGCGCAGATGCCTTCGACGACCTGGCGCAGGCGTGCTTCGGCCTGGGCGCGCACGTCTTCATCCAGCGTGCGGATCGTGCCGGCAATGGTTGCGTCATTGGGGATGACGTTATGGGCGAAACCGGCATTGAACTTGGTGACGGAGACCACGACCGAGCGAAGCGGGTCGACGCTGCGTGAGGCGATCATCTGCAGGTTCGTGACGATCTGCGCGCCCGTCGCGATCGGGTCGATCGTGCGGTGCGGCTGCGCGGCATGGCCACCGCGGCCCTTGATGGTGACGGTGAACTCGTCGGTTGCCGCCATGATGGGGCCTTTGCGGGTGGCGAACTGGCCGACGGGCAGGCCCGGCAGATTGTGCATGCCGTAGACCTCTTCGATGCCGAAGCGCTCCATCATGCCGTCCTTGACCATCAGGTTGCCGCCACCGCCGCCTTCTTCTGCCGGCTGGAAGATCACGGCGACGTTGCCATTGAAGTTGCGGGTCTCGGCGAGGTATTTCGCAGCGCCGAGCAGCATGGCGGTATGGCCGTCATGGCCGCAGGCATGCATTTTTCCTGGCGTTTTCGAGGCCCAGGGCTTGCCGGTGATCTCGGTAAGCGGCAGGGCGTCCATATCGGCGCGCAGGCCTACGGTACGATTGCCCTCCCCCTTGCCCTTGATGAGGCCGACGACGCCGGTGCGGCCGATGCCGGTGACGATTTCGTCGACGCCGAATTCCTTAAGCTTTTCAGCAACGAAAGCGGCCGTGGTTTCGACTGCGAAGAGAAGTTCCGGCCGGGCATGGATGTGACGGCGCCACTCTGCGACTTCATCCTGAAGTTCGGCGGCTCTATTCAGAATCGGCATTCTTGGCTTCCTGTAAATGAAATGTGTGGGGCCTGTCTGAAGCATCACAAGGGCGTGATGCCTTGGAAATAACTTAGTCAATGACCTTTGCCATGTCATAGCCATATAGGCTAAATAGGGGAAGGTTTCGAGATAATTCCCTGAAGGACGAGCACTTGTCGACGCGCCACGATCGTTTGTTCGCCGCTTTGCGGCCCTTTTCTTTTATAGCGACTGCAACAGCGGTTCTTGTCTCGTCCGTTACACTTGCCGAGGCCAGCCCGCATATTCTCGTCGACGTGCAGACCGGACGCGTGCTGGAGCATGAGGAAGCCTTCCGCAAGTGGTATCCGGCTTCGCTGACCAAGCTGATGACCGTCTATACGGTGTTCGATGCGATCCGCTCCGGCCAGATCAGCCTCGACACACCCGTCGTCATGAGCAAGCGGGCCGCGTCCGCGCCGCCGGCCAAGATGGGCTTCAAGCCGGGCCAGAAATTCACGCTCGACAGCGCCCTCAAGATCCTGATGGTGAAGTCGGCGAACGATATCGCGGTCGCCGTCGCCGAGGCTGTCAGCGGCACGCAGGAGGCTTTCGTCGTGCGCATGAATGCCGAAGCGGCGAAGCTCGGCATGTCGGATTCGCATTTCGTCAATCCGAATGGCCTGCCAGGCAAGGGGCAGTATACGACGGCTCGCGACCTTGCGATCCTGACGGTGGCGCTGCGCCGCGACTTCCCTCAATATGCAGGCTATTTCTCGCTGGAAGGTTTTACGACCGGCAAGCAGAACGTTCCGAACATCAACATGCTGATCGGCCGTTTTGCTGGTGCCGATGGCATGAAGACCGGGTTTATCTGCGCTTCGGGCTTCAACCAGATCGGCTCGGCGACACGCAACGGCCGGACGCTGGTTTCCGTCGTTCTCGGCACCGATAGCCTGGCGGCCCGCGCCGATGCTACCGCCAACCTGCTGCAGAAGGGCTTCACCACGCAGTTTGCAGCAAATGATACGCTGGGCTCGCTGAAGCCTTACGGTCCTGGGCAGGACCAGGTGAACGACATCACAGCCGATATCTGCAGCGCCAAGGGCGCCAAGATACGCAGCGAAACGCGCGACGAGGTTGGCCGCATGAAGGTGCAGTCGCCCTATATCCACGAGATGGATCACGAGCCGCAATTCGTGTTTGCCGGCCTCATTCCGGGCCAGGATCCGCAGCCGGTCGCCCAGAACGACAAGTCTGCCAAGGGCGATGCGGTCGAAGTGCTCGCCAATGTACCGGTTCCGCTCCCGCGGCCGAAATCCTTCTGAGGAAACATCATGAGCACGTTCAGCGACAAGATCCCGGTCACTATCCTGACCGGCTTCCTCGGTGCCGGTAAATCGACGCTCCTGAACCGCATCCTCAAAGATCCTGCCATGAAGGATGCGGCCGTCATCATCAATGAATTCGGCGATGTCGGCATCGATCATCTGCTGGTCGAAAGCTCCGGCGACTCCATCATCGAACTCTCCGACGGCTGCCTCTGTTGCACCGTGCGCGGGGAACTGGTCGATACGCTGGCGAACCTCATGGATGCTGTTCAGACGGGCCGTGTGAAGCCTGTCAGGCGCGTGGTCATCGAAACGACCGGCCTTGCCGATCCGGCTCCCGTCATGCAGGCGATCATGGGTAATCCAATCATCGCGCAGAATTTCGAGCTCGACGGCGTCGTGACCGTCATCGATGCCGTGAACGGCCTGCAGACGCTCGACAATTACGAGGAGGCACGCAAGCAGGCGGCTGTCGCCGACCGGTTGATTGTCTCAAAGAAGAGCATAGCAGGCGATACGGATGCGCTGATGGCGCGTTTGCGCGGCCTCAATCCGCGCGCATCCCTCATGGATGCTGGCAGCGAGGAAGCTGGCACGGCACATGTGCTCATCAACGGGCTTTACGATCCCGCGACGAAGATCGCCGACGTCCGCCGCTGGCTGCATGATGAGGAAGAGCATGAGCATGAGCATGAGGGACATCATCATCCCCATGACCATGATCACGGTCATCACCACCACCATCATGGCCACGGGCATCAGGACCCGCACGACGTCAATCGTCACGATGCGTCGATCCGTTCCTTCTCGATCATCGAGGAGAAGGCGATCGATCCGATGGTGCTCGAAATGTTCATCGATCTCCTGCGTTCGGCGCATGGGGAAAAGCTTCTGCGCATGAAGGCGATCATTGCCACCTCAGACCGGCCGGAGCGCCCGCTGGTGCTGCATGGCGTTCAGAGCATCTTCCACCCGCCGGTGCGGCTTGCCGCCTGGCCGGATCCCGAGGATCGGCGCACGCGCATGGTGCTGATTACCAAGGATCTGCCGGAGGCCTTCGTGAAAGATCTCTTCGACGCCTTCCTTGGCAAGCCACGGATCGATACGCCCGATCGGGATGCGCTCAGCGACAATCCGCTCGCTATTCCGGGCATGCGGATCTAATCGGAAAAGGCTCTATCCCTTGCGGATCAGGAAACGGTGGCCGCGCTCGGTCTTTTCCGTGCTGATAAGCTCGTGGCCGTCTTCATTGCAGAAATGCGGGATGTCGATGACGGCAAGCGGATCGCTGGTATCAACGAGGATCGTTGCGCCGCTCGGCATGGTCGTCAGCTTCTTGCGTGTCCTGATGACGGGAAGCGGGCATTTCAGCCCGCGCAGATCGTAGAGAACGGCGTCCAAGCCGATCAGTTCCTGGCCCAGAACTTCCAGAACGGCTTCTTGGTGGCGTCGGCGGTTTCCTGCGGCGCGGGCTCGGGCGCGGCATAGGCCAGCGGGTTCTGCATCGGCACCGGAATATTGGCCGGCAGCGCTGCAGCGACGGTTGTGGCTTGAGCCTGCGTCGTCGGCGTCGCAGTCGCTGCGGTCTTGGCAGCAACGCTCTTCGCGGCCTGATTGGCCATCATGTCTTCGAGTTCGGCAACCTTGACCATACGGCCGGCCTCAAGCGACGTGCCGGTTGGAGCATAGGCGAGTTCACGGCCCTTGCGCAGCTTGGCGACGACAGCCTTACGTTCTGCTTCCGTCGGGTCGTACCAGGCAAGCCCGTCGTATTTCTTCAGCGCCGTCTGGTATTCGGCATCATAGGTCTTGCCGTAGGAGGCAAGCGCTGCCGTCAGCGCCGGCGGCGTCGACATCGCCGGGCAGGCGCCGGCCGGATTGAAGCTGCCACCGTTCGTGACCTGCTGGTTGAAGACGTATTTCTTCTCGCAGACGTTGACTTCCGGCGGGCGCTTGGTGACTTCGAAATTGTCGTAGCCGACCTTCAGCATCTTCCAGAAATCATAATTCGGATCGAGGCGGTGCTTGACCATGTTCTCGGCCGTCATGCGGAAGGGGAAGGCCTGAAGCTGCACGCTTTCCTGGCCGCCCTTGAAGGCGTCACGGGCAAAGGCGTAGATTTCCAGAACCTGCTGATCGGTCATCGAATAGCAGCCGGACGATGAGCAGGCACCGTGGATCATCAGGTCGCTACCGGTGCGGCCGTTGACGGCATCATAGCGGTTCGGAAAACCGGTGTTGATCGCCAGATAATATTTGGAATTGGGGTTCAGGTTGGCGCGGCTCAGGTTGTAGAAGCCTTCCGGCGCCTGCCGGTCGCCGGTCTTGACCTTCGGGCCGAGCTTGCCGGACCAGGCGCAGATCTTGTAGCCGGCGATCTTCTCAAACCGATTGTCCGTCTTCGCCTTCCAGACTTCCAGCGCACCTTCCTCCTTGAAGATGCGGATCATGATCGGCGAGTTGCGATCCATGCCCTTTGCCGACATGTCGGCAAGGATGTGGGCGGGAAGCGGCTGCTCCACCTTGTTCTTGACGGTCGAGAGGTCGATGCCCTGAGCCGATTCCAATGCGTCGTTGCAGCCGGTCAGAGCCAGCGCCATGAGCGAAACATAGGCAAAATGATGTATGCGCATTCAATCAGCCCATCAATAATGCGACCCAACCCGCTTAAGGAAACCGGGCGTAGCGCGGAATCATAGGCGGCTTATACTTGATAAATCCTTACCAGCCTATGACTTGCGCGGAGGTCTCCTGCAAGCGCTGATGTTACAGATAACATTATTGTGGCCAAGATTTGGTCTCAATCGATTGAGCCAGCCTGTGGATTTTACAGATTGCGGCCCATGGCGAGGAACTTCTGGCGGCGGTCGTTGCGCAGTTGTTCGCCGGAACGGGAGGCCATTTCGGCAAGTGCATTGGAGATTATATCGCCGGTGGCGGCGATGACGCTGTCGGGATCGCGGTGGGCGCCGCCAAGCGGTTCGGGGATGATGCCGTCGATGATGCCGAGCGCCTTCAGGTCCTCGGCCGTGATCTTCATGTTGGTCGCAGCTTCCTTGGCACGGGTGGAATCGCGCCAGAGGATCGAGGCGGCACCTTCCGGCGAAATGACGCTGTAAATCGAATGTTCGAGCATGTAGACGCGGTTGCCGGTGGCAATCGCAATCGCGCCGCCCGAGCCGCCTTCACCGATGACGATCGAGATCAGCGGCACCTTGACGCCGAGGCACATCTCCGTCGAACGGGCGATGGCTTCTGCCTGACCGCGCTCTTCTGCGCCGACGCCCGGATAGGCGCCTGCGGTATCGACGAGAGTGATGACCGGAAGCTGGAAACGATCCGCCATTTCGAGGATGCGGATCGCCTTGCGGTAACCTTCAGGACGGGCACTGCCGAAATTGTGCTTCAGGCGGCTCTTGGTGTCGTTGCCCTTTTCCTGGCCGATGACGGCGACCGGCTGGCCGCGAAAGCGGGCAAGACCAGCCTGGATGGCGGCATCCTCGGAAAACTTGCGGTCACCGGCGAGCGGCGTGAATTCCTGGAAGAGCGTCTTGGCATAATCGACGAAATGCGGGCGCTGCGGGTGGCGCGCGACCTGCGTCTTCTGCCAGGCGTTGAGCTTCGAATAGATCTCGACGATCGCCTCGCGGACGCGGACTTCGAGCCTGCCGACTTCGTCGGAGGTGTCGATGCTTTCGTCTTCCGTCGCCAGCTTCTTAAGCTCGATGATCTTACCTTCGAGGTCGGAGATCGGCTTTTCGAAGTCGAGATAGTTGTGCATGAGGTGCGTTTCCGTTCCTTGTGCGCGGGACAGTTTCCTGGTTCCGCCCCTTGTCGCCGGTCCTATTCGTGCTTTTTCGCCTGTTTTGCAAGGGGGTGGTGCGTATGGACGAGTTGTTGGAGCCGTTCTTCCAGAACATGCGTATAGATTTGTGTCGTTGAAATGTCCTGATGGCCGAGGAGTTCCTGCACTACGCGCAGATCGGCCCCATTGGCCAGAAGATGGCTGGCGAAAGCGTGACGCATGACGTGCGGCGAAATCATCGACGGTGCGAGGCCGGCTCGAATTGCCAGATTCTTGAGATCGCGCGCGAAGACCTGTCGCGGCAAGTAACCTTCCTTAGAGGCGGCCGGAAAGAGCCAGGGGCTGTCCCGAGGTTCTTTCGACGCTGCGTTTTCCAGTGCCAGCATCCGGCCGTAGGACTTCAGTGCGGCGATTGCCGATTGCGAGAGTGGAACAAGGCGCTCTTTGTTTCCCTTGCCCCGGATCATCAGGAAGCGGCCTTCCTGGTCGAGAACGCGGGCGGGAAGCGAGACGAGTTCGCTGACGCGCATGCCGGTCGCGTACAGCAATTCCAACAGCGCCAGCATGCGCAGGCGATGAAGCTGGCCGGGTGCGGTGTCAGCAGCTTCCGTCTCCGCTTGGGACAGCAACTTCGTTACTTCCTCGACGCCCATCGTCTTCGGAAGTGCCCGGCCTTTCTTCGGCGCGTCGAGAATGCCGGTCGGGTCGTCGGTGCGCAGGCCCTCGGCGTAGAGGAATTTGTAGAACTGTCGCATGGCGGCAAGCCGGCGGGCCTGCGAGGAGGGCTTGAAGCCCTGCGCGGATAGCGAGGCCAGATAGGCACCGAGATCGCCCGATGCCGCCTCCGTCAGGCGGATGCTGCGGCCGTGCAGGAAAGAACGAAGGTCGTCCAGATCGCGCTCGTAGGACTGCAACGTATTGACCGCGGCGCCGCGCTCGGCACTCATCATTTCAAGGAATGATTCCACATGGACGCGGCCGAGATCCTTCATCGCGTCACTTCTTCGTGGTGTTGATCGTGCCGGTCGAGGGCGGATTCACTCGCTCGGAAGGAATGCGGATCGTGACGTCCCGCTCCTGAGGCTCGACGAAGGTGACGAGCGCCCACATCGCTCCATAGATCAGTCCAGCGATGACGGCCAGGACGGACAGGAAACGGATCAGGCTCGGCATCCGGCTACTCCTTAGAACTCTGCTTCTGTTATAAGAAGCATGTTTGCAAGTGCAAGAAGCGGTAGTGAGACCGTGATTCCCTTGCCCGCGACTTGACGCTACACCCGCATTTGTCGATACCGTTTGCAAACAAAGTGTGAATGGACCGATGAGTGAGCCGCCAGTTTCCGTTGCAGACAGTTTGAAAGTCAGAGCTCGCGCCGCGCTCGGTTCACGCAATCTTGTTCTGGTTGGCCTTATGGGGGCCGGAAAATCCTCGGTCGGGCGTCTTGTCGCGCAACAACTCGGCGTTCCCTTCATCGACAGCGATATCGAGATCGAGCGCGTTTCGCGCATGACGATCACGGAGCTTTTCGCGGCTTACGGAGAGGAAGAGTTCCGGGCGCTCGAGGCACGGGTGATGAAGCGTCTGCTGAAGGGCGGTCCGCGCGTCGTGTCCACCGGCGGCGGCGCCTTCATCAACGCTCGTACGCGCAGGCATATCAAGAAGGGTGGCCTGTCGGTCTGGCTGAAGGCCGATCTCGATGTGCTCTGGGAACGGGTCAACAAGCGCGACACACGTCCGCTGCTGAAGACCGAGAACCCGAAGCAGACGCTCGAAAATCTGATGAACGCCCGATACCCTATTTATGCCGAGGCCGATCTCACGGTGCTTTCGCGCGACGTACGCAAGGAAGTCATGGCCGATGAAGTGCTGAGAGCCGTGGTCGAGACCCAGAAGGAAAGTGCAGTATCATGAACGCGATCACCCCCGCTTCCGCCGTCCGTAAGGTGCATGTGCCGCTTGGCGATCGAGCCTATGATATCATGATCGGGCCAGGGCTGATCGCTAGTGCCGGCGGCGAGATCGCTTCGCGGCTCAAGGGCCGCAAGGCGGCCATTATCACTGATGAGCATGTGGCGCCGCTTTATCTCGATGCCTTGAAGGCGAGTCTCGATGCTGCCGGCATCGCCTCGGCTGATGTCGTGCTGCCGGCCGGCGAGAAGACCAAGAGCTTCGAGCATCTGGTCAATGTCTGCGACAAGGTTCTGGAAGCCCGCATCGAGCGCAATGATTATGTCATCGCGCTTGGCGGCGGCGTCATCGGCGACCTCTCGGGTTTTGCGGCCGGCATCGTCAGGCGCGGCGTGCGCTTCGTACAGGTGCCGACCTCGCTGCTCGCCCAAGTGGATTCGTCGGTCGGTGGCAAGACCGGCATCAATAGTCGCCATGGCAAGAACCTCATCGGTGTCTTCCATCAGCCGGATCTCGTGCTCGCCGATACGGATGTCCTGAACTCCCTGAGTAAGCGCGAATTCCGCGCCGGTTATGCGGAGGTCGCCAAATATGGCCTCATCGACAAGCCGGATTTCTTTGCCTGGCTGGAGAACAATTGGCAGGCGGTCTTTGCCGGCGGTTCGGCGCGTATCGAGGCGATCGCGGTGAGCTGCCAGGCCAAGGCGAATGTCGTGGTTGCCGACGAGCGGGAAAACGGCCAGCGGGCTCTGCTCAATCTCGGCCATACGTTCGGCCATGCGCTGGAGGCCGCGACCGCCTATGACAGCAGCCGGCTGGTTCATGGTGAAGGCGTTTCGATCGGCATGGTGCTGGCGCATGAATTTTCAGCACGCATGAACCTTGCGAGCCCTGATGATGCCAGCCGCGTCGAGGCGCATCTGAAGGCTGTCGGCCTGCCGACCCGCGTGTCGGAAATTCCAGGCGCCCTGCCGCCGGCGGAGGTGCTGATGGATGCGATCGCACAGGACAAGAAGGTCAAGGGCGGCAAGCTCACCTTCATTCTCACGCGCGGCATCGGCCAATCCTTTGTCGCCGATGACGTGCCGGCTTCCGAAGTGATCAGTTTTCTCAAGGAAAAACATCCCTGATGTCAGTCGAGGGTACCTTGGCATTTTTATCGATCTACTGGCCGGAGATCATTTCGATCGTGGCCCTGGTGTTGATGTCTGCGTTCTTTTCGGGATCCGAGACCGCGCTGACTGCCGTTTCGAGAAGCCGGATCCACACGCTGGAAGCCAATGGTGATGAGCGCGCCGGTCTCGTCAGGACCCTCATCGAGCGTCGTGACCGGCTGATCGGTGCGCTGCTGATCGGCAACAATCTCGCCAACATCCTGTCGTCGTCGCTGGCGACAAGCGTATTTCTGGGGATCTTCGGCAATTCCGGTGTGGCGCTGGCAACGCTTGCCATGACCATCATCCTTGTCATCTTCGCGGAGGTTCTGCCGAAGAGCTGGGCGATCTCCACGCCGGAGCGTTTTGCGCTCAATGTTGCAATACCTACGCGGCTCTTCGTCGCCGTCGTCGGTCCGCTCTCTTCGTTCGTCAATGCGATCGTGCGCCGGATCCTCGGCTTCTTCGGGATCAATTTGTCCCGCGAAGTCTCGATGCTGTCGGCTCATGACGAATTGCGGGGCGCCGTCGATCTGCTGCATCGCGAAGGCTCGGTTGTAAAGGCCGACCGTGATCGTCTCGGAGGCGTGCTCGATCTTGGCGAGCTTGAGCTTTCCGACATCATGGTCCACCGTACGGCGATGCGGGCGATCAATGCGGACGATCCGCCGGAATCGGTCGTCCGGGCAATCCTCGAAAGCCCTTATACGCGCATGCCGCTCTGGCGCGGTACGATCGATAATATCATCGGCGTTGTGCATGCCAAGGATCTGTTGCGGGCGCTCGCCGAGCCGAACATGGAGCCGCAGCAACTCGATATCGTGAAGATCGCCCAGAAGCCCTGGTTCGTGCCTGACAGCACCAATCTCGAAGATCAGCTCAATGCTTTCCTGCGCCGCAAGCAGCATTTCGCCGTCGTCGTCGACGAATATGGCGAGGTGCAGGGCATCGTGACGCTGGAGGATATTCTGGAAGAGATCGTCGGCGATATCTCCGACGAGCATGATATCGACATGCAGGGCGTGCGCCAGGAGGCGGACGGTTCCATCGTCGTCGATGGCGGCGTACCGATTCGTGATCTCAACCGTGCGCTCGACTGGAACCTCCCGGATGAGGAAGCGACGACGATCGCTGGCCTCGTCATTCATGAATCAATGACCATTCCCGAAGAGCGCCAGGCCTTCACCTTCTACGGCAAGCGCTTCGTCGTCATGAAGCGGGAGAAGAACCGCATCACGAAACTGCGCATCCGCCCCGCCGAGGAAGACGAGGCCAAACCCGCCTGACCAAGGTTTCCGTTACCGGCGGCATTTCCGTGCGCCGGCTTATCCTACAGGATCTGACATGTTCGACATTCTCTGGCGATCCGTCGCCATCGGCATCGGGGCGACCGCCCTCATGGATATCTGGGCAATCCTGCTCGCAAAGCTCAGCGTGACGCCGTCACCGAACTGGGCGCCGGCAGGCCGCTGGTTTTGGCACCTCGGCAAGGGCAAAGTCTTTCACGATAATATCGCTGATGCAGTGCCCTATGCCAACGAGCTGGCGCTCGGATGGATCGGTCACTATGCGGTCGGCATTCTCTACGGCATCCTGCTGGCGATCTTCGTCGGCCCGGCCTGGTTTGCCGCTCCGAGCTTCTTGCCTGCCTGGATTCTCGGTATCGTCACCGTCGGTGCCGGCTGGTTCCTGATGCAGCCGGGCCTCGGCCTTGGCTGGGCGGCTTCAAAGACGCCGAATCCGATGAAGGTCCGCGTGCTCAATCTGCTTGCGCACACGGTCTTCGGTTTCGGGCTCTACGCCACGGCACTCGTCATCCGCTAAGAACTACCAACGGGTCGGCTCGCCGGGCGCGGCCGGCTCTACAGCCAGAGCGTGGAGTCCGGCATCGAGTTCGGGCTTCAGCAGGTCGGTAATTGCCCGATGGCGTTGTAGTCGCGGCATGCCGGTGAACTTCTCCGAAACGATGCGGACGCGCATATGCGTCTCACCCGTGCCCGTCATGTCAGGCTGATGGCCGGCATGCAGATGACTCTCGTTGATGACCGCGAGGCGTTCGGGCGCAAAGGCTTCCTTGAGCTTCTCTTCGATGCGGGTTTGGAGTGTCATCATCAGGTCTTCTGCGTTCACGAAAAAGGTTCCCACCAAGCCAGCAACATTCCCGTTTGTCAATTCTTGTTGTCATCGGTCAGCAGCCCCATAATTAGCGCCGCCATGAGACTTGATTCCAAATATTTCGATCGCATCCGAACGCGCCGCAGGCGAGAGCAGGAGCCCGAGCAGGCGCCTCCAACTTGCCAGTGGGACGGCTGCGACAAAAAAGGTACGCATCGCGCTCCTGTGGGACGCAATGCGGAAGGCCAGTTCTTTTTGTTCTGTTTCGAACACGTCAAGGACTACAACAAGGGATACAACTATTTCTCCGGCCTGTCGGACGGTGAGATCGCGCGCTATCAGAAGGAGGCGATAACAGGTCATCGCCCTACCTGGACGGTCGGCGTCAACAAGGATGCCAAGAACAGCCCGCTGCATGCCGAAGTTCGCTCCGGCGCCTATTCGCGCGTGCGTGACCCATTCGGTTTCGTGAAGGAAGGTGGCGGCAAAGGCAGTGGCCCGCGTTTCCCGCAGGCCCGCAAGCTGAAATCGCTGGAGGCCAAGGCTTTCGATACGATGGGACTTGCTGCGAACGCCACCTCCGCGGAGATCAAGAGCAAGTACAAGGAACTGGTCAAGAAGCATCACCCCGATGCCAATGGCGGCGACCGCGGCTCGGAAGAGCGTTTCCGCGCCGTCATCCAGGCCTATCAATTATTGAAGCAGAACGGTTTTTGTTAATTCCCGTCCTTGCTCTTAAGCTTCAATCGGGTATGGTCCACATCGGCTGAGGCCGCAGGCAACCGCGGCATATATTTGCGTGTTTTCCCGACATTGCCTCTGCCGACCTTCCGGACGCGGCGTTTCTTGTCTGGGACTCTTTCAAGAATGCTCGCCAGCGGTCATTATCCCGCCGAGGTTTCGTTTCAGTCCCGGAGAAGTATCGCCGACGTTCCGACCTTGGAAGAACGCGGACCAAAGACTGCGGCACCATGGTTGCGCAATGGCTGAGATAGTGTGGTCGGGTGGCCGTCACCCGCCTTGGAGACATGATGAGCAAGATTGACCTTGATATTTCCGAACTGCCCGACACCACCGTTTCGGTCCGGGAGGTCTTCGGCATCGATTCCGACATCCGCGTTCCCGCCTACAGCAAGGGCGACGCCTATGTTCCGGATCTCGACACCGACTATCTCTTCGACCGCGAGACGACGCTCGCGATCCTCGCCGGCTTTGCCCATAACCGACGCGTGATGATCTCCGGCTACCATGGCACGGGCAAGTCTTCGCATATCGAGCAGGTCGCCGCGCGCCTCAACTGGCCGTGCGTGCGTATAAACCTCGACAGCCATGTCAGCCGTATCGATCTCGTCGGCAAGGATGCGATCGTCGTCAAGGACGGGCTGCAGGTCACCGAATTCAAGGATGGCATTCTGCCCTGGGCCTACCAGCACAACGTCGCGCTCGTCTTCGACGAATACGACGCCGGCCGCCCGGATGTGATGTTCGTCATCCAGCGCGTGCTGGAATCGTCCGGCCGCCTGACGCTGCTCGACCAGAGCCGCGTCATCCGTCCTCACCCGGCCTTCCGCCTGTTTGCGACCGCCAACACGATCGGCCTCGGCGATACGACCGGCCTCTATCACGGCACGCAGCAGATCAATCAGGCGCAGATGGACCGCTGGTCGATCGTCTCGACGCTGAACTATCTGCCGCATGATCACGAAGTGAATATCATCGCCGCCAAGGTGAAGAGCTTCGGCAAGGACAAGGAAGGCCGCGATACGGTTTCCAAGATGGTCCGCGTTGCCGATCTGACGCGCGCTTCGTTCATGAACGGTGACCTCTCGACCGTCATGAGCCCGCGTACCGTCATCACCTGGGCCGAGAATGCCGAGATCTTCGGCGATATCGCCTTCGCCTTCCGCGTCACTTTCCTCAACAAGTGCGACGAACTGGAGCGCCCGCTGGTGGCCGAGCACTATCAGCGCGCCTTTGGCGTGGAGCTGAAGGAAAGCGCTGCCAACATCGTGCTGGGGGCTTGAGGCCAGTCGATCATGGCAGCTCGCGGAGACAATTCGAAAGCAAAGCCTGGTGCGCCCGTTGATGTCGAACCGTTGCGCCGGGCAATAACCGGTTCCGTACGCGCTATCGCTGGTGATGCCGAGGTGGAGGTCACTTTCGCCAACGAGCGTCCGGGCATGACGGGTGAGCGAATCCGCCTGCCGGAGCTTTCCAAGCGTCCGACAGCGCATGAGCTGGCGGTGACGCGCGGCCTTGGCGATTCCATGGCGCTCCGCATCGCCTGCCATGACGAGAAGGTGCATTCCACCATGGCGCCACAGGGCTCGGATGCCCGCGTGATCTTCGACGCCGTCGAGCAGGCGCGCGTGGAATCGATCGGCGCGTTGCGCATGGAGGGCGTGGCCGCGAACCTGCGCTCCATGACCGAGGAGAAATACGCCAAGGCGAATTTCACCGGCATCGAGCGGCAGGAAGACGCGCCGATCGGTGAGGCTGTGGCGATGATGGTGCGCGAGAAGCTCACCGGCCAGAAGCCGCCCGCTTCCGCCGGCAAGGTGCTCGATCTCTGGCGTTCTTTTATCCAGGAAAAGGCCGGCAGCGAACTCGACAATCTCTCCGGCGTCATCAACGACCAGCAGGCCTTCTCGAAGGTCATCCGCAATGTGCTCTCGGCCATGGAAATGGCCGAGGAATACGGGGATGACGACAGCGATCCGGACTCCGACGATCAGTCCAACGAGGATGATCAGCCGACGGGCGACGAGCAGAACGAGGACGAGATCGACGAGGATGCCGGCAGCGATGCGGCCCCCGTCGAGGACAGCGAAGTCGCCGACGAGCAAATGGAGGACGGCGAGACCGAAGGCGCCGAAATCTCCGACGACGACATGATGGAAGAAGGCGACGACGATTCCGAGACACCGGGCGAGACCCGCCGTCCGAATACGCCGTTTGCCGATTTCAACGAAAAGGTCGATTACCACATCTATACAGAGGAATTCGACGAGATCATTACCGCCGAAGAGCTGTGCGATGCCGCCGAACTGGAACGCCTGCGCGCTTTCCTCGACAAGCAGCTGGCGCATCTTCAGGGTGCTGTCGGCCGTCTCGCCAACCGCCTGCAGCGCAAGCTGATGGCGCAGCAGAACCGTTCCTGGGATTTCGATCTCGAGGAAGGCTATCTCGATACGGCCCGCCTGCAGCGAATCATCATCGATCCGACGCAACCGCTCTCCTTCAAGATGGAGCGCGATACGCAGTTCCGCGATACGGTCGTGACCCTGCTGATCGACAATTCCGGCTCCATGCGCGGCCGACCGATCACGGTTGCCGCCACCTGTGCCGATATCCTGGCGCGCACGCTGGAGCGCTGCGGCGTCAAGGTCGAGATCCTCGGCTTCACGACCAAGGCGTGGAAGGGTGGTCAGGCACGCGAAAACTGGCTTGCCAATGGCAAGCCGCAGACGCCGGGTCGGCTCAACGACCTGCGTCACATCATCTACAAGTCGGCCGATGCCCCGTGGCGGCGTGTACGGCCCAATCTCGGCCTGATGATGCGCGAAGGCCTGCTCAAGGAAAATATCGACGGCGAGGCACTGATCTGGGCGCATAACCGCTTGCTTGCCCGCCGTGAGCAGCGTCGTATCCTGATGATGATTTCCGATGGTGCGCCGGTCGATGATTCCACGCTGTCGGTCAATCCGGGCAATTATCTGGAACGGCATCTGCGCGCCGTGATCGAGCAGATCGAGACTCGTTCTCCGGTCGAGCTTTTGGCAATCGGCATCGGTCATGACGTGACGCGTTACTATCGCCGCGCCGTGACAATCGTCGATGCGGACGAGCTTGCCGGCGCCATGACCGAACAGCTTGCCGAACTGTTCGAGGATCATGCCGCACAGCCGCGCGGTGGTCGCCTGCGCCGCGCGGGCTGATACAGTCTCGGGGAAACTTCCGCATGGCGTTTGGAAATCTGTCTCGTGCGGCCCTGGTCGTCCTTGGCCTCGTGACAGGGTTGTCTGGCGCTTGTGGGGGCGAGCCCGCAAAGATCATCAGCCGGCAGATTTCGGATTTCCATATCGGCCGTAACGAAATCCGCTTCGGCCCCTTGGAATTTATCGGCGGGCTGGAGATGGTGTCGAGCAATTCGCTCTTCGGCTCGCTTTCCTCCATCCGCATGCGGCCTGACGGCAAGGGTTTCGTCGGCGTTCTCGATACCGGGCACTGGCTGACCGGCAGCATCGAACGCGACGCCAAGGGCAGGCTGTCGGGCCTTACGGGCGTCGAGATCACGCCGATGCGGGATCGCGTCGGCCGGACCTATGAGGGCAAGGGCCACATGGATGCGGAAGGCCTCGCGTTGGATGGCGACCGGATTCTCGTCTCCTTCGAGCAGGACCATCGCGTCGACGTCTATCCGGACCCCGGTTTTCTCGACTCGCGATCCCTGTCGACGGTCGGGATCCTCATTCCCCGCGACGAGATGCGGGCAAACCGCGGCATTGAAACTGTTGTCGTGGCCCCTGCCTCGAGTCCGCTGAAAGGCGCGCCCGTAATCGTGGCGGAGCGCAGTCTCGACGAAGACGGCAACCGGCTTGCGGCTATTCTGGACGGGCCACTGAAGGGGCAGTTCACGGTCGAGAAGGATGGCAGCTTCGATGTAACTGATGGTGCCTTCCTGCCGGGTGGCGACCTGCTTCTTCTGGAGCGGCGCTTCAACATGGCCGAAGGCATCGGCATGCGCATTCGCCGCATCAAGGGTGCGGACGTCAAGCCGGGCGCCATCGTGAACGGCGAGTTGCTCGTCGAGGGCAATTTCAATTACAATATCGACAATATGGAAGGGTTCGATGCCTTCCAGGCAGCCGATGGCACGACGCATGTCGTTCTAGTGTCGGACGACAATCACTCCATCCTGCAGCGCAATCTGATGCTGGAGTTCCGGCTGGTCGATTGAATGGCCGTCGAACGGCTGTCATAACTCTGCGCTATCCGGTCCGTCCCTTCGCGGATATCACCCTTTAAGAGAGCGTATCATGCACATCCATATCACGGGAGCCTCGGGTTCCGGCACGTCCACGCTCGGCCTGGCGCTGGCTGAAACGCTTGGCATCCGTCATCTCGATACCGACGATTTCTTCTGGATGCCGACCGATCCGCCCTTTACGACGCCGCGCGAGGTTGGGGCGCGTATCGCGATGCTCAGGCAAGAAGCGTTGCCTCATGTCGGCTGGGTGCTTTCCGGCTCGGCAATGAAATGGGGCGCGGAATTCGAGCCGCTTTACGATCTGGTGGTCTTTCTGAGGATCGATCCCACGACGCGTATGAAGCGCATCTGTAAGCGCGAGGAGGAGCGTTACGGCGACAGGATCAGGCCTGGTGGTGACATGGCGGCGAAAAGTCGCGAATTCATGGAATGGGCAGAGAGCTACGATACGGCGGGACCGGAACGTCGAAGTCTCGTCGGGCATGAGGAGTGGCTGAAAACGCTGACAAGGCCGATCTTGCGGCTCGATTCATCACGGCCTGTCGGAGAGCTCGTTGCGGAGGTGCTGAGCCACCCGGCGATCATGGCAGGGCGTCCTTTGTGCGTCCATTCGGACGAACAAAGGACGCCCTAACTCTTTGAAACTACGCATCAGGCTTTCCGAAAATCGATTCCGATTTTCGGGCCGATGCTGTAGTCGTCGTGAGACCTGCGGTTGGCGTTGCCATTGGTTGGGCGGGCTGGCTGCAGCAAGGTCTGCAGCCAGCCCGCCCAACATTCATGGTCTGAGCGTTTTCCTGGGTCGCTCGACCAGAAATGATCTCCATCCAAGGCGAGAAGCAAGGTGGGGAATGCGAAGATTCCGATCCGAGGCCGGATGCGGACGGTGTTTACCGCGCCGGAGCGGATTGCATTGGGCGCAGCACGTTCATGAGCGCGCCATAGGGCAGCAACATCACCAGGCCGACAAGCATCTTTACCGCGAAATCGCCGAGTGCCCAGGAGATCCAGCGCGGAGCTTCCGTCGAGAGAATGCCGAAGATCGGCGCATTTTCCAGCGCGAAGGGCTCGTTCGGGCCGAGGAAGACGAAGAAGGCGGCGAAGGACAGCGAAAAGAACATCACGGTATCCAGCGCCGAGCCGATCAGCGAGCCGACGAGCGGCGCGCGCCACCAAGCCTGACGGCGCAGGTGGTTGAAGACGGCGATATCGAGAAGCTGGCCGGCGAGATAGGCCGAGCCGGAGGCGATCGCGATACGCGGCACCGCGGTGAAGAAAGAAAGCGCGACACCAACGACAAAGCCGGCGAAAACCACCTTGCGCGCAGCCTGCGGGCCGAACTGGCGGTTCGTCAGGTCGGTGATCAGGAAGGCGATCGGATAGGAGAAGGCGCCCCAGGTGAGAATGTCGGCGAGATTGATGCCGGCGACCGTCGCGTTCAGTGGAAACTGAACGAGGAAGTTGGAGGCGACGACGACGAGCGTCATCAGCGCGACATAGATAAGGGTATAGCGGGTCGTCAGCATTTTTTTATCCTGGGTGATGCCACCAGTTCGAGTAAAAATTTCAGGCTGGACCTATGGCCAGCCTGGCAAAGCAAAAGGCTTGTCCGGGTATTATCCGTGCAAGCCTTTCAAAGCTTTAGAAGGACGTTTTCCGAAGCTTAGGCAGCAGCCACTTCAGCAGTCTTCTTGACGATCTGGCGACGCAGCAGACGGGCGCGCATCGAAAGTTCGCCTTCGTTTGCTTTCAAAAGGAAGGCATCTAGGCCGCCACGATGCTCGACGGAACGAAGAGCAGCAGCCGAAACGCGAAGACGGTAACGCTGGCCGAGCGCGTCGGAGATCAGCGTAACCTGACACAGGTTCGGGAGGAACCGGCGCTTGGTCTTGTTGTTGGCATGGCTGACATTGTTACCAGTCAGGACTGCCTTGCCGGTCAATTCGCACATGCGGGACATGGAACACCTATTCTTGTTTTTCTCGGGCCATTGAAGGACAGTCCGGCAACAACCGACTGCGCAATCCAACAGGCCATGATTGGAAAGTTGCGGTTCTATAGTCAGACCGGTCGCGCGCGTCAAGCCAAAACCTTGGCCTTTCCCGCAATTCTGTCAAAAAGCTGCTGTTTTCTTAGCAATGCGGCAGGAGTATAGACCGTAGTGCAAGGGCGCAAGCGGCCCGGCAGGACAAGGCTCTCACCATGGCTCATCTGGGCAGACGGATTTTAGTTTCGGCATTTGCGGCGCTTCTGGCCCTGCCGGCCGGTGCAAGCGAAGTACAGCACCGTACGGAGTACAGGGTAGCCCTTGCCGGCCTGACGATCGCGCGGGCGGCCTTTCTCACCAAGATCGAAGACGATCACAGCTACAAAATCGACGGCGACATCAAATCGGCCGGGCTTGCCGATCTCGTCACCGATATCCTGGCCAAGACCAGCGTTACCGGGATGGTACGCAATGACCGGCTGCAGGCGGCAAAATATGTCCTCTATTACAAGACCGGCAAAAAGGTTCGCACCTACGAGGTCAGCTACCGCAACGGCAATATCGTTTCGGCCACCACTACACCGGAGCCGCGCCGGCCGAAGGAATGGATTCCGGTAACGCAGGGGGATATGCGCGCCGTGCTCGACCCGATCTCGGGCCTCATCTTCACCGGCGATACCGATGTCTGTTCACAGAAGCTGCCGATATTCGACGGTGAGACGCGCATGGACCTTGTGCTTTCGCCGAAGGGCGATGAAGATTTCTCGACCGATGGGTTCAAGGGCAAGGCGACCGTCTGCGGCGTGCGCTTCATTCCGCGCTCCGGCTACAAGAAGGGACGTAAGGATCTCGTCTACCTCAGCAAGAGCAACCGCATGGAAATCTGGTTTGCCAAGGCGCAGGCGGCAAATGTATATGCTCCGGTCTACGTCCGCATTCCCACGGAATACGGGACGGTGACGATCACGGCTGTGAAGTACGGCCGCGTGAACAGCTGACGGAGCTTTCATAAGTCTCCGCGAGGGGGATGGGTGAAGCTTCGAGCGACGTTGATCGGTTTTGCGGCCATTCTCATGTGGTCGTTCCTGGCCCTCTTTACGGCCGCTTCCGGCAAGATGCCGCCGTTCCAGCTTTCGGCCATCTGCTTTGCCATCGGCAGCATTCCCGGCATTCTCATGCTTATCCTCAACCCGTCGCGCATCGCCCTTCTGAGGCAGCCGGCAAAGGTCTGGATCACGGGCATTGCCGGTCTGTTCGGCTATCACTTCCTCTATTTCACGGCGCTCAGGAATGCGCCGGCCGTCGAGGCAGGATTGATTGCCTATCTCTGGCCGCTGCTGATAGTGGTCGGTTCGGCGCTGCTGCCGGGCGAGAGGTTGCGCTGGTATCACATCGTCGGCGCTCTGGCAGGTCTTTGCGGCACCTTCCTAATCGTCGGGCGTAACGGCATCGATTTCAACGGCGCCTATGCCGTCGGCTATGGCGCGGCATTTCTCTGCGCCTTCACATGGTCCGGTTATTCGCTGCTGACGCGGCGTTTCGATGCCGTTTCGACTGATGTCGTCACCGGCTTCTGCCTTGCGACGTCGGCGCTTTCGCTGATCTGCCATTTGGGTCTTGAGACAACCGTCTGGCCGGAGGCGGGCTTTGAATGGATTGCCGTCGTCGGCCTTGGCCTTTTCCCCGTCGGCGCAGCCTTTTATGCATGGGATTACGGGGTCAAGAACGGCGATATTCAGATCCTTGGCGCCGCAAGTTATGCCGCGCCACTGCTTTCAACGCTGATCCTGGCCGTCTTCGGCATTGCCGAGCCCAGTTGGCGTATTGTGCTTGCCTGCCTGCTGATCACCGGCGGCGCGGTGCTGGCAGCGCAAGAAATGTTTCGCCGCAAGCCGCAGATGCAGCCGGTGGCGGAACAAGCTTAAGCGCCGGGTTTCCAGTCAGGCGGCGCCATCTCGAATTTCGAGAATTCGAAGCCGGGCGCCACCGTACAGCCGACCAGCGTATAGTCGCCGAGCGTCTCGGCCGATTGCCACCAGTTGGCGGGGATGATTGCCTGCGGCCGCTCGCCGCCAGCAATATCGGTGCCGAGCTTCAGCGTCTCGCTGTGGCTGCCGTCTTCGGAACGATGCAGCGCCAACGGCGCACCGGCATAATAGTGCCAGGCTTCTGCGGCGTCATGCACGCGGTGCCAGTGCGAGCGCTGGCCCTTCGCCAGCAGATAATAGATTGCCGTCGAATGGCCGCGTTCGCCGCCATTCTTGTCGCGAAAGGTCTGCACATACCAACCGCCTTCGGGATGGGGTTGCATCCCGAGCTCGCGGATGATGATCTCAGGGGTAAGGTCTTTGCCGGCCATGCTCTAGAAATTGTCCTTGCGCTTGCGGATCTCGGCGAAGACCTCTTCATTGGTCTTGCCTTCCATCAGCAGGTTGCGACGGATGGCCGGATCGGCCGCGCGCAGGAAGGGATTGGTTTCTTTTTCGAACGCCAGCGTCGTCGGAATGGTGAATTTGCCTTCGGCGCGCAATGCCTCGATTTCCGCTGCGCGGCTTTTCAGGCGCTCGTTGTCCGGATCGATGGTGACCGCGAAACGGGCGTTGGAGAGCGTATATTCGTGGCCGAAATAGACGGCGGTCTCATCCGGAAGAACGGCAAGCTTCTGCAGCGAATGCCACATGTCGGCGGCGGGGCGTTCGAACAGGCGGCCACAGCCGAGCGCAAAAAGCGTATCGGCAGCAAAGAGCAGCTTGTCGTCGACAAAGTGGTAGCAGATATGGCCCGCCGTGTGGCCGGGCGTTTCGATGACGTTGACCGTGTGGTCGCCGAAGAGGAAGCTGTCCCCATCACCCATCGTCTTGTCCAGGCCGGGGATCGCCACCGCTTCGTTGACCGGCCCGATGATCTCCAGGTCGTATTGTTCCTTCAGCGCCAGATTGCCTTCCACATGGTCGATATGGTGATGGGTCGTGAAGATATGGGTGATGTTCCAGCCGCGGCGCACGGCTGCGGCTTCCACGGCTGCCGCATCAGGCGCGTCGATCGAAGCGGTCTGCCCGGTTTCCGGGTCATGGACGAGAACGCCGAAATTGTCGCTGCGGCAGAGAAAAACTTCTAATTCCAAAGGTTTCATTGCTCAAATAATCCCTTATCCCTTGAACTGACCGGGAATGTAGAGGTTCCGGCCTTGAAGTCCAACCGGTCACTGATAACATTTGGGATAATGCACGCCGATATCGTAGACCTTCGCCAATTCTATCATTCCGAGCTTGGACACATGGCCGAGCAGTCGATTGCCATGGCGCTGTCGTCGCTCTGGGTGCGCCTGCCGCAGGAGAGGCTTGTGGGCATTGGTTATTCCGTACCCTTCCTCGACCGGTTCCAGGCGGATACGGAACGCACGTTTGCTTTCATGCCGGCGGGGCAAGGGGCAGTGAACTGGCCTGTCGGCTCGCTTTCCTCCACCGCATTGATCTTCGACGAGGAATTGCCGCTGCCGGATTCTTCCATCGACCGGGTGCTGATGGTGCATTCACTGGAATTTGCCGAAAGCCCGCGCGAGACGCTGAAGGAACTCTGGCGGGTGCTGGCGCCGGGTGGACGGCTCATCATCGTCGTGCCGAACCGCCGTGGTGTCTGGGCGCGCATGGAGCATACGCCTTTCGGTTCGGGCCGGCCTTATTCGCGCGGTCAGCTGACCCATCTGCTGCGCGAGACCAATTTCACGCCAGGCGCCACAGCCGAGGCGCTGTTCTTCCCGCCATCGAAACTGCGCGCGGTGCTGCGCCTGCGCCGCGGTTTCGAGCGGATCGGCCGCACGCTGTGGCCAGCTTTTTCGGGCGTCATCATCGTCGAGGCGCAGAAGCGGCTCTATCAGGGCCTTCCTGTTGCCGCGCGTGCTTCACGCCGCGTTTTTGTGCCGGTCCTTGCGCCGCATGGCGTGCCGACCACGCGCAGCCGCTAGAGCATTTCCTGGTCAGAATGCTGCAATCTGACCAGGAAACGCTCCAGGCCCTGCAGCCCTCGACAAAATCGCCATTCCGCTTTAATTGCACTCAAGTCTTTCGCCGGCTTTCCGGCAATTTCCAAGGTCGATCCATGAGCGTTGAGATGAGCAAGCCCGTTCCGCGTCCCGGTATTTTGGATATCGCTACCTATGTGCCGGGCAAGGAGCACGCGCCGGGTGTCGTCCGCGTCTACAAGCTCTCCTCCAACGAGACGCCGCTCGGCGCCAGCCCCAAGGCGATTGAAGCATTCAAGGCTTCCGCAGGCAATCTCGAACGTTACCCCGACGGTCAGGCGTACGAGCTGCGCGAGGCGATCGCTTCGGTGCACGGCCTCAATCCGGCAAACATCCTGTGCGGCAACGGTTCCGACGAGCTGCTCGGCCTGCTATGCCATGTCTATCTCGGTCCCGGGGACGAAGGCATCATTACCGAGCATGGCTTTCTCGTCTACAAGATCCAGATCATGGGTGCCGGCGCCACACCTGTCGTGGCCAAGGAAAAGGACCATACGGTCGATGTCGATGCGATCCTTGCTGCGGTGACGGGCAAGACGAAGATCGTCTTCATAGCCAATCCCGGCAATCCGACGGGCACCTATATTCCCGTCAGCGAGATCCGCCGCCTGCAGGCCGGCCTGCCGAAGCATGTCATCCTCGTGCTCGATGCAGCCTATGCGGAATATGTTCGCCGCAATGACTACGAAGCCGGCATCGAAGTCGTCTCGTCGAACGCCAATGTCGTCATGACGCGCACCTTCTCGAAAGTTTATGGCCTTGCGGCGCTGCGTGTCGGCTGGATATATGCGCCGGCCGAGATTATCGATGCGCTGAACCGTGTGCGCGGGCCTTTCAACATGAATGCGCCGGCAATCGCTGCGGGTGCTGTGGCGATCCGCGACCAGTCCTTTGTCCAGGAGGCCGTTTCCTTCAACCAGATGTGGATCGAGAAGCTGACGAGCGCATTCGAGGCGATCGGCCTGGTGGTCACGCCGTCGGTCGCCAACTTCGTTCTCATCCATTTCCCCGACGTCGACGGCAAGCGGGCAACGGATGCCGATGAGTTCCTTACGAGCCGCGGCTACATCCTGCGTGCGGTTCGCGGCTATGGTTTTCCGAACTCGCTGCGCATGAGCATCGGTCCGGAAGAAGCCAATCGCGGCGTCATCGAGGCGCTTGGCGAATTCATGGGACGCAAGGCATGACAGTGCAGTTCAATCGCATCACCCTGATCGGAATCGGCCTGATCGGCTCTTCGCTTGCTCATGACATCAAGCGATTGGGCCTAGCCAATGAGGTGGTCATCGCGACGCGCAGCGCCGAGACGCTGAAGCGTGCCGAAGAACTGGAGCTTGGCGATCGCTATACGACCTCCTCGGAAGAAGCGGTTAAGGATGCCGATCTCGTCATCGTATCGGTGCCGGTCGGCGCTTCCGAAAGTGTGGCGAAAGAGATCGCCGGCAATCTGAAGCCGGGTGCGATCGTCACCGACGTCGGTTCGACCAAGGCTTCCGTGATTGCTCAGATGCAGCCGCACATGCCCAGCCATGTGCATTTCATTGCCGGCCATCCAATTGCGGGTACGGAAAAATCTGGCCCGGATGCGGGCTTCCCCGGCCTCTTCCAGGGGCGTTGGTGCATCCTGACGCCGCTCGAAGGAACCGATCCGACCGCGCTGAAGACGCTGCGCAGTTTCTGGGAAGCGCTCGGCTCCCGAGTCGACGAAATGGACGCCCAGCATCACGACAAGGTGCTCGCGATCGTTTCTCACCTGCCCCATCTCATAGCCTACAATATTGTCGGCACGGCCGACGATCTGGAGACCGTGACGGAATCGGAAGTTATCAAATATTCCGCCTCCGGTTTCCGCGATTTCACGCGTCTGGCCGCCTCCGACCCGACCATGTGGCGCGATGTCTGCCTGCATAATCGTGATGCGATCCTGGAAATGCTGGCGCGTTTTTCGGAAGATCTCGCCTATCTGCAGCGGGCGATCCGCTGGGGCGAGGGCGACAAGATTTTCGAACTCTTCACCCGCACCCGTGCCATCCGCCGTTCGATCGTCCAGGCCGGCCAGGACGTGGATGCGCCGGACTTTGGCCGCCCGCACCCGCTGGAGAAGAAATAGTCATGGTGGAGATTGCGAAGCCTGGCCAGACGGACAAGGAATGGCTGCTTCGCGAAGACAGCCATGTCGGCGAGGCCTGGATTTCGCGTTGCATCGATCTCGGCGAATATCTGATCGCCCGCGAGCAAGGTGAGATTGTCGGCTTCCTGCGCTTCTCCCGCTTCTGGGGCAGGATCCCCTATATGGAAATGATCCGGGTGGTGGCTCGTCATCGCCGGTCCGGTGTCGGCACGGCGCTGTTTCTCGCCTGGGAAAAGGATATGCGCGAGAGCGGTGCACGTCTTTTGATGACCTCGAGCGAGTGCGATGAAAGCCGTCCGCAGGACTGGCATCGCCGCAACGGTTTTTCTGAAACCGGATCGATCGAACTGCCCGGCATCCAGACGGTGCCGGAAGTCTTCTTTCTCAAGAAGCTCGACTAAACCGGCGGGATCTTGCCGAGCGGAATGAAGCCGCTCACAGTTGCATTGCCGTGATCGACGACCAGATCGACGGAAACTTTGTCGCCACCACCGGCAAGCGCCTTCAGGAGCTTCGTCGCCGTATCGACGGTCGAGGCCATGTCGGGGAAGGTTTGCTTGATGCTTTCACCCCAGGGGCCGAGCTGTTCAATCTCCAGCTTGAACTTGCCGGAAAGGAAGCCGTTTTCGTCGAAGGCGAAGGGGCCGGAGATGGTCATCACCTTGCCGTCGCCGAGATCGGCGACGATACGGCGAAGCTCGCCCTGAGAACCGTGAATACCTTGTTTGTCGGTGCCATCGATCATCCCGGCCTTGCCCGTCAGCGTGAGATCGGCGCTCGCGGAGAATTTCGGGAAGACCTGCGGCCAGTCCTTGACCACAGCATTGGCGTTTTCGACCGAGATCGCGCCGTCGAGATCCGCTCCGTTCTGCCGCAGGTGGATCTCGGTGCGGGCGGCATCGAAATTGACGGTCTGCCCGGTGAAGGAGGAAATGGCCACGGCCTTCAGCCCGTCAATGACGGTCGAGGTGCGGTCGATGCCCTGCGCCTTGGTGGCGAGGCTCGATTGCAGATTGTCCCATTGGGCATTGACCGTCAGGCCCTGCGCGGTGCGGATTTCAGCCGGTGCGTCAAGTTCCCAGACGATGTGGCCGGGGGCGTAGACCTGGGCGGCGGAGCGGAGCGCACCGAAGGTGGCGGAGATGCCGTTGACAGTGTCATCGACATCCACCTTCGAGCAGAAGAGCCCGATGCGGAAGGGGAAACCGCGGAATTCGATATCGGAGCATTCGCCGCTGACGCCGGTATCGGCGCGGGGAGCGATGGCGGTCAGCACTGTCTTTTTCAGCGCGGAAGCTGCGTAGAACCAGCCGCCCGTATAGAGAGCGATCACCAGAAGAATGGCGCCGCCCAGTAACCAGAATTTCCTGCCGCTGCTATAGTGGCCGCTGCCGGATTGGCTTGACGCTGCCATGATGTTCTCCAATGGTGAGAGCGAAATCTGATTTTGATCTGGCGTGCGATATGGACGAATTTTGGGTATTTGGCTACGGCTCGTTGATGTGGAATCCGGGCTTCGAATTCGTCGAGCGGTCGCAGGCCCTGATTCATGGCTACCGGCGCTCGCTCTGCGTCCGTTCCTTCGTTCATCGCGGCAATCGTGAAAATCCCGGTCTCGTCCTCGGCCTCGACAGGGGCGGCGCCTGTCGAGGCATGGCTTTCCGTGTCGCACCGGACAAGTGGGACGAGGTCATTGACTATCTGCGAGCCCGCGAACTCGTCACCAATGTCTATCTGGAACGGCATCTGCCGCTGCAGCTTTCGGATGGTCGCAGCGCACGGGCGGTCGCCTATGTGGTCGATCGCGCCCACGAGCAATATGCCGGTGCACTGGATGCGCTTGCTGCCGCGCGGGTCGTCGATGTCTCGGTCGGCCAGTCCGGCCCGAACGATGTCTATGTCTTCAATACGCTTTCCCATCTGAAGGAGATGGGTATTCGCGACCGGTGGCTGGAGCAAGTGGTCGAGGAAATCACACGACTACGCGCGACAGCTTAGGCAGTCGCGGCTTCCTCTTTGCGCAGTTCAGCCAGCCGCTTCACGGCGGTCGGCGGCAGTGGAACATGCGGATTGCGCTCCACCGTGTCGATCAGAAGCTGATCGCTGGCGCTTTCCGTTACGTCGATCAGATGGGCAAAGAAGGCGTCGGGGTCCATGCCGGGCATGATGGGTGGTAGAATCCGCACTTTGAAATGACCGGGATAACGCATGGCACTGCGGCGCGGCCAGAACAGGCCTGGATGCATGACGATGGGCACGACCGGGATCTGCAGGTCGCGATACATGCGGGCGATGCCGTATTTGTAGACTGGCTCAGCGCCCGGTGGGCGGCGTGTGCCCTCGGGATAGATGATGAGCTGGCGGCCGGTGGCGAGCTCCAGCTTGGTGCGCTTCAGCACCTCCACCATCACCTTGCCGCGCGCACCGCGGTCCACCGGGATCATGCGCTGCCTCTTGGCGTACCAGCCGAAAAGCGGGATCCACATCAGTTCGCGCTTGAGAATATAGACCGGGTCCTCGAGGTTGGGCAGCAGGGCATAAGTGTCCCAAAAGGACTGATGCTTCGGGGAAATGATGTAGCTGCCGTCAGGCAGGTTCTCCAAACCCTCGATCTCGAAGGTAGTGCCGACGATCACCCGCATCAGCCAGTGGTTCGAGCGCGCCCAGTTTTTGGGAACGCTGTAGGCGAGCTTGCGCGGCGCGATGAAGTAGAAGGGGGAGAGCACGATCATCCTGATGATGAGGTTGGCGTAGAAGATCGTGTTGAACAGAACGGAACGCAGGGCGATCATGAAATTTTCCCGAGGCACGGTCACGCCGACCGGCCTACACGATATTGTCCGTCATAAAAAGCGTCTGATTGCCGGAGCGTATAAAAGCCTCAGCTCTGGCCGGTCAAGTTGGCGGAACGCAGGCCGGTATGGCGCAGGCCGACGATGTTGCGCGTGCCGGCCAGCAGTAGTTTGGCGTATTCGGCCAGCATGACGCGCAAGGCGTTCGGATCGGTGAACCAATCGCGCGTCTTCAGATCGGAATTGACGACAGGATAGGGGATGAATTGGATGTCGGGATCGACATAGGAGAGCTCGGCGAGGCTGCGCGGCATGTGGTAGTTATTGGTGACGACCAAAATGCTCCTGTAGCCCATGGCGTGAATCCAGTTCGATGCCTCCTCGGCATTGCCGATCGTATCGAGCGCGTCGTAACCGATATCGACGCAGCAGGAGAAGAGATCAGCAGAGCCTTGAGTCATCCTGCGGATCTGCGTTGGCGTGGTGGAAGGATGCGCGCCCGATATCAGCAGCCGCTTGCCGGCGCCCTTCTGCAGGAGTTCGACGGCCTGATCGATGCGCTGGTAGCCGCCGGTCAGCACGATGATCGCGTCCGCCCGCGGCTCGGCAGGTGGCTTCAGGGTCGTCACCGAATCTGCAAAGCGCAAAAAGCCGCCGAAGATCAGCGCAGCAATCAACACGCAGGAAAAGCCCATCCAGCGCAAGATACGGCGGATTGGGCCACGCCGTGGCGGGACACTTGCGGGGCCTTCAAGCTCCGGGTCCGGGCGAATCGGATTGCGTGTCGTATGGCCCATCGTCATGAGTCGTGATTATACGCTGATTGCGGCGCGGAACAGACGCTTTCGTGGCAAAACGGCATGGCGACACTAATTCGCTATACCGTCCGCGCGCGTCGGGTCGGAGCGCAATGTATCGATTTCATAGATCGTGCGCATGACGGTGAGCCGTGCGGTCACGGTTGTCAGCAGTGCGATCACGATCATCGTCGCGAAGATGCCGAGATAGCCGAGCGCCCCGACCGAAAAGGTACCGAAAAGGGCCGTTGCCTGATCTGTCTCGGGTGTGGCGATCGTCCTGCTCTGCAGGACGCCGGCGCCTGCGAAAAAGAGGGCGGCCAGGGCGCTGCCGATCGCCGAGCCCTTGAGGCTGATCTTCAGAAAATGTTTCTGGAATTCCGTCGCGACGAACGAGCTCTCGGCGCCGACGAAATGCAGCACTTCGACGATGTGACGGTTGCCCGAGAGTACGCCGCGCGTGGCGAAGACCACAGTCAGTACCATGGCGGTGAAAACCAGCAGCAGGACGCCGGTACCGATCATGACCGTGGTGCGGGCCATCGCAACCAACCTGTCGACCCAGGTGCGGTGGTCGTCGAGAAAAGCCTGCGGAATGCTCTCGTTCAGCAGGTCGCGCATTGCCGCGAAATCCGGCGGATGGCTCTCGTCGATGGTGATGATGACGAGGCGCGGTACGGGTAGTTCCTTGATATCCAGCCCGCTGCCGAGCCAGGGCTCGAGAAGGCGTGCGGTGGCGGCCTCGTCAACGATCTGGCCGCTCTTGGTGCCGACGAAGGTCAGCGCGATATCGCGGGCCTGAACAAGAGCCTTTTCCATGTCCAGGTTGTCGTCAGGTTTGATCTGGATGGTGATCTCCCTGGAGATCTGGCTTTCCCAGCTTGCCGCGGTCGAGCGGACCATGCTGACGCCGCCGAGCGTCAGGCAGGCGAGGAAGGCCATGATGGCGATCACCACCGTCAGCGCATTGCCCTGAATGTTTGACGGAGGCAGGATCGGTGCTGTCGGGCGCACGCGCATCTCCGGCCGCTTGGGCTGGACGGGGGCAGCGGCGGGCGTCTTTGCGCGGGTCCTGGTGGGCGTCTTAGTCATAAATGTCGAGATGCCCTTCCGAAAGGATCATGCGGCGGGCTTCCACCTGGTCCATCAGCGAGAGATCGTGGGTGGCGATAACCACAGCGGTACCCAGGCGGTTGAGTTCCATGAAGAGGTTCAGCAGGCGCTTGGCCATCGGCGGATCGACATTGCCGGTTGGCTCGTCGGCAAGCAGCACTTCCGGCCGGTCCATTAATGCGCGGGCGATTGCAGCGCGCTGCTTCTCGCCGCCTGAGAGTACGGGCGGCAGTACATTGATGCGTTCGCCGAGCCCGACCCATTTCAAAAGTTCCAGCACGTCGGTCTTGTAGGTGCTTTCATCCTTGCCGCGCACGCGTAGCGGCAGGGCGACGTTCTCATAGGTCGTCAGATGGTCGAGAAGACGAAAATCCTGAAAGACGATGCCGACACGGCGGCGCAGCAGCGGCAGCTCCGGGCGGGGAATCTCGGATATGTCGCGCCCGAACATGCGGATCAGGCCGCGGGTCGGCTGCAGCGACATGAAGAGCAGGCGCAGCAGCGTGGTCTTGCCGGCACCGGACGGGCCGGTCAGAAACTGGAAGGACTTTTTCGGGATGTCGAAGGTCAGGTCCCGGAGGATTTCCGGTCCCATACCATATCGCAAACCGACATTCTCGAAGTGGATCAACGGGCAGCTCAGTCTTTCGTGGTTTCACCGCATGACTTGTTAACCAACACCGTTAACAGCGGGTAAATTTTGCCGGAAAGACGCCCGTTTGATGGCGATCTTTGCGAAGCATTAACCATTGAAATTTACGACTGGGCTGGATTCGTTTCAATGCCAAGATTGTCTTGGGCAGTGAAACCATGTGGACATCCGAGAGGTCGCCACCATGGAAGCATCCTCCTTCACAGGACAGGCCGCCGGCCGAGCCTATGATTTTCTGCCGCCGGAACCGGCTATCCGGCGGCCCCGCCGCATGCCGCGCAGGGATGACGTTGCCGATGCCGAATTCGTTGTCGTCGGTAAGGCACAGCCGCAAGGCGCGTCTGCCGGTGCCCGCGATACGACCCGTAACGACAATCGCCGTCGCAGCGCTCCGCTCAACACCGAACCGCCAGTCCTGCTTGCTACTGCCGCCGCGATCCTGCGTGGGATGGAGATCTGGCTGCAGCGCGCGTCGGCGCGCGGTTTTGCGGCGCTGGTGATTGCACTCTTCGTTCTGGTATTCGGTCTTGCCGGCGGGTTCTCCGGCCTTTCGCGGGACGAGGCTTCCGCCGCCACCGCTCTTCATTTCTCGCATGTCACGATCACGCCGCGCGATGCCAATGGTATGCGCATCCTGCTCATCAACGGCATCATCGAGAATGACAGCGGCGTCACGCAATCGGTGCAGCCGATCCGCGCCGATCTCGTCGCCGACGAGCGGCTGACGGCGAGTATCGTCATTACGCCGCCGACGGATGCCATCTATGCCGGCCAAAGCCGCGGCTTTTCCGCTCGCGTGCAGCATGCCGGGGGCAAGGTGCCTGAGGTCCGGCTTTCCTTCATGCCTTGAGCGCCGAGAGGCGTTTTTGGGTTGGCAGGCGGGAAAACATGTCCTTCCGGGGTGTTTCGCCGGAATTAATGTGCTAACGGCTTACCCTTCTTTTTTGTGGAGCAAGCCTTTATGCCTGTCGTGCGCGGAAAAAACATCGAGCCGCTCTTCACCGCCGAGCAGATCGCCGAGCGCAATCATTCCATGGCGCAGGATATCGCCGCCGGCCCGACGAAGGACCTCCTGGTCATCGCTGTGCTCAAGGGCTCGTTCATCTTCGCGGCCGATCTGCTGCGTGCCCTGCACGATACGGGCCTTGCTCCCGAGGTCGAATTCATCACGCTCTCAAGCTACGGCGCGGGTACGGTTTCGCAGGGCGTGCGTATCGTCAAGGACATCGACAGCGACGTTAAGGACCGCGACGTCCTGCTCATCGACGACATCCTCGAATCCGGCCGCACGCTGCGGTTTGCCAAGGAACTGCTCTACGAGCGCGGGGCACGCAACGTCACCATCGCCGTACTGCTCGACAAGCGGGTCAAGCGCAAGGAGGAGTTGGAGGCAGATTATGTGGGCTTCGAGTGCCCAGACTATTTCGTCGTCGGCTACGGCATGGATGTCGCCTACGCCTTCCGCGAACTGCCCTTCGTCGGCGTGGTTACCGGTGACGCTTAAGGCGTCCTGCTTCAAGACGGGTTGTTAACCATTCCGCAGATCGGCCTGGCGTGTTTACCGATCGCTAGGGAACCGCATGCGATCTCCGTTGCGGGGCATGACGACGGAGCAATGCACAGATGGCAAAAATTCTGATCACGGAAGACGAGGATTCCCTTCGTACTTTCGTAGCCCGGGCACTACGCCTTGACGGTCATGAGACCGATGAAGCCGCCGATGGCGCGGAAGGGCTGGAAAAGCTGAGGGGCGGCAGCTACGACTTGCTGCTCTCCGACATCCGTATGCCGGTCATGGACGGCATCGAACTTGCGCATCAGGCGAAGGACGCCTTTCCGGCATTGAAAATCCTGCTGATGACCGGCTATGCCGAACAGCGTGAACGGGCCGACGACCTCGCCGAAAAGATCATCGATGTCGTGCCGAAACCCTTCGCCCTGCCGGACATCCGCAAGGCCGTGGCGCGGGCGCTTGTGGCCTGACATTTTGTGACGCGGGCGTGCCTTAGGGCACGCCAATAGCCACGCATTTTCCCAACATCACTGAATATCCAGCAGCCGCTCGAGATACTGTCGCTCGATCGCCTGGGTTGGATTGTTGCCGAGTTTTTCGCGGATAGCGTCCAGAATCTCACGGGCGCGCTGAACATCGATCTCATCGGGTATCTTCACATCATTGTTCATATCCGGCCCAAGATCGGTTTGACGTGGGCGGCCAAGCGGATCGCGGCCGTTCTGGTTGCCCTGGCCGAGCTGACCGTTCGGACCCTGCTGTCCTTGCTGGCCCTGTTGTGCCTGCATCATCTGGCTCATCATGTCACGAGCGCCCTTGCGCAAGGCTTCGAGAGCCCGGCCCTGCCCTTCCAGGGCGCTGCTGCCATTGCCCTGGCCGAGGTCGCGGCCGGCACCTTCCATCTCGCGCTGTGCCTGACCGAAACCTTCGCCCGGCTTCATGCCCATATCGCCAAGGCTCTTCTGCAGTTCCTGCAACCGTTTACCGAGCGCATCCTGCTGTGCGCGGAGCTGCTTTAACGCTTCGCGCAGTTGCTCCGCCGTCATCTGGTCCCCGGGCTGCTGTTCCTGTTGGCCCTGTTGGCCCTGCTGCTGCTGGTCTTCCTCGCCCGGTATCATGTCGTCCATGTTGGGATCGCCACGCTGCATGCGGTCGCGGAGCTGCTGGTCGAGGCGAAAAGTTTGCTCCATCAGCTTCTGCTGGTCGCGCAGGATCTGGCCGAGTTTGTCCATCTGCTGCGTCAGCTGGCTGTTTTCTTGCTGCTGGCCGCGCTGCGGGCGGGCCGTCTGCAGGTTGTTCATCAGTCGCTGCAGGTCGGAGAGCATCTGCTGGGCAGCATCTCGATTGCCTGACCGGGCCAGGTTTTCGATCTGGTCCATCATGCGCTGCAGATCCTGCTGGCGCAGGAAATTCTGGGCATTCTGGTTGGGCTGCATCGGCATGTTCTGCAGACGCTCGGCGAGCTCATTCATATAGTCCTGCATCGCCTTGCGGAGCTCGTCCATCAGCTTCTTGATCTCCGCGTCAGGCGCATTGCGGTTCAGTGCATCGGCGAGGTTCTGCTGGGCGTCGCGCAGCCGCCGTTCGGCAAGCGAAAGGTCACCTTCCTCGATGCCCAGCGCGATGTCCCAGAGATACTGGGCCGTATCCTTGAGCTGCTCGTCACCCTTGGCGAGCTTCATGCGCGCAAGTGCTGATTCGATCAGCAGATAGTGGGTCGTGTTCGGGATTGTCTCCTCGGGCCGGATCGTCAGAGCTTCGTTCAACGCGATCGCTTCCGGCATCTTGCGGGTGTCGAGGGCAAAGGTCTGGCGTTCTTCGGCAACGGCGGCAGCGAGCGGCTCGCTGAAGGGCCGCGAGGGCATGACCATCTCATAGGGCGGGCTGCGACCCGTCTGCCCGGCGGCATCCTTGGCGACGAGGGTGATACGCACGCGTTTGCCGGCGAGCGGATGTTCGGTCAGGTTCTTGCTTGTCAGGCCTTTGCCGTCCCGCGCATTGCGGCGGGGAATGTCCAGCCGGAATTCCGGCAGCGGATAGAGTAGCGTTGCGGCCGGATCGGATTCGACCGGCACGATCTCGGCACGGGCTTCCTGCACGCCGTAATCGTCCTTCACCGTGAAGCCGATTTCCAGCGCACCGTTGACGGCGCGGCGTGGCATGCCGTCAAAGGCGATTTCCGGCGCCTTGTCGGGCAGCACGTCGAAACTCCAGGTGCGGCCGTTCGCCTGCAGCGCGCCATTCTCCTCAAGCTTCATAATATGCGTCTGCGCCATCTGCTGGGGTGCTGTGGCTGCACCTGAAGCCTGTTCTGCATTGACGCGCCCAGTCGGCTGCTGTGGCCGGGTGTCTTCCTGAACGGCGATTTCCTGGCTTTCGCCGTTGGCCTTCCTAAAGATGACCTTCTCGGTCGACTGGCCGCCGCTGACACGCACCGTCAGGTTGGAAAACTGCGGAATGCCGATCGGCGCCTGCTCGCTGCCATCTGCTGTCAGATAGATCGGCGGTCGGCCGGTATAGGCGGGCGGGGTCACCCACGCGTCGATACGCACGGCCGGGTTGCTCGTTACCTGCGCGGGCGCAGGCTGAAATGCGTCGGCTACGGAGCCGCCGTTGATCGACAGCGAGTAGCCGAAGGCCGTGACGACGAGTAACGCCGGAATGGCCCGCAGCGCAAAGCGGTCGTACCGGGCGATATCGGGCCGCGGCAGGCCGGCGTCCAGCGTTGCGATCTTCCGCGCCATGCGTGTCTGGTGTTCGCGCCACAACGCGCGTGAGAAGGGTGTATCGAAAGCCGGCTCATCCTCCTGCACCATGACGGGCTGATGCGGCAGGCCGTTGCGCTCTTCCAGCATGCGGTCGGCCTCGCTCACCCGTGGCCAGCGAAGAAAACGCAACGGCAGCAGCGAAGCGAGGAAACCAGCAGCAGAAGCAGTCAGGAGAAGGATGCGCAGCCAGTCCGGCACAATGCGGAAAAAGCCGAACCAGGAGACGGAGAGATAGACCGCGATGACGCAGACAGCCGGCATCAGCAGCGGAAGGACCTGCTCGGCGAAAAGCACGATCCTGGCCAGGAAACGTTTTGCCGCCACCAGCCGCGCCAGAGAGGGTTGAAGCGCGAATGCGCCTTTCTTCTTCTGCCTTGCGGGGCTTGTCATCAATCCGGTCTCCGCGATCTGGCGTTCAGGAAACAGAGGGCGCTTCCGGCGATTGCTGGGCAATACGCTCGCGAAGGAAGAGGATAACACTCTTTATGGCGAAGGCGAGGGCGATGGCCTGTGAATGCCGGTTTTTCGTATGCGGTCGCCAAAAAGTGATTGCGACTTTTAGTCCAGCCAGGCCGGAACGGAATCGAGACCGATCAGTTCCGAATAGGTGCGGCGCGGGCGAATCACATGGAATTCGTCGCCCTTGACCAGCACTTCAGGCACGAGGAGGCGGCTGTTATAGGTGCCGGCCTGGACCGCGCCATAGGCGCCAGCCGTGCCGACGGCCAAGAGGTCGCCCGGTTTCGGGGTCGCCATCTCGCGGTCGAGCGCGAGGTAGTCGCCAGTTTCGCAGACGGGGCCGACGACATCGGCACGGATGCGCGGAGCGTTGGCAGCCGAAATCACCACCGGCTTGATCTCGTGATAAGCCTCGTAGAGGGTCGGGCGGATGAGGTCGTTCATCGCGCCATCGACGATCACGAAGGTCTTTTCGCCGCCGTCCTTCACATAGATGACTTCAGTGACGAGGATGCCGGCATTGCCGACGATCAGACGGCCGGGCTCGGTAACGATCTTGCAGTTCAGGGCGCGAAGCTGGTTCTTGACAACAGAGGCATAGGCGTCCGGCAGGGGAGGCGGATTGTTGTCGTCCTTGTAGGGAATGCCGAGACCGCCGCCGATATCGACATGGTGGATGTCATGACCATCGGCACGCAGCGTGTTGACCAGATCATGCAGCAGCTTGAAGGCATCGTCGAAGGGCCGCAGCTCGGTGATCTGGCTGCCGATATGCATGTCGATGCCGGTCACTTCGATGCCGGGCAGGCTGGCGGCGCGGGCATAGATCGTCCGGGCGCGCTCCCAGGATATGCCGAACTTGTTTTCCTTCTTGCCGGTCGAAATCTTGGCATGGGTACGGGCATCGACATCGGGATTGATGCGGAAGGAAACAGGGGCTTTCTTGCCGGCACGCGTGGCACGCTGGTTGAGGACTTCGAGTTCCGGTTCGGATTCGACATTGAAGCAGTAGATGCCGGCTTCGAGTGCGTAATCCATCTCGTTCGGTGTCTTGCCGACGCCGGAGAACATGATGCGGTCGGCGGGAATGCCGGCGGCCAGTGCGCGGCGCAATTCGCCTTCGGACACGACGTCGATACCGGCGCCGAGCCGGCCGAGCGTTTTCAGCACGGCCTGGTTCGAATTGGCCTTCATCGCATAACAGACCATGGAATCGACATCGCCGAAGGCCTCAGTGAAGACCCGGTAATGGCGCTCGAGCGTTGCCGTTGAATAGACGTAGAAAGGCGTGCCGACCGCCTTGGCGATCTCAGGAACGGAAACGTTCTCGGCGTGGAGAATGCCGTCGCGATACTCGAAATGGTTCACGGTAGCAGGGCCTTAGAGAAGGGGATCGAGAATAAAGGGCTTGTCGACGGAGCCTGGTTGTTTCGTCGGCTTGGAGATATCGCCGCCCTTCGTTGCATTGGCGCTCGGCGGATCGAGGTCGCCCTTGCGGCCGCATCCGGCAACGGCAAGGCCGATGACGGTAAGAACCACCGTGAGGCGGATGAAATGCGGCAAGCTCGTCTGCATGGATATCCTCATATCGGGCACTGGCTGGCACCTTCATAGCGAAGTTTATCTGCCTTGTGCACCCTGATTATTGAAGCTTCGTCCTGTGCGCATTTCCGAACGATGAGGCAGTTTCCGGTCCGCCGGGATATGCGTCAGTTGCGGTCGCGCCAATAGGCGATCTGCTTCCTGACTTCCGAAGGTGCTGTGCCGCCGAAGCTCTTGCGGCTGGCGACCGAAGCTTCGACCGTCAGAACGTCATAGACCTTGTCGGTGATGGCGTGATTGATTGCCTGCAGATCGGCGAGCGGAAGTTCCGAGAGAGCGCAGCTCTTGCTTTCGGCGAGCGCCACGGCGCGGCCGGTGACATGATGGGCGTCGCGGAACGGAAGGCCTGCCTCGCGCACCAGCCAGTCGGCGAGGTCGGTCGCCGTCGAGTAACCGGAGCCGGCTGCCGCCTTCATTCTGATCGTGTTGATCGTCATGTCACGCACCATGCCGGCCATGGCGGCAATCGCCAGTTCCAGGCTTTCGGCGGCGTCGAAGACCTGTTCCTTGTCTTCCTGCATGTCCTTGGAATAGGCGAGCGGCAGGCCCTTCATGATCGTCAGCAGGGCGATCAGCGAACCGTTGATGCGGCCGGTCTTGGCGCGCACGAGCTCGGCCGCATCCGGGTTTTTCTTCTGCGGCATGATGGAGGAACCGGTCGAGAAGGCGTCGGAGAGGCGCACGAAACCGAATTGCGGCGTCGACCAGATGACGATCTCTTCGGCGAGGCGCGAGAGATGCACGGCGCAGATCGCGGCAATCGCGAGGAATTCGATGGCGAAGTCACGATCGGAGACAGTGTCGATCGAGTTGCGGGTCGGCTCGCGGAAGCCGAGAGTCTTGGCCGTCATGTGGCGGTCGATCGGATAGCCAGTGCCGGCAAGCGCTGCCGCGCCGATCGGACTTTCATCGAGGTGTTCAATCGCATGGCGCACGCGTGAACGATCACGGCCGAACATTTCCACATAGGCCATGCAGTGATGGCCGAAGGTGACCGGCTGAGCGGTCTGGAGATGGGTGAAGCCGGGCATGACGCTGTCTGCATGTTCCTCGGCACGATCGAGGAAGGCTGCGATCAGGTTCGTCAGCATAGCCTCCGTCTTCTGCAGTTCTTCCTTCACCCAGAGACGGAAATCGAGCGCCACCTGGTCGTTGCGCGAGCGGGCCGTGTGCAGGCGGCCGGCGGCCGGGCCGATGAGGGTCGCAAGCCGGGCCTCGACGTTCATGTGAATGTCTTCGAGTTGGCGGGAGAATTCGAAATTGCCGCTTTCGATCTCTGACAGGATCGTGTTTAGCCCGTGAACGATCTTGTCCTTATCGTCTGATGAAATGATGCCCTGATGGGCGAGCATCGTGGCGTGGGCGATCGATCCGCGGATATCCTGGGCAAACAGCTTCTTGTCGAAACCGATCGAGGCATTTATCTCCTCCATGATCGCATCGGGGCCGGAGGCGAAACGTCCGCCCCACATCTGGTTGGAGGATTTGGTGTCCGTGTTGTCCTCGGCCATGGAAGATGCCCGTCCTGGAGAATGTAATGACGACGAAAAAACCCTTCGGCCTGCCGTCCGTGAAACTGATCGCAATCGCCGCCGTTGCAGGCGTTGTTGCCGGTGCGGCAGCGGTATACGTGAAGGAGACGGGCATTGGCAATGGTATCGGTGATACGGCTTCGGCCGAATGCCCGCTGACGAAAGAGCGCGCCGCCAACCTGACGTCGCTCATGAAGGGTCAGGTCGCCGCGATGGTCGCTGCCAACCAGCCGAAGAAGCTTGAGACCGTCGCCTTCAACGGTCCCGACGGCAAGCCGATGACGCTCGATCATTTCGCCGGCAAGACGGTGCTTCTCAATCTTTGGGCTACATGGTGCGTGCCCTGCCGCGAGGAGATGCCGGCGCTGAATGCGCTGGAAAAGGAGATGGGCAGTGACAAGTTCCAGGTCGTGCCTATCAATATCGATACTGGCGACGATGAGAAGCCGAAGGCATTTCTCAGCGAAATAGGTGTGGAAGCCCTGCAGCTCTACCGTGACAATACGATCGGCGTCTTCAATAGCCTGAAAAAAGAAGGGCTTGCCTTCGGTCTTCCGGTCACGCTGCTGCTCGATGACAAGGGTTGCCTGATCTCGGCTATGAACGGCCCAGCTGCCTGGGACAGCGAGGACGCCAAGGCGCTGATCAAGGGTGCCGTAGGGTCGTAAGAATGCTGGTCAGGAGTCGCCGGCGCCGCGAATGAGGAAGACACCTGCAAGTCCGATCAGGACGCAGCATTGCAGCAGGAACATCGGCAATTCGCTCGACATGTCATTTTCCTTCCGTTCATCGCAAGGAAAGCATGTCTCGCGCGTTTGTTCCATTCGCCTTTTCAGGCGCTGATCCGGTCAGCGGGTTGGAACCGGTGTTTCGCCACGATAATCGTAGAAGCCGCGGCCGGACTTGCGGCCGAGCCAGCCAGCCTCGACATACTTCACCAGCAGCGGGCAGGGACGATACTTGCTGTCGGCGAGGCCGTCATGCAAGACCTGCATGATCGACAGGCAGGTATCGAGGCCGATGAAATCGGCAAGCTGCAGCGGACCCATCGGATGGTTGGCCCCGAGCTTCATGGCGGTATCGATAGCATCGACAGTGCCGACGCCCTCGTAAAGCGTATAGATCGCTTCATTGATCATCGGCAGCAGGATACGATTGACGATAAAGGCCGGGAAATCCTCGGCGACCGTGACGGTCTTTTCCAGCGACGCGACGAATTCCCGGGCGGCGGAAAAGGTCGTCTCTTCCGTTGCAATGCCGCGCACCAGTTCCACCAGCTTCATGACCGGCACCGGGTTCATGAAATGGATGCCCATGAAGCGCTCGGGGCGATCGGTCGCCGCCGCGAGCCGGGTGATCGACAGTGAAGATGTGTTGGTGGCAAGGATCGCTTCCGGCTTCAGCACCGGACAGACCTGCGTGTAGATCTTGCGCTTGACGCTTTCATCCTCGGTCGCCGCTTCGATGACGAGATCGGAGGGGGCGAGGTCGTTGACATCCGCGGAGCCGGTGATGCGCGAAAGCGCTGCACTGCGCTCTTCATCGGTCATCTTTCCATTCGTCACCTGGCGCGCAAAATTGCCGTTGATGGTGGCAAGGCCGGATTCAATGCGGTCCTGAGAGAGATCGTAGATGTGAACCTTGTATCCTGCGGCGGCCGAAACATGCGCGATGCCGCAGCCCATCTGACCCGCACCGATGATACCAATATTCTTCAACACCGCACTCATCTCCAACCCCCGCCCGGCACCACCCCTGCGCTGCCGGTATTTTTATATGAAATTGCCGGACGAAAGATCGCCCGGCAAAAGTAGTAGACCGATAGAAGACAATTTTCCAGTCATTCGCAAGTGCGAAAAGAAGGCAATGTGCCCGATCAGAGGGCTTTTTCGAGCTCCGGCAGGACGTCGAAGAGATCGGCCACAAGTCCATAGTCGGCAATCTGGAAGATCGGGGCTTCCTCGTCCTTGTTGATGGCGACGATGACTTTCGAGTCCTTCATGCCGGCCAGATGCTGGATGGCGCCGGAGATGCCGCAGGCGATGTAGAGCTGCGGGGCGACGACCTTGCCGGTCTGGCCGACCTGCCAGTCGTTCGGGGCGTAACCGGCGTCGACTGCGGCGCGCGAGGCGCCGACGGCTGCACCGAGCTTGTCGGCGACCGGCAGAATGACTTCCTTGAACTTTTCCGCCGAACCGAGCGCACGACCGCCGGAAATGATGATCTTGGCGGAGGTCAGTTCCGGACGCTCGGAGGCCGACAGCGCGTCGGACACGAAGTTCGAAAGGCCCGGGTCAGAGACGGCCGGGATTGCGTCGACGGCAGCCGAGCCGCCCTCGCCAACAGAGGCGAAAGAGGCAGTGCGCACGGTGATGACCTTCTTGGCGTCGGTCGCCTGCACCGTCTGGATGGCATTGCCGGCATAGATCGGGCGCTTGAAGGTGTCGGGCGAAACCACTTCGATGATTTCGGAGACCTGGGCGATATCGAGCAGAGCCGCAACACGCGGCATGACATTCTTGCCGGTGGAGGTGGCAGCGGCGACGATCGTGTCATAGCTGCCGGCCAGCGAGATGATCAGGTCGCCAAGTGGTTCGGCAAGGTTATTGGCAAGCTCGTCGCTTTCGGCGAGCAGCACCTTGGAGACGCCGGAGAGCTTCGCAGCCGCATCGGCCGCTGCCTTCGCGCCTTTGCCGGCGACGAGAATGTGCACATCGCCACCAATCTGCGTTGCGGCCGCGAGGGTCTTGGCGGTCTGGTCGGAAAGGCTGTTGTTGTCGTGGTCAGCCAGAAGAAGAATGGCCATAGTCGTATTCCTTTCTCGAACCTTAGAGGACGCCGGCTTCATTCTTGAGCTTGTCGACAAGCTCGGCGACCGACTTCACCTTCACGCCTGCCTTGCGGCCGGAGGGCTCTTCCGTCTTCAAAACCTTGAGGCGCGGCGCGGTGGAAACATCGAAATCGGCCGGGCTTTTCTTGTCCAGCGGCTTCTTCTTCGCCTTCATGATATTCGGCAGCGTTGCGTAGCGCGGCTCGTTCAAACGCAGGTCGGTCGTTACGACGGCCGGAAGCTTGACCTTAATCGTCTGCAGGCCGCCGTCGATTTCGCGGGTGACGGTGGCGCTGTCGCCATCAATTTCGACCTTGGATGCAAAAGTCGCCTGGGCGGAGCCGAGGAGGGCCGCGAGCATCTGGCCGGTCTGGTTGGAATCATCGTCGATCGCCTGCTTGCCGACGATGATCAGGCCCGGCTTTTCAGCGTCTGCAACACCCTTGAGGATCTTTGCTACTGCGAGCGGCTCGACGGCGTCATCGGTCTCGACGAGGATGGCGCGATCGGCGCCCATGGCGAGCGCAGTACGCAGGGTTTCTTCTGCCTTGGCGGGGCCGATCGAGACGACGATCACTTCCTCGGCCTTGCCAGCTTCCTTCAGGCGAAGGGCCTCCTCGACGGAAATCTCGTCGAACGGGTTCATCGACATCTTGACGTTGGCAAGGTCGACGCCCGATCCATCCGGCTTGACGCGGATCTTCACGTTGTAATCGACAACGCGCTTGACTGGGACGAGAATTTTCATGGGGTCCTTCCTTCGAACAGAGATGGGCCTTCAACAGAGACGTCTGGGAAAATGCGCGCTTGGACGCCGCTCCGATTGTCGAATGGCGACATGGATACGCGTTTTTCCTCCAAATACAACGCTTCCGTGACGCGGCCGGTCGATTTGAATGGCAATATATTAACGTTTACGTTCACGTCAATATTAAAGCTTGTCCCGCCCCCAAGGCAGGCGCGGCGGCACGGGCATGCCTGAGGCGGTGACGCGGACAGGGATCGGCTGGTCGCGGACGGCACGTGGCGTGACGATCTGACGGTCGAATAGCGGAACGCCGGGCCGGCGCAGCACAAGCACGAGCAGGGCGCCGGCGATGATGCCGCCGACATGCGCACCCCAGGAGACGTTGCCGTTGGGATCGATCAGCAGCATGAAGAACTGCTGGCCGACCCAGAGCAGGAGCGGAATGAAGGCCGGCAGCGGCAACGGCACACGGAAGAAGACGAGGACCCAGACCCGCACGCGCGGATGCAGCATGAGATAGGCAGCGACCACGCCTGAAATCGCACCCGATGCGCCGACGAGCGGTGCTTCCGACGTCGTCATCAGCAGGCCATGGCAGAGGGCGCCGGCCGCAGCGCAGGCGAGGTAGAAGACGAGGAAGCGCAGATGCCCCATCGCATCCTCGACATTGTCGCCGAAGACCCAGAGGAAGATCATGTTGCCGGCAAGATGCCAGAAGCTCGTATGGATGAAGGAGTAGGTGATGTAGGTGGCCGTTTCCGGCACTATTTCCAGACCTGGCGCCAGCGACGTATGGCCAAAGACGATGGCCGGGATATAACCGAGACCGATGGTCGCGGCCTGCGCAACTTGCTCGCTTTCAACAGTGGTGAAGATCCAGGCGGCGATATTTGCCGCCATCAGGCCGAGTGTGACCCACTGAACCCTGATGTGCTTCAGCGTATTGGCATCGTGCAACGGTATGAACATGAAAGCCTGCCCCCGGGCGATCCTGATGGCTGCGAACCTACCTGTTTTTTCCGGGAACCCAAAGCACATCCGCCTTCCCGCCATCATTTACATGACGGGCGGCAACGAACAGGAAATCGGAGAGGCGGTTGGCATATTTCAGCGCTGCGGCACTGACCGTTTCTCCTTCGCTGCGGGCAAGTGCCACCATCAGCCGTTCGGCGCGGCGCGCAATCGTGCGGGCAAGGTGCAGATGGGCAGCCGCGGCGCTGCCGCCCGGAAGAACGAAGGATTTCAGCGGTTCAAGATCGGCGTTCAGCTTGTCGATATCCTGCTCCAGGCGGGTGACCTGGCTTTCTACGATACGCAGCGCCTCGTAGGCTGGCGGCTCACCCGTTTCAGGCGTGGCCAGATCTGCGCCGAGATCGAAGAGATCATTCTGGATCAGCGCGAGCATGGCGTCGAGTTCGGCTAGCTCCGTCGTATGCAATCTCGCGACGCCGATCGCCGAACTGGTTTCGTCTATCGTGCCGTAGGCTTCGACACGAAGATCGTGCTTGGTGCGGCGTGGGCCGGAGACCAGCGCGGTCGTGCCGTCATCGCCGGTTCTGGTGTAGATCTTGTTGAGCTTGACCATTGCCTGTTCTCGGATCAGCTCGGGCGTTCGCCGCCGGTCAGCCAGAGCGTCAGCATGATCAGGATGACGGCAATCGCCTGCAGCAGCACGCGAAGCTGCATCAGCTTGTTGGAAAGGTTCGCATCGCCACCCTTCATCATGTTGAACAGGCCGCGGATCAGCACCAGGGCAACGAGGCCCATGACGATGATCGCGATGACGTAGGTGACCGTGGACATGGCAATCTCTTTTCTTTTTCAGTCCGTCCAGCGCATCAGGCGGTAGAAGAGATCGGCCGGAAGCAGCCTCTTCAGCAATATGCCCTGCTTGGCCGGAGTCGTTACGGGATAATGTGGCTTCGGATTTTTCGAGTTCAATGCACGCGTCAATACTGCATAGACCGTCTCGGGGCCAAGTTTGTGGCGGTTGACCGGACCTGAGCCTTCGAGGCGGGCAAGCTGCCGGCGGTACTCGACGGCATGGGGCGAGTTTTCCAGGTCTATATGCTCTTTGATCTTCGCCAACGCGTTTGCCGTGAAGCGGCTGGTGATCGGCCCCGGTTCGATCAGGCTGACGTGAATGCCGCTTCCCTGGAGTTCCATGCGCAGGGTGATGCTCAGGCCTTCGATCGCGAATTTCGAGGCTGTGTAGGCGCCGCGATAGCGATAGGGCACAAGGCCGAGGATCGAGGAACACTGCACGATACGGCCCTGGCCGCGCCGGCGCATGAAAGGAATGACCTGCCTGGCCAGTTCGTGCCAGCCGAAGACGTTGGTTTCGAATTGGTCGCGTAGCGCCTGCGTCGAGAGATCCTCTACCGCTCCCGGCTGCCCATAGGCACCGTTGTTGAACAGCGCATCGATCCGGCCGTTGCTGCGTTCAGCCACGGCGTCCACCAGAGCCGAGATTGTGTTGGGCTGCGTGTAGTCCATCAGAAAGGCTTCGACGCCGTCGGCTTCCAGCGCTGCCAGGTCATCGGTCTTGCGCACGGTCGCAAAGACCCGCCAGCCATCCGTCTTCAGGGCGCGCGCGCAATAAGCGCCGATGCCGGAAGAGCATCCGGTCACGACGATGGTGCGCTGGTCGGCCATTCAATGATTCCTGTACAAAATGGGACTCATTTCCCATATTCGCCCGAAGGATACAATTGGGAAGCCGAATGCCGAAAGCCCTGCGCACGCTCTATGACGTGGTATACGACGCCATCTGCCACCTCATCGACGATGACGGCTTTGCCATGGCAAGTCATGTGGCGCTTTCCAGCCTGCTTGCGGTTTTCCCCTTTCTGATCTTCGGGACGGCGCTTGCCAATTTTCTTGGTGCGGACCAGTTTTCGAATTACGCGATCCATTTCATCTTCGACACTTGGCCAGCGGCCATCGCCAAACCGCTTTCGGATCAACTCGTCGAAGTTCTGACAATCCCGCGCGGAGGGCTTCTCACGATCTCTGTGCTGGCGGCCGCCTATTTTGCTTCGAACGGCGTTGAGGCGCTACGCATCTCGCTCAACCGTGCTTATCGAGTACAGGAAACCAGGCCATGGTACCTGACACGCCTTTTCAGCCTCGGCTATGTCCTTGTCGCAGTCATTATCGTCGCGGCCATCAGCATTCTGCTCGTGGCGGTTCCAGTCGGCCTCGATTATGCGCGCGACTGGCTGCTGCATAACGACAGTCTCGAATGGCTTCCTGCGACGATCCGTCAATGGCTGCCCGTCATCGTCGACACACTCGAAATCGTTTTCGGCTGGCGCATCTATGGCACGCTCGTCATGCTCACCATCGCCCTGCTCGTCGTCCATCTCTGGCTGCCCGCCGGCAAGCGCCGTGTCTTCGATGTCATTCCCGGCGTGTTTCTGACCTTGCTGTCCTGGCTCTTCGGTGCGCTGATCTTCGCCTATTATCTGGCGACCTTCGCCAATTACACTGCTACCTATGCCGGTCTGGCGTCCGTCATGATCGCACTCATCTTCCTCTACATGGTGGGCGTCATCTTCATCGTCGGCGCCGAGATCAATGCAGCGCTGATGAAGTTCCGGGTGCTGCGCAATTTTTCGCGAACCTTCTCGGTGGTTGGGCGTGACCGCGCTGCCGATTCAAAGTCCGACAAGGCGGCGAATACCGGCAACTGACAGCCCCTTCGCACGCAGCTCCGCAAGGCCAGTATCGCCCTGGCTTTTGGAAAGCTTCCGGCCATCTGCGTCCACGACGAGGCGATGATGGTGATAGGCTGGTTGCGGCAGGTCGAGCAACCTCTGCAGCAGCCTGTGCACCGAGGTGGCGTGGAAAAGGTCGAGCCCGCGCACGACATGGGTCACGCCCTGCAGCGCATCATCGACGACAACAGACAGATGGTAGCTGGAGGGCGCATCCGAGCGCGAGAGAACGACATCGCCCCAGGCGGCGGGCTCGGCCAGGATTTCACCTTTTCTTTCGTCGCCGGTTTCCGTCCAGAACAGCGGTTCGCCGACCAGATTCATTGCCCGGTGCATGTCCAGACGCCAAGCATGTTTCAAGCCGGAGGCCAGCATTGTGCTGCGCTCGTCCTCGCTGCGGTCGCGGTCATCAGCCGGATAATGCGGCGTGCCGTCGGGATCGCGTGGCCAGGGGCGGTTTACCCCCTCGTAAGCCGCAACGCGGGTTTTGACCTCTCCGCGCGTCAGGAAGGAAGGGTAGACCAATCCGCGTTCGACCAGCGAATGAAGGGCTGCCTGATATTCGGAAAAATGTTCCGACTGGCGGCGCACCGGCTGCTCCCATTCGATCTCAAGCCATTGGAGATCGGCGTAGATGCCGGCTTCGAATTCGGGTGTACAGCGCGTCAGATCGATGTCTTCGATGCGCAGCAGCAGCCGGCCTTCTATCGCTCTTGCCATGTCGTCGTTGAGGAAAGCTGACAGCGCGTGACCGAGATGCAAAGGCCCATTGGGGCTCGGCGCGAAACGGAAGACGGGTTTTTGACGCGGAGTCGTGATCATGCTTTCTTCTGACACGGATTTGAAGCGATCGCGAGGCAAGGTGCAGGTCATCAGCAACGAAAAGGATATCGAAGAGGGGCTCGCCGCTCTTCTTGTTCTCGACCCACGGCTCGTTTCGGTTGCCAAGGAAGCGGGGCCTGTGCCGCTCAGGCTGCGCGAGCCGGGTTTTGCCGGCCTTGCCCATATCATCGTTTCGCAGATGGTCTCGCGTGCCAGCGCGGAGGCGATCTGGCGGCGGATGCAGCCCGAGAGCGGATCGCTGAGCGCGGAGACATACATACTGCTTCATCCCGAAGCCTGGCGCGAATTCGGGCTTTCCCGTGCCAAGGCCGACACGCTGACACGGATTGCGCAAGCCGTCGCTTCCGGGCGAATCAATCTGCAGGCCCTGGTCCAAAAACCGCCCGCCGAGGCGCTCGCGGAACTGACGGCCCAGAAGGGAATCGGGCCATGGACCGCAGAGGTCTATTTGATGTTCTGCGGCGGGCATGTGGATGTTTTTCCGGCGGGCGATGTGGCTCTCCAGGCAGCGGTTGCTGCGGCATTCGGTCTCGCGGAGCGCCCGCAGGCCAAAGTGCTTGCAGGGCTTGCAGAAATCTGGTCGCCTTGGCGCTCCGTCGCAGCCCGGCTTTTCTGGGCTTATTACGCCGCAAAAATGCATCGCGACGTGCTGCCGATCGGTTAGAGCCTTTCCTGATTAGATTGCAGCATTCTGTTGGCTCAAACGGAGTCGGATGGTCGACCGGCCGGCGCGCGTCGTAGCCCAGATCTACGGCCAAGCCGGCCGGTCGATCAGACGGCCCGTTTCAGCCAACCCCGGTGGTTTGCTTGCAAACCAGCTAGGGCCGGGCATCTTTGCGCCAGGATCAAAGGCGATCGGCTCGGACGTACCTTGGGGTATGCCCGTCGCCAATCGCCTTTGCCCTGACGAAAACCTGCTCCGGCAGAATGCTGCAATCTAACCAGGAAAGGCTCTAACGGCACTGTCCCTCGATTCGCCTTTATTCCCTGAATTTATTGGACTTCACAATCCTGTAACAACCGGCCTAATATACAGGTGCAGATGCCGAATCGATCCAGGAGGGCTCCTTGACGATTGCAGTCTCCCCACAGGCCCTGCCGGCGCTCGTCCTGAACGCTGACTACCGGCCGCTGAGTTATTATCCCTTGTCGCTCTGGTCCTGGCAGGACGCGATCAAGGCGGTATTTCTCGACCGTGTGAATATCATCGCGGAATATGAGCACGAGGTTTCCTCACCGAGCTTTTCGATGCGGCTGCCGAGTGTGGTGTGCCTCAAGACTTACGTTCAGCCATCCCGCAATCCCGCCTTCACCCGCTTCAACGTTTTCCTGCGCGACAGGTTCGAGTGCCAGTATTGCGGCGCTCATGACGATCTGACTTTCGACCACGTCACTCCGCGCGCTCATGGCGGCGAGACGACCTGGGAGAATGTCGTGGCGGCCTGTTCGCCCTGCAATCTGCGCAAGGGCAGCAAGCTTCCGAAGCAGGCAGGCATGTTCCCGGCGCAAAAGCCGTACCAGCCGACTGTGCAGGACCTGCACAATAACGGCCGGCTCTTCCCGCCGAACTATCTGCATGATAGCTGGCTCGACTACCTCTACTGGGATACCGAGCTGCAGCCCTGATTCAAAGTCCTTGGTTTATGCAGTCGTTGTCGCAAAGCCGCTGCGCACTTTTGCGCGACCTGCTTTTAAGCGTCTTACGCTGTCTTCTTCACGCTCCAGAAGGCGAAGGCTGCGAGGATCAGGCTCGCGATCACATTCCAGCCCGCAAAGGACAGGCCGAGAACCCGCAGTGCTGCATCCGTGCAGGACGGGCCTTTGATCGTGTTCAGCTCGCTTAGGAGATCGCCGGCATTGGTGGTCAGGCTGCTGGCCGTGGTCGAGCAGGTGGCAGGGCCGGGCCAGAAATGCCATTCCACGCCGGCGTGATAGACGCCCATGCCCGCGCCGACGAGCATCAGGATGCCGACGGCAAGAATGATGGCGCGCGTCATCCAGTTGGGCAGACCGACGAGAGCGGCCACTGCGCCGACGATCGCGATCGGAATGCCGTAGTAATACGGCTGACGCTGCAGCAGGCAGAGTGCGCAGGGAATGTAACCGCCGATATACTGAAAGCCGAGGGCCGTTCCGGCCACCACGGTCATGCCGATGGCAAGCAGCAGCGAGAGAGCGAAGCCCGGGCGGGCAAGCGGCGAGGTGGGGGCATTCATGGCGGAACTCCGCGAAGTTGGCTCAGTGGGCAAAATATCGGTACGCTAGATATAGCACGATCACGACCGCCGCGCCGATGCCGACGATCTGGCCGAGACGCTTCTCGATGAAATGGCGGATCGGCTCACCGTAACGGCGCAGCAGCCATGCAAGGAACAGGAAGCGGGCGCCGCGGGCGATGATCGCCGAAACGATGAAGAGCGGCAGGCTGACATGGATGACGCCGGACAGGATCGTCACGATCTTGATCGGCGGCAAATGCGCCAGACCCGAGGTGACGAGGAGCAGCAGGATGGTCTCGTAGGTGACGTAGGATTTCATCTGCTCGAACTGATCGAGCTTTCCGTAGAATTCCAGAACCGGCTTCGCCACGGTTTCATAGGCATAATAGCCGAGTGCCCAACCGGCGATACCGCCGAGTACCGAGGCGATGGTGGCGACGATCGCGTAGCGATAGGAGCGCTCGGGCTTGGCGAGCGCCATCGGCAGGAAGAGCACGTCAGCGGGGACCAGAAAGACGGAGCTTTCGACGAAGGCGATGACGGCGAGCCAGACTTCGGCCGATTTTTTCGAGGCCAGAGACATGGTCCAGTCGTAAAGTCTGCGGAGCATCCGTTTCCTTCCTTGTTGCGACGCACAAAGCATTAGGGGGCGATCATGACGCTGTAAATGCTCGGCCTGCGGCTTCGAGGCGTTCTCGTTGAAAAATTTTTGTGATCTGCCGTGGGCATGTCTCCCAAGATTTCGCGAGATGGCAATCCGGCGAATCTGCGGCAAGCTTATGCGAGTTGAAATATTGGGTGGCATGCCATGCGATTGAGGGTAATAGAGGGCGGGCTCGGCGTGGCCGAACAGCAGGATCGTGAAGCCGAGAGCCGGAGGCCGGATCGTGAGGATGTTCGCCGCGAGGCGGTGCGGCGCCTTGGTGCCAGCGGCTATAGCCGCTCACGGGTCATGGAATTTGCCGCCGGTGTGCCGATGCCGGCCGTGCTCAAATATCTTGCCATGCAGATCGATTTTGCCGCCGAGGCGATTTCCAGGCTCGATCCGATCCCTACCGATTACCGTTCGGATCTCTACTGGCCGAAGATGGACGACATCGCGACAGCGTGATCAGGTCTGTCTGCCGATCGTGAGATATGCGGGAACAGCGGCCGATGAGCGACGCTCGCCCGGACAACAAGTAATCCTACCTTGATAAAACCCGCTTGAGAGCGCTACGGCCTGCGTGCCGCGGCGCTTTTTACGACAGATCCATGGATTTTTCCCACTGCTGGCGCATCACGTTCATTTCGGTGCGCTTCTGTGCCATTTCGCTGACGATCGCACGCAGATGCGGATGGCGTGACATGAACATGTTGAAGTCACGCCGCTCCAGCACTTCGAACTGGCAGAAATCCACGGCGATGACATCGGCCGTGCGGCGTCCGCCGCTGAGCAGCGCCATTTCGCCGAAGAAGGCGCCGGGCTCCAGCCGCACTGCTCCGCTTGCCAGCCGTACTTCGACCGCGCCAGAGGAGATGAAATACATGCTGTCGCCGCGATCCCCGCGGCGGATGACGCGTTCGCCGGGCGAGGCGAGTTTGGGGTTGAACAGCAGGAGCAGTTCCTCGAGCGCATCCTCGCCGGCTTCGGAAAAGAGCGGGAAGGTCTCGACCAGCTGCTGTATCCGCAGATGATGCTGGCGCGCGCGCTCCTCGCCGAGCGCCCGGATCTTTTCCAGTTCCCGCGCCAGGGCATCCTGGTTCTTTCGCCCGTAGCTTTCGTAGAGACGTGGCCACTTCACCTTGATGTTGCGGTTCAGCTTCTCCGCTACGAAGATGACGATCGGGTTCAGTGTGATGGAGAGAATCGCGGCGGCGAGGATCAGATCCTGTCCTTCATGCGGCAGGAGCCCGAGCGAAACGCCGAGGCCGGCGAGGATGAAGGAGAATTCGCCGATCTGGGCAAGGCCGCCGGCTGCCGTCAGGCCCATGCCGATCGGATAGCGCAGCAGAGCTACAATGCCGAAGGAGATGATTGCCTTGCCGACGATGATCAGTGCCAGAGCACTGATCACAGCCAGAGGGTGCTGCACAATGATCGACGGATCGAAGAGCATGCCGACGGAAACGAAAAACAGCACCGAGAAGGCATTCTGCAGCGGCAGGGAATCGGCGGCGGCGCGATGGCTGAGATGGGATTCGCTCATGACCACGCCGGCGAAGAAGGCGCCGAGTGCAAAGGAAACGCCGAAGATTGCCGCCGAACCGAAAGCAATGCCGAGCGCGATGGCGAGCACGGTGAGCGTGAAGAGTTCGCGCGAGCCGGTACGGGCAATCAGCGTCAAAAGCCAAGGCACGATGCGCGGCCCAAGGAAGATCGCCATGGCGGCAAAGGATGCGACTTTCAGCAAGGTGAGTGCGATGGTGGCAGAAAGCGGCAGGTCAAGGCCATGCGAGGCGGCGTCGCTCGCATGCCCGCCCAGAAGTTCGGCGAGGGCCGGCAACAGCACGAGCGCCAGTACCATGGCGAGATCCTCGACGATCAACCAGCCGACAGCCACGCGCCCGCCGGCGGTATTGACGAGATTGCGCTCCTCCAGCGCTTTCAGGAGCACGACCGTGCTGGCAACCGAAAGGCTGAGGCCGAAGACGATGCCGGCGCCGAGGCTCCAGCCCCAGAGTTCGCCGAGGCCGACGCCGAGTAGGGTGGCAAGCAGGATCTGGCCGATGGCGCCCGGTACGGCGATGCCGCGCACGGCCAAAAGATCGGATGCGGAGAAGTGCAGGCCGACGCCGAACATCAGCAGGATCACACCCATTTCGGCGAGCTGGCTCGCAAGCTCCGTGTCGGCGACAAAGCCCGGTGTGAATGGTCCCATGAGAATGCCGGCGAAGAGATAGCCGACCAGTGGCGGCAGTCGCAGCCTGTCGGCGCAATAGCCAAGAACCGCCGCAAAGACGAAGCTTATGGCTACCGTCGCAATGAGTCCCGCTTCCTGATGCATCCGCCCTCTCAAAATGCCCGCGGCCGGCACTTTAGGATGAAGCGCCGTCAAAGTTAAAGAGTTGATTTGGATAGATTAGGCCTAAATGGCCGGCTTTTGGTCGGAACCACTAAGGTCCTGTGTCGTTGCCTCTAACATGAAGACAAGGAGAAGAGAGATGCGAAAGATCATCATCAACTGCGCAATCGCTGCCCTTGCCCTGGGCTCGGCTGCAGCGCCCGCAATGGCGGATAGCGTGACCGTCACCCGCGAGCGCTCCTATGACGGATATGACCATTATGACCGTGACCGGGCTCGTCCCGGCGTTACCATCAGCGATCGCGGCATTACGTTCGGCGCGGTGCGTGAACGGGATCGCTGGCGCGATCGGGACCGTGACCGCTGTTACACGCGTAGCATCACCCGTCAGACCGACGAAGGCACTGTCACAAAAACGGTGCGCCGTTGTGACTAAAGACTGAACTGAGGGCTCGGCATTCCACTTCGCTGGGAGCTCAACATCGATCACCAAGGCTTATGCCCTCGCCCTTCGGGGTGCGGGCGAAACATAAAGCCATTTAAGAGATATTTGGTGCCCCATGCCGGGGTCGAACCAGCACTTCTTTCGAAACTCGATTTTGAGTCGAGCGCGTCTACCAATTCCGCCAATGGGGCAGCGAAATACGAGGCGGCTGTCTAACATGCGTTCGCCCGCGCGTGCAAGACGGCGGGCGAAGTTTAGCTCTTTCGAATTCGGTATTTAGTGGGCGACCGTTGCGCCCGGTCCGGTAAGGCCGGATTTCTTCAGCGTGATCGCCAGGACCGAGGCCAGCAGGCAGAAGGCGCCGGCGATGAAGAAAGCGGGCAGGTAGCTTTCCAGGGCGGTGCGCGACAGCCCGGCGCCATAGGCGGCGGTTGCAGCGCCGAGCTGGTGGCCGGCAAAGACCCAGCCGAAGACGAGGCCGGCTTTTTCGCGGCCGAAACGGTCGGCAGCGATCTTGACGGTCGGCGGCACGGTGGCGATCCAGTCGAGGCCATAGAAGACGGCGAAGATCGACAGGCCGTAGAAGCTGAAATCGCTGAAGGGGAGGAAAAGCAGCGAGAGACCGCGCAGGCCGTAATACCAGAAGAGCAGCCAGCGATTGTCGAAGCGGTCGGAGAGCCAGCCGGAACCGATCGTCCCGAAGAAATCGAAAATGCCCATGACAGCGAGAACGCTGGCGGCTGCGACCGGCATGATACCGAAATCGCCGCAGAGTGTGACGAAATGCGTTTGGATAAGGCCGTTGGTGCTGAGACCGCAGATGAAAAAGGTGGCGAATAGGATCCAGAAGGTCGAGGTCGTCGAAATGTCTCTGAGAACCGTTATCGGCGTTGCAAGTGCTGCGCCGAGCGTGCCTCGGGCCGGGGCCGGCGCAACCTCGGTTTCGCCGACCGACGGCAGATTCACGTCCGAGGGACGGTCGCGCATGAAGAGCAGTACGAGAAGGGCGGCGACCATGATCATGGCGCAGACGAAGAAGACCGTGGCGCGCCAGCCATAGCGTTCGGTCAATTCTGCCATCAGCGGCAGGAAAACGAGCTGGCCGGTTGCCGAACTTGCCGAGAGCATACCGACGACGAGGCCGCGATGCTTGACAAACCAGCGTGTGGAAACCGTGGCCGCCAGTACCATGGCCGTCAGCCCGGTGCCGAAGCCGACGACGATGCCCCAGAGCGCCAGCAGATGCCAAAGCTCGGTCATGAACAACGAGCCGATGAAGCCTGCACCGATCAGCGCGAGCGCAAAGACGATGACCTTGCGGACGCCGAAATAGTTCATGAAGGCTGCCGCAAACGGACCCATCAGGCCGAAGAGGATGAGGCGGATGGCAAGGGCAGACGAGATCTGCGAGGTTTCCCAGCCGAATTCATCCTGCAGCGGCTTGATGAGCACGCCCGGCGCGCCCATTGCGCCGGCGGTTACCAGCATGGTCAGGAACGTGGCAGCGACGACGACCCATCCATAGTGAATGTTTCGTCGGGCAAGGGATGATGCAAGGACTGCAGAGACCATGGGCAAATTCCGTTTGTGAGGTGGGGACCATACAAGAGTGTTTTAGATGACGGCCATCATATTTGTTGCGTATTGATGATGGACATCATATAAATTGTCAAGCGACCATTTCCGGAGACGAAAAATGCGGGTCAGCCGCGAGAAATTTGCAGAAAACCGCGAGAAGATCCTGACGGCTGCCAGCGTGCTCTTCCGCGAAAACGGTTTCGACGGCGTTGGCGTTGCCGACATCATGAAGGCCGCGGGCCTGACGCATGGCGGGTTTTACGGCCATTTCGAATCGAAGGACGACCTTGCGCTGGAGGTCAGCCGCAAGCTGATCGAGCGCGTGGAAGAGCGCTGGCGCGAGCAGATTGCCGACCACCCCGACCGGCCACTGCAGGCGCTGCTCGATCACTACATCCACTGGCGTACGGTCGACGATCCCGGCGGAAGCTGCGTGTTCGCCTCGCTGATCCAGGAAGTCAGCCGCAGCGAAGACGCGGTGCGCGCGACTTTCAGCGAGGGACTGTCCACGCTGGTCGATGTGCTGGAGGATATTATGTCTGGCGAAACCAGGGAGGCGCGCCGCGCCAATGCGACGACAACGCTTTCCTCGATGATGGGAGCCGTTATCCTTGCCCGGGCGGTCGAGGACCGGGCACTTGCTGAACAGTTTCTGGTCACGATGCGCCGCAAGCTCGACCCGGAGCAGCAACCTTGAACCGTGTGCGATCTATCAGACTTGAAACTACTTGTCTTATGATCTCCGGTGTTTGGCGGGTGTGATCGGATCGCCGCCTGCGTGCCTCAACCATCCTTCAAGAGGCGGGACGGCGGCTTATTTGAAGCCGGCGACATTGTGCGGAATGTAGGGCGCTTCGAGTGCGGCGATATCCTCAGCACTCAGTTTTACCGTCAGCGCACCGACGGCATCTCTCAGGTGGTTCGGCTTGGATGCGCCGATGATCGGTGCTGTAACGGCGCTCTTCTGCAGGATCCAGGCTGTGGCGACCTGCGCGCGCGAAATGCCATGGGCCTTGGCGATCTCGGCGACCTTCTCGACAATCTTGCGGTCGGCATCTTCGGCCTGCTTATAAAGCGTCTTGCCGAATTCGTCGGTCTCGCTGCGGTTGGTCGTCTCGTCCCAGTCACGGGTCAGACGACCGCGGGCAAGCGGACTCCAGGGAATGACGGCGATCTTCTGATCCTCGCAGAAGGGCAGCATTTCCCGTTCTTCCTCGCGGTAGAGCAGGTTCAGGTGGTCCTGCATGCTGACGAATTCCGTCCAGCCGTTGAGGCGGGAAGTGTAGAGCGCCTTGGCAAATTGCCAGGAATACATGGAGGAGGCGCCGATATAACGTGCCTTACCGGCCTTTACGACATCATGGAGGGCTTCCAGCGTTTCCTCGATCGGTGTCGTGTAGTCCCAGCGGTGGATCTGGTAGAGGTCGACATAGTCTGTGCCGAGGCGGCGCAGGCTGTTGTCGATTTCGTTGAAGATCGCCTTGCGCGACAGGCCGGCGCCATTCGGGCCGGGGCGCATGCGGTTGAACACTTTGGTGGCGAGCACGATGTCCTCGCGCTTGGAGAAATCCTTTATGGCGCGGCCGACGATCTCCTCGGAGGAGCCGTTGGAATAGGTGTTTGCCGTATCGAGGAAATTGATGCCGAGATCGATCGCCTGCTTGAGCAATGCGCGGCTTTCTTCTTCCGGCAGGCTCCAGGCATGGTTTCCACGGTTGGGATCGCCATAGGTCATGCAGCCGAGGCAGATCTTCGAGACTTCGAGACCGGTCTTCCCGAGTTTTACATATTCCATGAAAGGTGCTCCGTAGTGAACTTCAGCGACTCCCCAGACGCATACGCATGATGTAGAGCAGAAATCGTCGAAGTCTCTGCAAGCGCAGCGGAGAAGGTGTTCTGCAGTTAGCGCAATAATACGTGATGAGTCGGCGGAATGTCGTCTCATCCTTGCGGATTACATCGCTTGCGCATCTGCGCAGTGAGGTGTTAGCTGGTGCAGCATTCTACTGGATCATGCATATGAAACTGCCGCCCGGCGATCGATACGACACGCTCTACCGCGATTTCTCCTGGCAGATATCAGAGGATTTCAATATCGGCCGCGCCGTCAGCGACGACTGGGCCGCGTACGATCCGTATCGCGTCTGCCTCGAGCATTTCAGTGCCGACGGCCATCATCTGTCGTTGACCTACGGCGAACTTGCCGCTCACTCCTCGTCCCTCGCCAACGCGCTCGCAGCACTTGGCATCGGCAGGCGAGATCGTGTGGCGCTGCTCCTGCCGCAATCCTTCGAGACGGTCATTTCGCATGTGGCGATCTACAAGATGGGCGCGATCGCGTTGCCGCTTGCGCTGCTCTTTGGGGTCGAGGCGCTGGAATACCGGCTGAAGGCTGCGGGTGCGAAAGCTGTCGTCACCAACGGCTTCGGGCTTACACGCATCAACCAGATCCGCGATCGTCTGCCTGACATCCAACATGTCGTCAGCATCGAGGGAGCCTCGGCTGGTACGTTCGGCTTTGCCGATCTGGTTTCGGCCTATCCGCCTGTCTTCGACATCGCGCAATCGGGACCGGATGAGCCGGCGCTGATGATTTTCACGTCGGGGACGACTGGGCCGCCGAAGGGCGCGCTGCACGGTCACCGGGTTCTCGCCGGCCATATTCCCGGCATGCAATTCGTCCATGAAGGTTTCCCGCAGGCCGGAGACAAGGTCTGGACGCCGTCCGACTGGGCCTGGGCCGGCGGCTTGCTCAATGCGCTGTTGCCGAGCCTGCTGCTCGGCGTGCCTGTCGTCTCCTCGCCGGCTCAGAAGTTCGATGCCCACATGGCCTATCGCATCATGGCCGAGATGAAGGTGCGCAACGCCTTCATTCCGCCGACGGCGCTGCGCCTCCTGAAATCCGTCGAGGAACCGCGCTTGAAATATGATCTCGTGCTGCGCACCATCGGCTCGGCGGGCGAGTCCTTGGGACGTGAAACCTATGAATGGGCGCGGCGCACGCTGGGCATCATCGTCAACGAATTTTACGGGCAGACGGAATGCAATTTCGTGCTGTCCTCGAGCGCTGCCTTCGGCGTGACGAAGGCCGGAGCGATCGGGCGCGCTTCACCCGGCCACAAAGTGGCTGTTGTCAGCGATGAGGGTGATGAGTTGCCGGTCGGCGAGCAGGGGCAGATCGCCATTGCCAGTCCCGACCCGGTGATGTTCCTCGGCTACTGGAACGATCCTGACGCGACGGAGAGGAAATATGCCAAAGGTTGGTTGCTGACCGGCGATATCGGCCTGCAGGACAAGGAAGGTTATGTCACCTTCGCCGGTCGCGACGACGATGTGATCACGTCGTCAGGGTATCGCATCGGACCGGCGGAGATCGAGGACTGTCTCATCGGCCATCCGGCCGTGCAGCTTGCCGCTGCCGTGGGCAAGCCTGATCCGCTGCGAACCGAAATCGTCAAGGCCTACGTCGTGCTTTCACCTGGTTATAGTCCCGGCGTGGAATTGGCAGCGGAAATACGAGATTGGGTGAAAACGCGGCTTTCAATGCACGAATATCCGCGCGAGGTCGAATTCGTCGATGCTTTGCCGCTGACGACAACGGGCAAGGTGATCCGTCGACTGTTGCGCGAAAAGGCTGCAGCGGAGGCTGAAACTTAGCCGCGGCCGGCAAGCGACATGATCTTCTCGCGCAGCATCTTCGCCATGTTGCGGGTGCTGCGGTACATGTGAAGCTGGGCGGCGACCTGGCGCATGTCGCGGTCGCCATTTTGCGTCAGGCCGATCACCAGCGTGCCCATCTCCTCGCGCTCCTGCCAGAAGCGGCTCATGATCGGATGATCGGAGACGGCGCATGAATCCGAGCGCACGACGTTGGCGTCGTCGAGATGCCATTCCGTCAGTTCGCTCATCAACAGCTTGCCCGGGGAATAGCGGGAATAGCTTTCGTCATAGGCTGTCTTCCAGGTATAGGCCTCGCCGCCCATCATCAGCACGACGACCGAGGCAATCGCCTTGCCTTTGAGGTCGATCGTGTGGATGCGCACGGCGTCGACTTCCGCCAGGTTGGAGACGGCCTCGCGGGCGAAGGCGGTATGATAGCGGTCGGTAACCAGCGCACTGCGGCGCTTACCCTTCCAGCCGCCGGCCTCCAGCGCCAGGAATTCCTCGAAGCGCATGTGGATCTCGCGCGGCTGGCGGGCAACGGTGTGGACGACCGTGCCGAGTTCCTCGAGCAGCCGCCACTGGCGGCGCATCTCGCGCAAATGAGAGGAGGATACGGTGCGGCCGAGATAGACCATGGCGTCGTCATCGCTCTGCAGCATCGGCCGCTGATACGGATTGGCGATGGTCAATGGCAGGTTGCGGCTGAGCGCCACCGCCTTTGCCATGCGCACGAAGATGCCGTTCAGGCGTACGTCCGGCAGCACCAGCGTGCCCGGCAGGCCGAGGTCCGGCGTGATCAGGCCTTCGAAGAGATTGTCCAGCGTCTCGGCCGCGTCCTCGGCATCAACCAAGGGGGTGCCGAGCGGGCCAAAGCTGTTTGCCCAGCCGCGGATGATTGATGGACCGACGGCGAAACCGGGCTTGTCGACGGAGAAGGGCATGAGCAGGCGCATGCGGCTGCGATGTTCGTTCTGATCTCTGATAATGGCGAAATTGACCTGCCGGTCTTCCAAACGAGGCATGGCAGGTGCCAGGAAGCGGCCGCTGAAGAAGACGTTCGGCTCCATTGCGCGGTTGGAGAGGAAGTCCAGCTCCTCCTGCAGATCGTAGCCGAGCTTGCCGGGGTAAAGGCAGAGTTCACGGCCCGGCCGGCCGATTTCGATCCGCGCTTCGGCCTGTGGCGCTTCGAACTTGAGCGCGGCAAGATCGTGAACCATGCGGTTCGCGATGCTGTCGGTGCTCTCGGTGATGGGTGGTACGCGTACCATCTATCGGGCTCTCATTTCTGGCGTTGCGGCGGAAGGGGTTGCGAAGGCGAAAAGCGTGAAGCCGAGCGTGCGGCGCACGAAGACATGCAGCAGGATCGCTTCTACGGCCATGGCGGAGGCGGTGGCGATCGCCGTGCCAACGATGCCGTAGTGTGGGATCAGCAGGATATTGAGGCCGACATTGGCGGCGAGCGCTCCGGCATAGAGAGCGACACAGAGGTTCTGTTTGCCCGCCATCATCAAAAGCGTCTCGGCGGGACCGACCAGCGCCTTGGCGAGGATGCCGGCAAGCAGGATCGCCATCAGCATGTAACCAGCCGTGAAGGCACCGCCGAAAAGCGACAGCAGCAGATGCCCGGCCGCCAAGACCGCGAGACCGACGCCGAGAGCCGGCCAGAACGTCCAGCGGGCGGCATCGACAGCGGCGACCGCAAGATCGGTCTGGTTGCCTTCGGCGATGATGGAGGAGAAGCGGGGGCCGGAGGCAGCCTTCACCGAGAAATTGATGAAATGCACCAGCGCCATGGTCTTGGCGGCCGCGAAATAGATCGCGACGTCATGCGGTTCCAGGAAGATGCCAACGATCACGACATCGGAATTGGTCAGCAGAAAGCTCACGCCTTCGATCAGGAAGATTGGGAAGGCGACACCGAGCCATTCCAGAAAATCCACTTTGCGAGGGCCGGCATCATAATGCTTGCGCATCCGGTAGAGCGTGGCAGCGTATTGGCCGAGAGCGGTGACGAAGGTTGCCGCAAGTGCTGCCTGCATGGCGGTAACCGCCGTGTGCGGCGCGCCGAAAAGGATGGCAGCCAGCATGAAGAGGATGATGAGGACCGGCCTGACAATATAGACCGGGCTGAGCGCCATGACCGGCCAATGGTTGGCCCGTGACGTACCTTCGAGGACATCGCCGAGCGCGATCATCGGCATGGCCATAAGGCCGAGGAGGATCGGCACAAGGTAATAGCTTTCGATCCTGTCGCCGAAGAAATGCAGGCCGAGCATGCCGGCGATGAGAACGGTGGTGCCCGAGAGCATTGAAAAGATGCGGGCAGTGCCCGTCAGGCCGCGGATTTCGGCAAAGGCGCCGGCCGCGCGATATTGCGGTAGGAAGCGCACGATCGCGGTGTGGAAACCAAGGCAGGAAAGATCGCCGCAGAGGACGACCAGCACCCAGACGAAAACGAAGATGCCGTATTCATATTCACCCATCAGTCGGGCGAGCACGATCTGCGACAGGAACGCGAGTGCGGCGCTGAGGATGCGGATCGAGAAGGCGGTCAACGCCATGCGCTGCGCGGTCGCCTTATCGCCCCGTCCGGTCAGCACCGCGGCAAGCGTGCGCAACGCACGGCCGGCGATCGGCCGCAGCCCTGCGGGCAGCATCTTTTCCGCTGTTTCTATGACCGCCATTTTAACACGCAAAACTCTAAGGGCAGGGCATTCGCACCGACAAGTCTTGCCAGAGCAGGGTTAAGAAACGGTATTGTCAGGGATACCGGGCTACCTGCGGCTGATGTCCAAAAATGGGAGAAAGGCAAAAGAAAATGGCGCCCGAAGGCGCCATTCTCAGACCTGTTCGAAAGCACCGTGGCAGTGCTTGTATTTCTTGCCCGAGCCGCAGGGGCAGGCTTCGTTGCGGCCGACCTTGCCCCAGGTCGCGGGATCGTCGGGGTTGCGGTTTTCCGGCGGGACCGTGACCTCAAGCGCCTGATAGGTCGTATTCGTGAATTCGTCCTCGCCGGTCGTCGGGTCCAGATGATGCGCCTGCATGACGGGCGGCTCTGGCTGCGGCGGAGCCTGCTGCACCAACTCGACGCGCATCAGCTGCGCGGTAACAGCCTGGCGCAGATTGTTGAGCAGCGACTGGAAGAGCTCGAAGGCTTCCGACTTGTATTCCTGCAGCGGATCGCGCTGGGCATATCCACGGAAACCGATGACGGAACGCAGGTGGTCGAGATTGACGATATGCTCGCGCCACAGATGGTCGAGCGTCTGCATGACGACCTGGCGCTCGACATAGTGCATGATGTCAGGACCGAAACGCTCGACCTTCTCATTGAAGGCAGCGTTCGTGGCTTCCATCAGGCGTTCGCGGATGTCGTCCTCGCCGATGCCTTCTTCCTTCACCCAGTCCTCGATCGGAAGGTCGAGATTGAGGATGTTGGCGGCCTGCGTCTTCAGGCCGGCGGCATCCCACTGTTCGGCGTAAGCGCGTTCCGGGATATGGGTCGTGACCAGGTCGTCGACCACTTCGCGACGCATGTCGGAAACGGTCTCGGAAATATTCGGAGCTTCCATCATCTCGACGCGCTGCTCGAAGATGACCTTGCGTTGGTCGTTCAGGACGTCGTCGTACTTCAGAAGGTTCTTGCGGATGTCGAAGTTGCGGGCTTCGACCTTCTTCTGCGCACGCTCCAGAGCCTTGTTGATCCAGGGATGGACGATCGCCTCGCCCTCCTTGAGGCCCAACTTCTGCAGCATGCTATCCATACGGTCGGAGCCGAAGATGCGCATCAGGTCGTCCTGCAGCGACAGGTAGAACTTGGAACGGCCGGGGTCGCCCTGACGGCCGGAACGGCCGCGGAACTGGTTGTCGATACGGCGGCTTTCGTGACGCTCGGTGGCGATGACGTAAAGACCGCCGGCGGCAAGCGCCTTTTCCTTGAGCTGCTTGATCTCTTCGCGGATTGCCTCGACCTTGGCGTCGCGCTCGGGACCCTGTTCGACCTCACCAAGCTCATGCTCGATACGCATGTCGAGGTTGCCGCCGAGCTGGATGTCGGTACCGCGGCCGGCCATGTTGGTGGCGATCGTCACGGCACCCGGCACACCGGCCTGGGCGACGATATAGGCTTCCTGCTCGTGGTAGCGGGCATTCAGAACCTGGAAGTTCGAGAAGCCCTGCTTGCGCATCAGCTCTGCCAGAAACTCCGATTTCTCGATCGAGGTCGTGCCGACGAGCACCGGTTGGCCGCGCTTGTGAGCGTCCAGGATCTCGGCGATGATCGCCTTGTATTTTTCCTCGACGGTCCGGTAGACCTCGTCGTCTTCATCAATGCGCTTGATCGGCAGGTTGGTCGGCACCTCGAGAACATCGAGATTGTAGATGTTGCCGAATTCTTCCGCTTCCGTCTGAGCAGTACCGGTCATGCCGGCAAGCTTGTCGTACATGCGGAAATAGTTCTGGAAAGTGATCGAAGCCAGCGTCTGGTTTTCCGGCTGGATCTGCACCTTTTCCTTGGCTTCGAGCGCCTGGTGCTGGCCTTCCGAATAACGACGGCCCGGCATCATGCGGCCGGTGAATTCGTCGATGATGACGATTTCGCCGTTGCGGACGATGTAATCCTTGTCGCGCTGGAACAGCTTGTGGGCCTTCAGCGCATTGTTGACGTGATGGACGATCGCGACGTTCTCGATGTCATAGAGCGAAGCGCCCTTCAGGAGGCCGGCCTGCTTCAGCAGGTTTTCCAGCTTCTCGGTGCCGACTTCGGAGAAGTTCGCCGAGCGCTGCTTTTCATCGATTTCGTAATCCTCCGGCGACAGCAGCGGAATGAAGGTGTCGATGGTGTTGTAGAGGTCGGAACGGTCATCGAGCGGGCCGGAGATGATCAGCGGCGTGCGGGCTTCATCGACGAGGATCGAGTCCACTTCGTCGACGATCGCGAAATTGTGGCCGCGCTGGACCATCTGGTTCGTCTCGTACTTCATGTTATCGCGCAGATAATCGAAGCCGAGTTCGTTGTTTGTCGCGTAGGTGATGTCGCAGTTGTAAGCGTCACGGCGTTCTTCATCGGAAAGGCCGTGGACGATGACGCCGGTGGTCAGGCCGAGGAAGCCGTAGAGACGGCCCATGGTCGCCGCGTCACGCTGAGCCAGGTAGTCGTTGACAGTGACGACATGCACGCCCTTGCCGGCAAGCGCGTTCAGATAGACCGGCAGGGTGGCGACCAGCGTCTTGCCTTCGCCGGTCTTCATTTCGGCAATGGCATTGGAATGCAGGATCATGCCACCGACGAGCTGTACGTCAAAAGGTCGCAGGCCAAGGACGCGGCGGGAGGCCTCGCGCACGACCGCGAAGGCCGGGATCAGGATGTCGTCCAAGGTCTTGCCTTCTGCGAGGAGTGCGCGGAACTCCAGCGTCTTTGCGGCGAGCTGCTCATCCGTCAGCGCCTTGGTCTTCTCTTCGATAGAGTTGATTGCGGCGACGTTCGGCTGGAAGGACCGCACGCGACGATCGTTGGCAGAGCCAAATAACTTGCGGGCAATACCGCCAAAGCTGACCATATGACTGGTCCTTTCTGAATATTCTTCCCCGACGTTTCTTATTCGCTACCCAGCCGAAAAACAGGCGCACGCTTGAAAACGCCCGGAAACTGTTCTGGACGCGAGGTTGCGTGACAGATAAGAGGGGGGGCAAATGATGTCAACGGATTTGGCTGATATAGAAAGGCCACATTCCGGTGTTGAAGGCTGTTTTCGGGCTGGATTCACGAAAGCTGAAGCCGGCGGGTATAATTGTGAAGGGTTATTTGATGTTGAGCACCAACAAACTTGCTGCGCTGGCGTTTACGGCCTTCGTCGCCTTCCAGGCTCCGGCCTATGCCGATGATGCCGTCGTCGCCAAGGTCGGCAATCTGGAAATCCACCAGTCGGAACTCGATCTGGCTGTGGCCAATCTCGATCCGCAGCTCGCGCAGCTCCCCGACGACCAGAAGAAGGTCGCCGCCCTCTCTGCCGCCATCGACGTGAAGCTGCTTGCTGCCGACGCTACTGCCGAGAAGCTCGACCAGACTGATGATTTCAAGAAGCGCATGCAGTATCTTACCGACCGCGAACTTCACAACGCCTACTTCAAGAAGCATGTCGTCGACACCGTGACCGATGCCGAGGTGAAGGCACGCTACGACAAGGAAGTCGCCGCGCTGCCGAAGCAGGAAGAAGTTCACGCCCGCCACATCCTCGTCAAGACCGAGGATGAGGCCAAGGACGTCATCAAGCAGCTCGACGCCGGTAAGGATTTTGCCGAACTCGCCAAGGAAAAGTCCACCGATCCGAACAAGGATGACGGCGGCGACCTCGGTTATTTCAGCCGCGGCCGCATGGTCAAGGAATTCGAGGACGCAGCCTTCGCGCTTGAGAAGGGCACCTATTCCAAGACCCCTGTGAAGACCGATTTCGGCTACCATGTCATCAAGGTAGAAGATAAGCGCGACGCTCCGCCGCCGCCGTTCGAACAGGTAAAGGATCAGGTTCGTCAGCTCGTCATGCGCGACAAGTATCTTGCGCTCCTGAACCAGGCGAAAGCTTCGGCCAAGGTCGATATCACGGACGAAACGCTCCGCAAGGGTTACGAAGACGCAAACAAGCAGCCTGAGCCGGGTGCAGAACCCGCGCCGGCACCGGCACCGCAGCAGTAATCATTAGATTTGGGTCCGGTTCTTCCGGACCCTTCACTATCATTGTTGTTGTCGCATTTCCGGATGGCGCACCGGTTTTATTTCACTTGGAAATGCTCATTGGCAGGTCACATCCCATGTCCGCTACCGTTTCTCCGCTTGCCCCGAAAACCTTTGCCTCGCTGCCAGCACTTCGCGGTGTGCGCATGGCGACCGCTTCAGCCGGCATCAAGTATAAGAACCGGACGGACGTGCTGATGATGGTCTTCGACGCTCCGGCTGCCGTTGCCGGCGTCTTCACGAAGTCGAAGTGCCCCTCCGCACCGGTCGATTTCTGCCGGACCAACCTGCCGCATGGCACGGCGCGTGCCGTCGTCGTCAATTCAGGCAATGCCAATGCCTTTACCGGCATGAAGGGCCGCGCTGCGACCGAGCTGACGGCAAAGTCGGCCGCTGCAGCCGTCGGCTGCAGCGAAAATGAGATCTTTCTCGCGTCGACCGGCGTCATCGGCGAACCGCTCGACGCCACCAAATTTACCGGCGTGCTCGACAAGATGCATGCCGATGCCGCCGGTGACTTCTGGTTCGAGGCCGCCAAGGCCATCATGACCACCGACACCTATCCGAAGGTTTCGACCCGCACTGCCGAAATCAACGGCGTCAAAGTGACGATCAACGGCATTGCCAAGGGTGCCGGCATGATCGCGCCCGACATGGCGACCATGCTTTCTTTCGTCGTCACGGATGCCGATATCGCTTCCTCTGCCCTGCAGTCGCTGCTGTCTGCCGGCGTCGAGCCGAGCTTCAACTCGATGACCGTCGACAGCGACACCTCGACCTCGGACACGCTGATGCTTTTTGCGACGGGTGCAGCGGCAGCTGACGGACAGGCGCGCATCGTGAGCGCGGACGATCCGCAGCTCGGCGCTTTCCGCGCAGCCCTCAACGAACTCCTCAAGGATCTGGCGATCCAGGTCGCCCGCGACGGCGAGGGCGCCACGAAGATGCTCGAGATCACCGTGACCGGTGCGGAGAGCGATGCCGCCGCCAAGACGATCGCTCTCTCCATCGCCAATTCGCCGTTGGTCAAGACTGCGGCTGCCGGTGAAGACGCCAATTGGGGCCGTATCGTCATGGCCGTCGGCAAGGCCGGCGAAATGGCCGACCGCGATCGGCTCGCCATCTGGTTCGGTGATGTGCGCGTCGCCGTCAACGGCGAGCGCGATCCTGCCTACTCCGAAGATGCCGCCTCCGCGGTGATGAAGAAGCAGGATATTCCTGTCAAAGTCGACATTGGCCTTGGCTCGGGCAAGGCTACGGTCTGGACCTGCGACCTCACCAAGGAATATGTTGCGATCAATGGCGACTACCGGAGCTGACCGTTCGTTGATGCAGGCATCTCTTCCGAAGCAGAACCTGCCGTTGGTCCGGCGGCTGGAGGCCGTGGGCTTTCGTGCCTGGCCGGCTGCATCCGTGCAATATGACGGAAGCTGGCAGGTCCGCCTGACCGCGGGCCATCCTTCCAACCGCCTGAACTCCATCGTGCCGCTCGATCCTTCCGACCATCGTGATGTCGAGATCAGGCTGGAGAAGGCAAGCCGCAAGTTCGAGGCCTATGGCCGTCCCGCTATCGTACGCGAGACGCCTCTTGCCTCGCCTGTTCTGATCGGCCTGCTCAAGGAGCAGGGATGGGAGCGTTTCGATGAGACGGCGGTCATGGTCTGCGATCTCTCGCAGGCCGATCTGCCCGATACGCTCGATCATCTCCCGACCCACGATGTCGGCCGGTTCGTCGATGCCAATCTTGCGGTCGATCAGGCGCCAGTATCGCTGAAGCCGGCGCTTGCCGAGATCATCTCGGCAATCAAGCCGCCATCAGGCCTTTTCATGATCGAGGATGCCATCCTTGGCTCGCTGGCAACGGTTCTCTGCGTGCAGGACAACGATCTTGCCGGCATCATGTCGCTTTCGGTTGCCGATGGGCATCGCCGCAGGGGTCTCGGCGTAGAAATCCTGACTTCGGCCTTACGCTGGGCGCGGATGCGCAGCGCCCGTACTGCCTGGCTGCAGGTGAAGCTTTCCAACGCGCCGGCGATTGCACTCTATGAGCGCCTTGGTTTCCGTGATGCCTATCATTACTGCTACTGGCAGGAGCGCTGCGAATGAGCGAAGCCGGAAAGAGGTTGCTTCTGGTCGCCGCCTGCGCGCTGATCGACACGGACGGGCGTATTCTTCTGGCACAGCGGCCGGAAGGCAAGTCGCTTGCCGGCCTGTGGGAGTTTCCCGGCGGCAAGGTGGAATCCGGCGAGACACCGGAGGAGACGCTGGTACGCGAGTTGAACGAAGAGCTCGGCATCACGACCAAGGTACCATGTCTTGCGCCGCTGACCTTCGCCAGTCACAGCTACGATACATTCCATCTGCTGATGCCACTTTACGTCTGCCGCCGTTATGAAGGCATTCCACACGGTCGTGAGGGACAGGCGATCAAATGGGTGCGCCCGCAGGCGCTGCGCGATTACCCGATGCCGCCGGCCGACGAGCCGCTCATCCCGGTGCTGCAGGATTTACTTTAGCTTTTCTGATTATTAATGCGAAACGTCGATTTCGCCTGTGGATATTAATCGATCATTTAGCACCTTCTGGCAATGATCGGCCTCACTCAAGCAACTGGCGTGTGTATTTAAGGGCTTGACGTCATGGACGACGATTTCTGGAAAGCTGTGCGCGAGAAGGAACGCGCTTCTTCGTCTGCTTCGCGCAGGACGGGGGCGCTCAATATTGCCCTTCTCTTCGGCACGGCCGTGGTGGCGCTCACCCTCATCCTGACGCCGATGCTGGCGGATTCTTCCAAGAAGAGCGTGCTCGCCAGCGCGCCGGCTGATTTCGACACGATCACCACCGGCTCCATCCCGAAAACCGAGAATGGCCCGAAAAGCGAGAACGGCAAGCGCTATACGATCCGCCGCAGCGTCCTCCAGGATACGCCTGGGTCGGTCTGTGTCGTTCAGGGCTACGGCGTCGGCGCCGGCTGCTGAGGAAATGAAGCTCCCGTTCCGGGGAGCCGTGAATTTCATTGCCGTCTTGCGCACAGAAGGGTTGGGTTGATGAATTTGCTGAAGAAATTTCTGGCAGACGGACGTGGTGCAACGGCGATCGAATATGGATTGATCGCAGCGCTGATGGCGGCTGCCCTCATTGGGGGGCTGGGCGTGTTCACCAATGGCCTGCTAGGCGTATTCAACACCGTCGAGAATAACCTGACGATCAACTGAGCAGTCCACTGGATTCACTGCTTGAGCTTCTGCTCTTCCACTTTGAGAGCGTCAGCAAGTCGTGCCTTGGCCGATCCCGGCCTCAGCGGCTGCTGCTGGCTTTCGTGCGGTGCCCAGCCCGACACGTAGATCAACGAGAATGTCGCGCGGATACGGCCGTCGGGGTCCGAATAGCGCTCTGCGTAGATTTCGGCGGCGCGCAGGAAGAAGGCGCGCGTCAGCGGCTTGCGGCTGCGGGCTACCAGGGGATTGGCCATGCCCATCGCCCTCAGATCACGCATCAGCGGAAAAATTGAATCATAGCGGACAATATAATTCTCTGCATCAATGACGGGCAGGGCAAAGCCCGCGCGCTGAAGCAGACCGCCGACATCGCGGACATCGACGAAGGGGATGACGCGCGGACTTGCGCCGCCGGTCATCTCGATCTCAGTCGCCAGCAGCACCTCGCGCAGTTCCTGCAGCGTACCGGCGCCCGGAATGGCAGCCAGGAACAGGCCGTCCGGCTTCAACGCGCGGCGGATCTGGATGAAGACGCCGGGCGTGTCGTTGGTCAGGTGCAGGTTGAGCGGTGCAATTACCAGATTGGCCGATTGGGGGGCGAGCGGCACGTCTTCGAGCGGCGCTTCGAGAAAGAGTTCGCCCGAAGTGACATAGCTGATGTCACTTTCCACGCGGGTGAGGCTGCCTACCTTGCCGGTCGCCATCGCCGCACGGGCAGCTGCGCCCGTTGCGCCATGCAGTTCCACCGCATGTTCAAAGGTGCGCTCGACGACGGCCAGGCGGTCTGCCAGTTCCTCGGCGGCGATATCGAGCAGGAAACCTGCCTTCAGATCATTATTTGCGAGCGCGCGGTGACGATTTGCGGCGATCTGCGCCTTGTCGAAGATGATATCCATGGCGATGTCCATATTCCCCTGTCCGACAGGCGGCAAGGCGATTTTCCTTTGGCTCGTGACACGCTAGTCTCCCTCATATGGGGATGATCGAGACGGAAAGAGCGAAGGGACGGATATGGGCGCAGCTTCTGCGGCCTCTCTCCATGCTTGCCGATCTTGTCTATCCGCCGGCCTGCGCGGCCTGTGGTATTTCGACGGGCGGCCATCGTGGGCTCTGTCCAAAGTGCTGGTCCGACGTCCGCTTCATCGAGCGGCCTTATTGCGAGGTGCTCGGCATTCCCTTTTCACATGATCTCGGGGCCGGCATCCTGAGCGCCGAGGCGATCGCCAATCCACCGCCTTTCGACCGTCTGCGTTCGGCAGCCGTCCATGACACTGCCGTGCGCAGTCTCGTGCATGGCCTCAAATACCGGGATCGCACGGATCTCGCGCCGATGATGGCGGGCTGGATGCTGCGTGCCTCGGACTGCATGGTCGAGTGCTGTGACGCCGTCGTTCCGATCCCTTTGCATCGCACGCGTATGATCTCGCGCAAGTTCAACCAGGCGGCGGAGCTTGCCCGGCATCTGGCGCGGCTTGCGGACAAGCCGCTGCTGCCGGCGACCCTTCTGCGCGTCAAGCGCACCAACCAGCAGGTCGGTCTTGGTGTGCGGGCGCGAGAAGACAATGTTCGAGGCGCCTTTGCGATTGCCAGGGACAAAGAAAATGATGTCTTCGGCAAGCGCATCGTCCTCGTCGACGATGTCTATACGACGGGTGCTACAGTCGATGCGGCAACGCGGGTGCTGCGCAAGGCAGGTGCTGCCGATATAACGGTTTTGACCTTTGCAAGGGCCTTTGCAGAAACTATATGACAATAAGAAAACAGCACCGTCTGGAGACCATTCATGGTACCCGTTACCATCTATACACGGCAATTCTGCGGCTTTTGTACACGCGCCAAATCTCTGCTTGAAGAGAAAGGCGTGGACTATGTCGAGCATGACGCGACCTTCTCGCCTGAGCTTCGCCAGGAAATGCTCGGCAAGTCGAATGGCCGCACCACCTTTCCGCAGATTTTCGTCGGCGCCACGCATGTCGGGGGGTGCGACGATCTCTACGCGCTCGATCGTGCCGGCAAGCTCGATCCGCTGCTGGCCGCCTGAGGAAAAGCGATGAGTTTCACGGCCGCCGCCATCCAGATGTGCTCAGGTGTCGATCCGGAGCGGAATGCCGCTTCGATGGTGCGCCTCGTCCGGGAAGCCGCCGCAAAGGGTGCGATTTACGTGCAGACGCCGGAAATGACCGGCATGCTGCAGCGCAACCGCGCAGCGGCAAAGGAAGTGCTGCGCGACGAGAGCAATGACATCATCGTCAGGACCGGTTCGGCGCTCGCTGCCGAACTCGGCATTTACATGCATGTCGGCTCGACGGCGATTGCACTCGATGACGGCAAGATGGCCAATCGCGGTTTCCTCTTCGGACCTGACGGCAAGATCCGGAACCGCTACGACAAGATCCACATGTTCGATGTCGATCTCGACAATGGTGAAAGCTGGCGCGAAAGCGCCGCCTACCGACCGGGGTCTGAGGCACGCGTGCTGTCGCTGCCTTTCGCCGAGATGGGTTTCACCATCTGCTATGACGTGCGTTTTCCGCAGCTTTTCCGTGCGCAGGCGGTTGCCGGCGCAGAAGTGATGACCGTTCCGGCCGCTTTCACGAAGCAGACCGGCGAGGCACATTGGGAAATTCTGCTGCGCGCGCGCGCCATCGAAAACGGCGTCTTCATCATCGCCGCAGCACAGGCCGGCCTGCATGAGGATGGCCGTGAGACATTCGGTCATTCGATGATCGTCGATCCCTGGGGCAAGGTGCTCGCTTCGGCCGGCCCGCTCGGCGAGGCGGTCATTCTGACGGAGATCGATCCGGCCGCTGTGAAGGCTGCACATGACAAGATTCCGAACCTTAAGAACGGCCGGGAGTTTTCCATCGAGAAGATTGCGGGGGATGTTTCAGGAGGCGTAGCAGCTTGATCCGCTATTCCCTTATTTGTGAGAATGCCCACGAGTTCGAAGGCTGGTTTTCCGAAAGTGCCGATTTCGATCGCCAGGTCGCGAGTGGTTTTCTGACCTGTCCTGTCTGCAATTCCGGCTCCATCTCCAAGTCGCTCATGGCGCCTTCCGTTTCGACCGCACGCAAGAAGGATGAGATGCAGGTCGTCGCCATGGATACGGCCCGCCGCGAAGCCTTTGTGAAGCTGAAGGAAGCCGTTGCCGCGATCAAGGCGAATTCCGAAGATGTCGGAACCCGCTTTCCCGAGGAGGCACGCAAGATCCATTACGGCGAGGCGGAAGCCCGCGGCATTATTGGCCAGGCGACACCCGATGAAGCGCAGTCGCTGGTGGATGAGGGCATTGATATCGCTGCCTTGCCCGTCTTGCCCGAAGACGTGAACTGATATGCGGCCGGCTGGTCTTTTATAATTTTGCCTGCATGCGGCGCGATCAGGCTGGACGTTTTGCCAGCAGCATGTAATTCACATCCATATCGTTTGACAGGTTCCACTGGTTTGCCAGCGGATTGAAGAAGACGCCCGTGCGGTCGACAATCTCGAGACCGCTTGCCGCAAGCGGCTTTTCCAGTTCTTCCGGGCGTACCAGCTTCTCATATTGATGCGTGCCGCGCGGCAGCCAGCGCAGGACGTTTTCGGCAGCGAAAATGGCAAGTGCGGCCGCCTTCATCGTGCGGTTGATCGTGGCGACGAACATCAGGCCGCCTGGTCGGACCATGCTGGCGCAGGTATTCATGAAAAGCTCGACATCGGCCACATGCTCCACCACTTCCATGTTGAGCACGATATCGAAGGTCTCGCCTGCCTCGGCAAGCTGCTCGGCGGTGACGGCGCGATAGTCGACGGCAACACCCGATGCCTTGGCGTGGGTGGAGGCGATGCCGATGTTCTTTTCCGAGGGATCGGCGCCGACGACTTCAGCGCCCATCCGGGCGACCGGCTCCGACAAGAGGCCGCCGCCGCAGCCGATATCGAGCACACGCAGGCCTTCAAGTGGCTTGGCAGTCTTCGGATTGCGTGAAAAATTCTCCGCTGCCTTGTCGCGGATATAGGTCAGGCGAACAGGATTGAATTTGTGCAGCGGCTTAAACTTGCCCGTTGGGCTCCACCACTCGGCCGCCATGGCGGAAAAGCGATCGACTTCGCTCTGGTCGATGGTAGTCTTTGCCGGTTCGTTCATCTGCCGCTCCTTGATGTCCTGTCAGTGAAGTCGGACGATCGAGGCGATAAGTCAAGGGCGCTCAGGTCGCACCGGAGGCTTGGCAGGACCATAAAAAGAGCAAGTCTGAAGGCAGTAAAAAACCCCGCGTCTTCGCGGGGTTTCGGATCCTAGGTGATGCCGATTTAGCGGCACTGACGGCGCGGGCCGTACGTGGGCTGGTATGTGTTATCATATGCGCGGTACGAGCGATAACGGCTGTAGCAGTATTCGGCGTGCGAACTGCCTGCACTCACGCGCGGCTGCGAGGCTATGATGCCACCGATGATCGCGCCGGCGGCCAGGCCACCGATAATGGCGCCAGTATTGTCATGGCGGCGATAATAGCGGTCGCGGTAGTGGCGGTCGCCATAATAGCGGCGGTCCCTGTCCCACCTGCGGTCATAGCGATAACGGTTCGAATAGCGGTAATTGCTGCCCCAACCTTGGTTATAACGAGGGCAGTTCGTGAAGTTGTTGCAGCCAATCTGAAGAAGGGGGGTGGCTTGGCCGCCTGTGGTCTGCCGCTGCACTGCCGTGTGAATCGAGTTTGCCGTATAGGCTGGCCCTGCCCAGGCGGGCATTCCGGAGAATGCGGTCGCTATCGACAGTGCAATTATCGCTAATCTTCTCATTCTGTTCACCAGCTTCCTTGACGCATCCAATGCGATTTAAACGCATTTGAGACCACTAAGTTCAGTCGCCTTCATGTTCCGGTTTGACGGATACGGAGAACGGGTGCTTAACCGCAGCTCGCAGGGATCACTTCTGACGAAATCCTGCCGCCTCCACTTCACCCTTTCCCCACCCTTGCCACCCTCCGTCAAACTCGCTAAGAGACGCGCCAACTTTCGTCCTTGGTTGGCGGGGCTTTAGAGGCGTTCCAGAAACCAGTATTTCCGGGCTCTTCGGCCATTTGACAGCCGGGGTTTTCTGATGCCCGGGAGGGCGGCAATGCGACTCCCGGCGGTTTGTGAATGGCGCGTGGCGTGCCGGGGAAGCAAATCCCGTTTTCCGGCAATCACGCTCGGGTCGTGGTAGAGGCTTATGGCACGCATCGTTATGAAATTCGGCGGGACCTCCGTCGCTGATCTGGACCGCATCAAGAACGTTGCCCGCCACGTAAAACGCGAAGTCGATGCCGGCCATGAAGTGGCGGTCGTCGTTTCCGCTATGTCCGGCAAGACCAACGAGCTGGTTGGCTGGGTTCAGAACACGCCGAAGGTGATCGGCGCGAACTCTCCTTTCTACGATGCGCGCGAATATGATGCCATTGTCGCCTCCGGCGAGCAGGTTACATCAGGTCTTTTGGCGATCGCGCTGCAGAGCATGGGCATCAATGCCCGCTCATGGCAGGGCTGGCAGATCCCGATCCGCACCGACAATGCACATGGCGCAGCCCGCATCATGGAAATCGATGGCGTCGATATCATCAAGCGTATGGGCGAGGGACAGGTCGCCGTCGTTGCCGGCTTCCAGGGTCTCGGCCCTGACAACCGCATCTCGACGCTCGGACGCGGCGGGTCTGATACGTCTGCCGTGGCGATTGCGGCTGCTGTGAAGGCTGATCGCTGCGATATCTATACCGATGTCGACGGCGTCTATACGACTGATCCGCGTATCGAACCCAAGGCACGGCGCCTCAAGAAGATCGCTTTCGAAGAAATGCTGGAAATGGCGTCGCTCGGCGCAAAGGTTCTTCAGGTGCGCTCCGTCGAGCTTGCCATGGTGCACAAGGTACGCACCTTCGTGCGTTCGTCTTTCGAGGATCCCGATGCTCCGGGCATGGGCGACCTCTTGAACCCACCCGGAACGCTGATTTGTGACGAGGATGAAATCGTGGAACAGGAAGTAGTCACCGGCATCGCCTACGCCAAGGATGAGGCTCAGATCTCGCTTCGCCGTCTTGCTGACCGGCCGGGCGTTTCCGCCGCGATCTTCGGTCCGCTCGCTGAAAGCCACATCAACGTCGACATGATCGTCCAGAACATCTCTGAGGATGGTTCGAAGACGGATATGACCTTTACCGTTCCCTCTGGTGATGTCGAGAAAGCCATCAAGGTTCTTTCCGATAATAAGGAGAAGATCGGCTATGATGTCGCGCAGAGCGAATCGGGGCTGGTGAAGGTTTCCGTCATCGGCATCGGCATGCGCAGTCATGCGGGCGTTGCAGCGACTGCCTTCCGGGCACTTGCCGAAAAAGGCATCAACATCAAGGCAATTACAACCTCAGAGATCAAGATTTCAATCTTGATCGATGGTCCTTATGCAGAACTCGCTGTCAGAACTTTGCATTCCTGCTACGGTCTGGATAAGAATTGATTCCCAGCGGGCGGTCTGCCCCTTCAGGTTGAAGATGCGGCTGGTCCTTCTGGCCGCATTAAGCGTTTATTTCGGGGAGCTTGAGACGCAATGAGAGACCTTTCCGGCGGTCCGCGCGTGCTGCTCAAGCGGCTGCGCGAATTGATGGCGGAGCCGCTGGAGCCGCAGGAGCGACTCGACCGGATCGTGCGCCAGATCGCCAGCAACATGGTGGCGGAGGTCTGCTCCGTTTACGTGCTGCGCGCCGATGGCGTTCTTGAGCTTTATGCTACCGAAGGTCTCAATAAGGAAGCCGTCCACCTCTCGCAGCTGAAGATGGGACAGGGCCTCGTCGGAACGATCGCCGCATCGGCCCAGCCGCTCAATCTTTCCGATGCGCAGTCGCACCCAGCCTTCCGTTACCTGCCGGAAACGGGCGAAGAGATCTATCATTCCTTCCTCGGCGTGCCGATCCTGCGCACGGGCCGCTCGCTCGGCGTTCTCGTCGTGCAGAACAAGGCGAGCCGCAATTATCGCGAGGAGGAGCTGGAAGCGCTCGAGACGACGGCGATGGTTCTCGCCGAGATGATCGCCACCGGCGAACTCAAGAAGATCGCCAAGCCGGGCCTCGAACTCGACCTCACCCGTTCAGTCACGGTCGACGGCGATACCTATAATGACGGGATCGGCCTCGGCTACGTCGTGCTGCACGAGCCGCGTATCGTCGTTACCAATCTGTTGAACGAGGATGCGGAGAAGGAAATCCGGCGGCTGGCGGAAGCCATGGGTTCGCTCAGGATCTCCATCGACGACATGCTGTCGCGGCGTGACGTTTCCATGGAAGGCGAACATCGCGAGGTGCTGGAAACCTACCGCATGTTCGCCCACGATCAGGGCTGGGTGCGCAAGCTGGAAGAGGCGATCCGCAACGGCCTGACGGCGGAAGCGGCGGTCGAGAAGGTCCAGAGCGACACCAAGGCGCGCATGATGCGCCTGACGGACCCTTATCTGCGCGAGCGGATGCATGATTTCGAGGATCTGGCGAACCGGCTGCTGCGCGTGCTGACCGGCTATACCGGCCGCACGACCGCCGAGGGCTTCCCGAACGATGCAATCATCCTGGCGCGCGCCATGGGTGCGGCAGAGCTCCTCGACTACCCGCGTGCCAATGTTCGCGGTCTGGTGCTGGAAGAGGGGGCGGTGACGAGCCATGTGGTGATCGTCGCGCGCGCTATGGGCATTCCGGTCATCGGCCAGGCAGCGGGTGTCGTGGCGCTGGCGGAAAACGGCGATGCCGTCATCATCGATGGCGACGAGGGCCATGTGCATATCCGGCCGATGCCGGAGCATCAGCGCTCCTACGAAGAAAAGGTTCGCTTCCGTGCAAGGCGGCAGGAGCAGTTCCGCGCTTTGCGGTCCGTCGAACCGGTCACCCGGGACGGGCAACGCATACAGCTTCAGATGAATGCAGGTCTGCTGGTCGACCTGCCGCAGCTGGCAGAATCGGGAGCCGAGGGCATCGGGCTTTTCCGCACCGAGTTGCAGTTCATGATCGCTTCCACCATGCCGAAGGCGGAAGAGCAGGAAATGTTCTACCGCAATGTGCTGAAGCAGGCCGGCGGTCGTGTCGTAACTTTCCGTACGCTCGATATCGGCGGCGACAAGGTGGTGCCTTATTTCCGCGGTCACGAGGAGGAAAACCCGGCGCTCGGCTGGCGGGCGATCCGCCTTTCGCTCGACCGGCCGGGCCTCTTGCGCACGCAGTTGCGCGCTTTGCTGAAGGCCGCTGCCGGCGCTGAGCTGAAGCTGATGGTACCGATGGTGACTGAGGTTTCCGAACTCCGGCAAGTGCGTGAACTGCTGCAAAAGGAAGTGCAGCATTTGTCGCGCTTCGGCCACGGCCTTCCGCGCAAGTTGCAATTCGGCGCGATGCTGGAAGTCCCGGCCCTGCTCTGGCAGCTCGACGAGCTGATGGATGCGGTCGACTTCGTCTCTGTCGGATCCAACGACCTCTTCCAGTTCGCGATGGCGGTCGACCGCGGCAATGCGAGGGTTTCCGAGCGCTTCGATCCGCTGGAGCGGCCGTTCCTGCGCATCCTGCGTGACATCGTGCGTGGTGCGGACCGCAACAAGACGCCGGTGACGCTATGCGGTGAGCTGGCCGGCAAGCCGCTCTCGGCTATGGCGTTGCTCGGCGTCGGTTTCCGCTCCATCTCCATGTCGCCGGCCTCGATCGGACCGGTCAAGGCGATGCTTCTTGGGCTTGATGTCGGGGCGCTGGCGGCGGCGGTCAATGAGGCGCTGGACGACCGGCATGCAACGACGCCGATGCGCGAAGTGCTTGCCCGCTTCGCCGAGAGCCACAATATTCCCCTTTAGACATATATTAGAAGAACTGGAGCAAGGGGTGGCGAAGCTTCCCATTGAAAAGATGCGCGAGCTTGAGCGCCGCTTCGGCGAGATCGAAGCCCGCATGTCGGCCGGCCCCTCGGCCGATGTCTATGTAAAGCTCGCATCCGAATATTCCGAACTGCAGCCGGTGGTGACCAAGATTCGCGCCTATCAAAAGGCTGTGGACGAGCTTGCCGATCTGGAGATCCTGTTCGAGGACAAGTCCGTCGATCGCGAAATGCGCGACCTTGCCGAACTCGAACTGCCTGACGTGAAAGAACGGATCGAGGCACTGGAGAACGAAATCCAGATCCTGCTGCTGCCGAAGGATGCGGCCGACGAGAAAAGTGCGATCCTGGAAATTCGCGCCGGCACCGGCGGCAATGAGGCGGCCCTCTTCGCCGGCGATCTCTTCCGCATGTATGAGCGTTACGCGGCCGCACATGGCTGGAAGGTCGAAGTGTTGTCGGCGAGCGATGGGGAAGCCGGAGGCTATAAGGAAATCATCGCGACGATCACCGGCAAGGGCGTCTTCGCCAAGTTGAAGTTCGAATCCGGCGTGCACCGCGTGCAGCGTGTGCCGGAGACGGAAGCGGGCGGACGTATCCATACCTCGGCGGCGACAGTTGCCGTTTTGCCGGAAGCCGAGGAGATCGATATCGAAATACGGCCAGAGGATATCCGCATCGATACGATGCGCTCCTCGGGTGCGGGCGGCCAGCACGTCAATACGACGGACTCGGCGGTGCGCATCACTCACCTGCCGACGGGTATCGTCGTGACCAGCTCGGAAAAGTCGCAGCACCAGAACCGCGCCAAGGCCATGCAGGTGCTGCGTTCGCGACTTTACGATGCCGAGCGGCAGAGGGCCGATAGCGAACGTTCTGCCGACCGCAAGAGCCAGGTCGGCTCGGGCGACCGCTCCGAGCGCATCCGCACCTATAACTTTCCGCAGGGGCGCGTGACCGACCACCGCATCAACCTGACAATCTACAAGCTCGACCGAATGATGGTCGGCGAGATCGACGAAGTAGTGGATGCACTGCTTGCCGACTATCAGGCGAGCCAGCTCGCGCAGCTTGGCGAACAGCAATGATCGTATCCGGGCGGACGGTTTCAGAGATCTTTGCCGAGGCCCGGCGCCGCTTCACGGAAGCGGGTATCGACGATCCGCAGACCGATGCGCGGCTGCTGATTTCGGGACTGCTGAAGCTTTCGCCGACCGAGATGCTGACAGCCGGCCACGAGCCGGTGTCAGAAGAGCAGGCAGGCAGTATCGGTCGGGCCATCGAAAGGCGATTGAAGCACGAACCGGTACACCGCATTCTTGGAGAGCGGGAGTTCTACGGCCTGCCGCTTTGGCTTTCCGCCGGCACGCTCGAGCCGCGGCCAGATACGGAAATTCTCGTCGATACGATCATTCCTTATCTGCGCGATCTTGCAAAGACGGAGAGCAATCTCCATATCCTCGATGTAGGAACTGGGACCGGAGCGATTTGCCTTGCGCTCCTCAGTGAATGTCCGGAAGCATCAGGCATCGGCAGCGACATTTCGACCGATGCACTTGAGACGGCAAGATCAAACGCAGAAAGAAACGGATTGCAGGATCGATTCACGACCATTCGATCGAGCTGGTTCGAGAACATTCACGGGACGTTTCATGCGATTGTCTCAAATCCGCCCTATATTGCTTCCAGTATCATTCACGATCTCGCTGCCGAAGTGACGAAATTTGATCCGGCTGCAGCTCTGGACGGTGGCTCGGATGGGCTTGACGCTTACAAAGCGATAGCCAAGGATGCGGCGAGGTTCGTACGGCCAAATGGAGTCGTCGGACTGGAAATCGGCTACGATCAGCGACACGATGTGACGGCGATCTTTGAAGCGCAAGGCTTCAAGTGCCTCAAATCCGTGAGAGATTATGGTCAGAATGACAGAGTGCTCGTGTTCTCGCCGGCATGACTGGCGACAAATTGCAGCATCGAACTGGACATTATTGCTATTGCGAAGAAAAGGCTTGGATTTCCTGAGGAAGCAATATAGGTTGCCCTTACGCGTTGGGCGCATAGGAATGAACGAGATTCGTTCGGTACTTGCTCAGCCTCGGGGGTCTGCTCTTTTAGACGAGAGTTTCAAAGGTTGAACACGACCCAATGCGTGAATCAGTCAAACTGACTTGAAGACAAGCGGCAGGTCGGCGCGAAGGCGCACTATGCTTGCGGCACGAAGGCCCTGATCCGGATGAACCGGTCTTGGCGATTGGTGCCATGTATCCAATCACAAACAGAAGAATTCAGGTGAACGATCGATGAGGCCAGGACAGCAGAACAAGCGCGGTCGAGGGCGTGGCAATAACAATAACAATGGCGGCGGTGGAAACAACAATAACAACAATTTCAACCGCAAGGGTGGAAACCCGCTGACCCGGACCTACGACAGTTCCGGCCCCGATGTAAAAATCCGCGGTACTGCTCAGCACATAGCTGAAAAATATGCGCAGCTCGCCCGTGACGCACAGAGCTCCGGTGACCGCGTTATAGCTGAGAATTATCTGCAGCACGCCGAACACTACAACCGCATCATTGCGGCCGCACAGGCTCAGATGCAGGAACGCTTCCAGCGCGATGACCGCAGCGATTACAATGATCGTGACAATGCCGACCGCGATGGTGACGAACTGGATACGACAGATAATGACGACGTCGTCATCGTTCAGCCGCCTCGCCAGCAGCAGCGCGAACAGCAGCAGGCCGCTCCGGCAGCGCCCGTGCAGCAGGCGGAAGCAATTGACGGAACCGGCCCGCAGCCGGAAATCGAAGGCATTCCGGCTGAAGTTGTGATGGAAGAGGAAGGCTCAGCTGCGCCACAGCGCGAGCGTCAGCCCCGCCGCCGCAACGCCGGCAGTCGCCCGCGCCGTCCGCGTCGCGGTGCTGAGGGTGAGGCAGCCGGTGAGGACGGTGCTTCCGCTGAAGCGCCGGTTTTGGCAGAAGCCGCTTCCGAATAACTACGTCTTCGAATGCGTAATTTGAAAGGCCGCCCTCACAAGGTGGCCTTTTTCGCTTGTGAAGTCCCGTCGGCCGACTGCGAGACGGCTCCATCGACCTCTATTTCGGACCGAGAACACCCAGGGGCAAGGAAGCCGATCCAAGGATTTTTCGACAAGAAGTGAGTGCTGCCGGACCTTGCGTTGATGGGCAAATAGCGGCTGCGAAGGATGAGCCGCGGGCGACAGTTTTCGTGTGTCTCACCCCTTTAAAGTCCTGGGATTCTCCACCATATCCTGCACAGTTTGGTTTGCTGCAAATCTCAATGGCGACAAACAGGGCTTGCCTATTGAGGGAGCTCAATCTCAATCATCGGTCTGTGCCTTATGAAGGGCAGGGCGATTCATGGAGGTAACGTATGAATATCGAAAAATACTCCGAGCGGGTGCGCGGTTTCGTTCAGTCTGCCCAGACCTATGCGCTGGCGCAGGGGCACCAGCAGTTCACCGCAGAACATGTTCTTAAGGTCCTGCTCGACGACGATCAGGGCATGGCTGCGTCGCTGATCGAGCGCGCCGGCGGTGACGCCAAAGCCGCGCGGCTTGCCAATGATGCCGCTCTTGCCAAGCTGCCGAAGATTTCCGGCGGTAACGGCAACATCTATCTCGCCCAGCCGCTCGCCAAGGTGTTCTCCACTGCCGAAGAGGCTGCAAAGAAGGCTGGCGATAGTTTCGTGACGGTCGAGCGTCTGTTGCAGGCGCTGGCGATCGAAACTTCTGCCTCGACCTATCAGTCGTTGAAGACCGCCGGTGTGACCGCGCAGGCGCTCAATCAGGTCATCAACGACATCCGCAAGGGTCGCACGGCCGATACGGCAAGTGCCGAGCAGGGCTTCGACAGCCTGAAGAAATATGCGCGCGACCTGACGAGTGACGCCCGCGAAGGCAAGCTCGATCCGGTCATCGGTCGCGACGACGAAATCCGCCGGACGATCCAGGTTCTCTCCCGCCGCACCAAGAACAATCCCGTTCTGATCGGTGAGCCGGGTGTGGGCAAGACGGCGATCGTCGAAGGTCTGGCGCTGCGCATCGTCAATGGCGACGTGCCGGAAAGCCTGAAGGACAAGAAGCTGATGGCGCTCGACATGGGTGCCTTGATTGCCGGCGCGAAGTTCCGTGGCGAATTCGAAGAGCGCCTGAAGGCCGTGCTGAACGAAGTTCAGTCCGAAAATGGCGAGATCATCCTCTTCATCGATGAAATGCATACGCTGGTCGGTGCCGGCAAGGCGGATGGAGCGATGGACGCCTCCAACTTGCTGAAGCCTGCCCTTGCCCGTGGCGAGCTGCACTGCGTCGGCGCGACCACGCTCGACGAGTACCGCAAACATGTCGAAAAGGATCCAGCCCTTGCCCGCCGTTTCCAGCCGGTCATGGTCGAGGAACCGACGGTCGAGGATACGATTTCGATCCTGCGCGGTCTGAAGGAAAAGTACGAGCAGCATCACAAGGTGCGCATCGCCGATGCCGCGCTGGTTGCCGCTGCGACGCTTTCGAACCGTTACATCACCGACCGCTTCCTGCCGGATAAGGCAATCGACCTGATGGATGAGGCCGCTGCCCGCCTGCGCATGCAGGTGGACTCGAAGCCTGAAGAGCTCGACGAGCTCGACCGCCGCATCATCCAGCTGAAGATCGAACGCGAGGCACTGAAGAAGGAAACCGACGTGGCATCCGCCGACCGGCTGAAGCGGTTGGAAGGTGAGCTTGCTTCTTTCGAGGAAGAGGCTGATGCGCTGACGGCCCGCTGGCAGGCGGAAAAGCAGAAGCTCGGCCTTGCCGCTGACCTCAAGAAGCAGCTCGACGACGCCCGCAACGAACTGGCGATTGCCCAGCGCAAGGGTGAATTCCAGCGCGCCGGCGAACTCGCCTATGGTGTGATCCCGGGTCTCGAAAAGCAGCTGGCCGACGCCGAAAGCAAGGAAGACAACAGCCGCAATGCGATGGTGCAGGAGGTCGTGACACCCGACAATATCGCTCATGTCGTCTCCCGCTGGACCGGCATTCCCGTTGACAAGATGCTGGAAGGAGAGCGCGATAAGCTGCTCCGGATGGAAGACGAACTGGCGAAATCGGTGATCGGCCAGGGCGATGCGGTTCAGGCCGTCTCCCGCGCCGTGCGCCGCGCGCGTGCCGGTCTTCAGGATCCGAACAGGCCGATCGGCTCGTTCATCTTCCTCGGCCCGACCGGTGTCGGCAAGACGGAGCTCACCAAGGCGCTCGCCCGCTTCCTCTTCGATGACGAGACGGCGATGGTGCGCATGGACATGTCAGAGTACATGGAGAAGCACTCCGTGGCCCGGATGATCGGTGCCCCTCCCGGCTATGTCGGTTACGATGAAGGTGGTGCGCTGACGGAGGCTGTTCGCCGCCGGCCCTATCAAGTCGTGCTGTTCGACGAGATCGAGAAGGCGCATCCCGATGTCTTCAACATCCTGTTGCAGGTGCTTGATGACGGTCGCCTGACCGACGGCCAGGGCAGGACGGTCGACTTCCGCAACACGATGATCATCATGACGTCGAACCTTGGTGCCGAATACCTCACGCAATTGCGCGAGGGCGAGGACAGCGAGACGGTTCGCGAACAGGTGATGGATGTCGTTCGCGGTCATTTCCGGCCGGAATTCCTGAACCGTATCGATGAGATCATCCTCTTCCACCGCCTGAAGCGTGAGGAAATGGGTGCGATCGTCGATATCCAGCTGAAGCGGCTGTTGTCGCTGCTGTCCGAACGCAAGATCACGCTCGATCTCGACGAGGACGCCCGTGACTGGCTGGCCAACAAGGGCTATGATCCGGTCTATGGTGCCCGTCCGCTGAAGCGGGTGATCCAGAAATTCGTCCAGGATCCGCTTGCCGAGCAGATCCTGTCGGGTCAGGTGCCGGATGGATCACTGGTGAAGATCGCCAGTGGTTCGGACCGGTTGCTGTTCCGGACGAAACAGCCGGTCAGTGAAGCAGCGTAAGGCTGCACAGACGAGAATTGAAAATGGCGGCTCTCGGGCCGCCGTTTTTGTTTCCGCGGTAAGCGAGAATTATTTGCTTGCGACCTGGTCTGAGGCCGGCTGGTTGTTCAGCAGCGTGTCGATGCGCTTGCGCTCGTCCTCGAACTTGGCGAGCGCATCACCCTGCAGTGATTTGCCACCGGGCAGCCGGATACGCAGGGGGTCGACCTTGGTGCCGTTGACGATCAGTTCGTAGTGAAGGTGCGGGCCCGTGGATTCGCCTGTCGTTCCTACCCAGCCGATGACCTGGCCCTGTCGCACCTTGGCGCCTGGCACGATGCCCTTGGCGATGGCGCTCTGGTGGTTGTAGGAGGATTCATAGCCGTTGGCATGGCGGATGATCGTCTGGTTGCCGTAACCGCCGGAATCCCAGCCGGCCTTTTCGACCGTACCGTTACCGGCGGCGATGATCGCCGTGCCGCGCGGGGCTGCCCAATCGACGCCGGTGTGCATGCGCGCGAAGCCGAGGATCGGGTGACGGCGCATACCGAAACCGGACTTGAAGATGCCGTTCGGAACAGGGTTGCGCAGCAGGAACTGGCGGATGCTCTTTCCGTCCTGATCGAAGTAATCGATCGTGCCGTCTTCCGGGTCCTGGAAGCGATAGAAACGGGTCAGCGTATCGCCGAAGCGGGCGTTGACGTAGAGAAGCTCGGAATCCTCGGTCGCCTGGCCGTTGCTGTTGGCGACGGAGAAGAAGGCTTCGAGGTAATCCGACGGTTTCAATTGCGCCTGGAAGTCGACATTGCTGGCGAGCAGCTTGATGATCAGCGCCGTCATGTCCTTGGTCATGCCATAGGAAAGGGATGCGCGGTATATGCCGTCATAGACGCGCGGCAGATTTTGGCCAGCAGGAGGAGCGAAGGAATTATCTTCGAAGGCGGTGGCTATCGCATCCAGCATCGGCGGCTCGCTGCCGGCAACGAAACGGCCCCTGTCGTCGAGCGCGACGGTGATGAGATGGCGGGTGCTGCGATAGACGCTGGCGCGGATGATCTTCGCCTGTTCGCCCTTCTGAATGATGCCGATACGCAGGACGTCGCCCTTCGAAAGCGTATCGGTTCCGAGCAGCGGGGCGATGTAGCCGGACATGCCGTCTGCCTGTGGCTGCGGATAGCCGGAATCGGCGAGTGCCTTGGCGATCGTCGTATCCTGGCGCACCGGCAGGATGTCGTCGGCGAATTCCTCGGTCTGTGGCGTGATGGATTCAGGCGCCGAGACCGTCATATTCTGCTCAAGCACGCGAGCCGCGAGGCCGGCGGTCAGGTCGACGTCGTTGTCCTCGGCAGAGAAGCGGCGCGGATCGACATAATAGAGAGCGGCAAGCTGAGCATTTCCGTCCGTCAGAACGGAGCCGTTGGAGCGGACATTTTCCTCGACTTCGTCAAGCGACAGGCCGGGGGCCATGTTCAGGTCGGACTTGTTGGTCGGGAAGGGAACGGTCTTCAGCGCCACTTCGGATTCGACATCGGAGCCGTAAATTGCGCCGGTGCGGCTTTGCGGTGCCGGCTGGGGTTCGTCGGCTGAGAAGATCGCCAGCGGATCGAAGTCCGGATAATCCTCGGTCGCGACGTGATTGGC